>NZ_JAAMNK010000004.1:0-254488 GCF_011066025.1 Bacillus sp. EKM202B | reverse complement strand
GTAAAAGCGGAGCATTATTATTGGAGACCTTTCAAAGCAATATCAAAATATCCAGAAGGATATGGAGTAAACTTTTACGATGGAATTAACGGTTCATATAAAGGCCGTATCACTTCAAAAGAACCCCTTACAGTATTCTTCCGTAAAGAAGGCTGGATTGATATTGGTGGGAATAGTTGGGCACCTGAGGAACACTTTGATATTGTAGATATTCGATAAAAAAACAACTCTACTAAGAGTTGTTTTTTATACTTAAACTGTAATGTAGGAAAGAAGAATTAGTCATATAAAATAATAGTTTTTCAAGAGTCTTTGGTAATCTTAATAATATTTAACTTATGGTTAAAAGAATAATATTTTGATGGTAGATAACAATGGAGAAATTCTCTGTTTTGTTCGTTTTAAGGTTGGAAAACCTACAATATATCTAAAAATAATAAATATAGACAATATAAAATAGAAAGGAAGATTCATATGGCAACATTTATTTATCCAACAAATACAACGAGAGTAACAAGTGGTTTTAGAGGTGACAGACCAGATCATCATGGGGTAGATCTTGCTGAAGCAGGCTATCATCCGATTTATGCAGCGGCTAGTGGGAAAGTTAGTCGTTCGTATTTTTCATCTAGTTACGGTGAATGTATTATGATTGTTCATAATATTAATGGAGTTACATGGGAAACTGTATACGCTCACATGCGAAGTGGTTCTCGTACAGTTAAAGAAGGCGATTCTGTTACACAAGGACAAACAATTGGGGTTATGGGAGAAACGGGACAGGCTTATGGTCAGCACTTACATTTTGAAATGCATAAAGGCGGCTGGAATATTAATAAGAGTAATGCTGTGAATCCATTAGACTACTTGGGGAAAGGTGGCGCTGTTGGTACACAGCAACCAGAAGGAATTGGGTTCGCAAAGTCAATATACTGGGAAGGTTATGGTATTAACTATCATGATAGACCACATGGCAACTATCAGGGAAGCTTTACAACAGCAGCAGAAGTATTATACTGGGGTGCGTACTGGGGAGAAGATAATGATGTGTGGTTAGATTTAGGTAGAAGCCGTTGGGTAAAAGCGGAGCATTATTATTGGAGACCTTTCAAAGCAATATCAAAATATCCAGAAGGATATGGAGTAAACTTTTATGATGGAATTAACGGCTCATACAAAGGACGTATTACTTCAAAAGAACCTCTTACAGTATTCTTCCGTAAAGAAGGCTGGATTGATATCGGTGGGAATAGTTGGGCACCTGAGGAACACTTTGACATTGTAGATATTCGATAAAAAAACAACTCTATTAAGAGTTGTTTTTTTATTCACAAATTTTGATATAGGAAAGAAGAGGAATAGAAATGAAGAAAATTGCAGATTTATCTCATCACAATGGTTCAATAAATTGGGCGGCAGCTAGTAAAGAGCTTGAACTTGCTATTATACGTGTACAATATGGATCAAGGACAATTGATACACGTTATAAAGAGTATGTACAAGGTTGTAAAGACTATGGTGTCCCATTTGCACACTATGCTTATGGATGTTATGTAAGTGTTCAGGATGCTATTGTAGAAGCGAATGATTTTATGGCGCGCGCTGACAAAGAAGCGAAATTTTTAGTATTAGATGTGGAAGATGATACATTAGCAAGTTGTGGAGCAGTTAACTTAGCGAAAGCTTCACAGGCATTTATTGATACATGCCGTGCAGTTGGCTGGAAAATAGGTCTATATGTATCACATCACATGTATACAAGCTATGGACTAAATACTGTGAATGCGGATTTCCTTTGGATTCCACGTTATGGAAATAAACCAGCCTATAACTGTGATTTATGGCAGTATACGGAAAGTGGTAGTCTTGCGGGCGTATCTGGTAATGTAGATTTAAATTACTTAAACGGAGAAAAATCTCTTGAATGGTTTACAGGTAAAGGTGGCGTTGTTGGTACACCGCAACCAGAAGGGATTGGGTTCGCAAAGTCAATATACTGGGAAGGTTATGGTATTAACTATCATGATAGACCACATGGCAACTATCAGGGGAACTTTACAACAGCAGCAGAAGTATTGTACTGGAATGCGTACTGGGGAGAAGATAATGATGTGTGGTTAGATTTAGGTAGAAGCCGTTGGGTAAAAGCGGAGCATTATTATTGGAGACCTTTCAAAGCAATATCAAAATACCCAGAAGGATATGGAGTAAACTTTTATGATGGAATTAACGGCTCATACAAAGGACGTATTACTTCAAAAGAACCCCTTACAGTATTCTTCCGTAAAGAAGGCTGGATTGATATTGGTGGGAATCGTTGGACACCTGAGGAACACTTTGACATTGTAGATATTCGATAAAAATTCCAGTAGTAACTGTTTTTGTATTTTATAAAGTTATGACATAAAAGATAGCTTTAGCAAGAATTATAAGACAGAGATAGCTATAAGGACATATTGGTGTTAAAAGATGATAAAAGATTAGAGTCACTCGAATGAGTAATTATTTAGATTAGAAAAGGAGTGAGAATAATAGAAGAGCAGATCTTAAATTCAATGATTCAACAAGGAGCATTCGCAGCGTTATTTGTGTGGATGCTTATTACTACACAAAAAAAGAATGAACAGCGCGAAGAACAATATCAAAAAGTTATTGAAAAAAACCAACAAGTCATTGAAGAACAAGCAAAAGCGTTTAGTTCGTTGGCGAAGGATTTATCAGATGTTAAACAAAAAATTTTGGGACATGGTGATATGAAATAAAGCATCATGTTAAACTATTTATTCCGCAAGCAAGTTCACCAATGAGAACGTAATCGAAATACATCTCTATACTAAGAAAAAAAGCCCTGATACTACGATATCAGGGCTTTTTCGTCATTTATCTACAATGAATTGCAGTGAATATTGTCGTAATTTATGAGGTGTAATTAAGAAGTCATTTAACAAGAATAATTTATGTTGACTCGTTCTGTATAAAGAACTAAAATGGCATTAATTAGAAATGTTTGTATATTTAAAAAATAAAACATATTACTTTTATTTCTGTTTTTTATGGGAATGTCAACTGGAATCTCATTGGTATTAAATGAGGGGGAGAAGTAATGAATAAGGAAATAAATTTAAAAAATCTATTTACTGTTATATGGAAAAGGGTATGGATACTACTGTTGTTTACGACTCTCACAACCGTAGGAGGAGCGATGTATAGTATGTATATGAAAACACCTTTGTATGCCTCCTCAGCAAGGGTTATTGTTCAAGCTAATGCTGAAACGATGAATACATTGAAAGCGATGGTAAATGAGCCTGTAATATTAGAAAAAGTAGCGGCTGAATTAAATATTAACAGATCTGCAGGTGCATTAAGTGGACAAATAAGTATAGAAAGTGTACAAGGCTCTCAGATTATGAGAATAAATGTAGTGGATATTGATCCTGTACTTGCACATAAAATTGCAAATACGACAGCGGCTGTTTATAAGAAAGAAGTAGCAAATATACTAAATTTTAATAATGTGAGTATATTACCAGAAGACCCAGTTCAAAAACATTCGATGCCTATAAATATAAATCACCTTAAGACGATACTAATTGCGTTCTCTGTAGGTATGGTGCTCAGTATCGGTTTTATTTTTTTATTGGATTCATTTGATGATAGAATCAAATCGGAACGACGAATTGAGCAATTGTTAGATGTCCCTGTTTTGGGCGGGATTTCTAAAATGAATAGGAAAAATACGGAAGACAAATTCAGTAAAAAAAATACAGTGGTACTGGGGGATGGAACGGAGTGGCCTACAAAAATAGACGAAAAACAAATAAAGTTAAAGGAGAAAGTATAATTGCTTATACAGCTCCAAGATCGAAAATTTCGGAGCAGTATCGTTCGCTTCGAACAAACCTTCAATTATCTTCGTCTATTCATAAAAGCAGAACTATAGTTATTACTTCTCCAAGGTATGGTGAAGGAAAATCAACGATTACAGTTAATTTAGCAGTCTCAATAGCACAAAAAGGTGAAAAAGTATTGATAGTAGATGCAAATTTACGAAAACCCACGATTCAGGAAATGTTTGGAGTAGAAAATACAGTTGGATTAACTGATATATTGAACGGAAAAACAAATTTAGAAGGCGCTGTAAAAAAAACAGAGATGGAACGTCTTGATATATTAACTAGCGGTCCAGTACCATTCAATCCATCTGAAGTACTTGGTTCAGGTGAGATGGATATGTTAATTCAAAAGGCAATGGAACGGTATGACATCATATTATTTGATTCTTCCCCTGTATTAGAAGTAACAGATACGAGTGTATTAGTTGATAAGTGTGAAGGAGTACTTTTGGTGATCCGATATAATCGTACTGTGAGCGAAGATGCGCTTGAAACGAAAAGAGCGCTAAGTTTTACGAAAAGCAGAATATTGGGTGCAATTTTGAATGGGAAAGTATAAAGGGGATTAGAATAATAAATTTAACCTTCTTACATAAAAATGTTCGTTATAAAGAAAGAATAATAGAATTGTGATGTGGTGATGTCTCCTGACCGCTATCAATGGAGGCACTCGATTATGCTGTGGGTTGTGAAAGCAACCTTAGATGCGAGTCATCAAAAGTGTAATGTGAGGAAGGGTTAGATGCCCATATTTTATTAAAGTTTCTAGCTATGTACTTTTAATAAAGAGTATATAGTTAGAAACTTTAACTTTGAAAGAGTTCAGTAAGGAATTGATTAAAGGAGGAAGTTATATGACGTATCGCCGGAGGATATCGTTATTACTTTTAATGGATTCACTGATTGTATTAAGTGCAGTTTTTTTTAGTTATTTTTTTGTAAATGCTAGCTTTAGTGTTATCACTTTATCATCAGTTATTAGCTCTATCACTCTATTAGTTAGTCATCATTTATTTGCTTTTGTTTATAAATTGTATAAAAAAGCTTTGGAATATGCAAGTATAGGAGAGTTGCTAATTATATGCAAGGTCGTTACATTTTCAATACTTACTACAGCGGTTGTACAGCAAATCATTATGCAAAAAATGTATTTTCGATTGTTAGTTGTAACTTGGATGATTCATATTTTATTAATTGGTGGTTCCCGCTTTATTTGGAGAATGTACAGAGATATTTATTATGTAAAGAAGGGTGATAAAAAAAGAACGTTAATTGTTGGTGCTGGATCAGCTGGGACGATGGTTGCAAGGCAGTTGTTGAAGAATAATACTGCTGAATTAATGCCAGTCGCGTTTATTGATGATAATGTCAAAAAGCATAATCTTGATATTTGGGGGATTCCAGTAATAGGTGGTATGAATCAAATTGATTATGTTATTAAAAAACTGAATATTGAGATAGTTATCTTGGCAATTCCTTCGTTAAACAAGAGAGAGAGAAATGTTATTTTAAAAGATTGTTTAAAAACAAAAGTAAAAACTCAAATCCTTCCCATGTTAGAAGACTTAGTAACAGGTAAGGTTTCAGTAAATGAATTTAGAGATGTTCAAGTAGAAGATTTATTAGGGCGAGATCCTGTAGAGTTAGATGTGGAAATTATTTCAGATTATATAACGGATAAAGTCATTTTAGTTACTGGTGCAGGTGGATCAATTGGTTCGGAAATTTGTAGACAAGTTGCGAAATTTAAACCGAAAAAATTGATTTTATTAGGGCATGGAGAAAACAGTATTTATTCCATAGAAATGGAATTAAATGAAAAATATAACGATATGAGAGGCGTGTTTATTCCAGAAATCGCGGATATACAAGATGAAAAGAAGATGCATTTAATAATGAATAAACATCTTCCAAATGTTGTATATCATGCAGCCGCACATAAACATGTACCATTAATGGAGAACAATCCTGAAGAGGCTGTTAAAAATAATTTGATTGGAACTATGAATATAGCAGAGGCAGCGAGAACACATGGAGTAGGAACGTTTGTTATGATTTCTTCCGATAAAGCGGTGAACCCGACGAGTGTTATGGGTGCAACAAAGAAATTAGCTGAGATGGTCATTCAGCACAAAGATAAAATAAGTCATACAAAGTTTGTTACAGTACGTTTTGGAAATGTATTAGGTAGCCGCGGAAGCGTCATACCTTTATTTAAGAAACAAATTCAAAATGGTGGACCAATTACAGTTACTCATCCTGATATGGTTCGTTATTTTATGACAATTCCGGAGGCATCAAGACTCGTAGTGCAAGCTGGGGCGCTAGCTAAAGGAGGAGAAATTTTTGTGCTGGATATGGGAGAACCAGTAAAAATAGTTGATCTTGCTAAAAATCTCATTCGATTATCAGGAAACTCTTTGGATGAAATAGGAATAGAATTTACCGGTATACGCCCAGGAGAGAAGCTTTTTGAAGAATTACTAAAAGAAGATGAAATGAATGAGAAGCAAGTTCACCCGAGAATTTATGTAGGGCAAGAAATGAATGTTCGTATAGAAGAAATAGAAAAGTTAATTTTGGAATATACAGAGTTAGATGAGATGGAATTAAGAAAGCGATTGTTAAATTTAGTGAATCAGCGAAAAACTTTAAAACTATTAATACCAGTATCAGGTTAATAGCAAAAAATTATTATAAGACGGGTGCGTGGGATGGTGTCTAAAAAAATTCTGTTTTGTGCAACTGTGGATTATCATTTTAAAGCTTTTCATTTACCGTATTTGAAATGGTTTGCAGACCAAGGATGGGAAGTGCATGTTGCAGCGAATGGGAATAAACATCTTCCGTACGTAACTCAAAAATATAATATTCCTCTTCAAAGATCACCGATTAGCGTACAAAACTTTCATGCATATAAAAAACTTACATCAATTATTCATCAAAATAAATATAATATCATTCATTGTCATACGCCTATGGGAGGAGCAATTGCTCGTCTAGCTGCTAGAAAAGTGCGGAGAGAAGGCACAAAGGTTATATATACAGCGCATGGATTTCATTTTTGTAAAGGATCATCATTCATAAATTGGCTCTTATACTATCCAATCGAAAGAATTTTAGCTACTACTACGGATTGTCTTCTAACAATTAATCAAGAAGATTACAGTTTAGCAGTAAAGCATCGATTTCAGGCGGGAAGTATTAAACTCGTTCATGGTGTAGGAGTAGATATAGAACGATATATTCCTGTTAATGAAAGTGAAAAGGAGCAATTAAGACATAAAAATGGTTATAATTCTGAAGATTTTTTAATGTTTTATGCAGCTGAATTTAATAAGAACAAAAACCAAAGCTTCTTAATTCAATCATTGGCACAATTAAAAAATGAAATTCCGCATGCGAAGCTACTACTTGCTGGTGAAGGGCCTTTAATGAAGGAGTGCAAAAATATAGCGGCTCAACTAGGTGTGAGTAGTATGGTGCATTTTCTTGGTTATAGAAATGATATAGCCCCTTTGCTGCAGATGTGTGACCTAGCTGTTGCATCGAGTTACCGGGAAGGTTTACCAGTTAATATTATGGAAGCTATGGCTTGTGGACTTCCAGTTATCGCCACTGACAATCGGGGACATAGGGAGTTAATTATTCATAATAAAAATGGTTGGATTATAGATCGTGATGATATAAAGACGATGTCTGAAAGAATAAATTCTATTTCTAAAAGTATTAAATTACAAGCTCAGTTTGGACGGTGTGGGCGTACTATTATTACAAGTAAATATTCAGTTAACGAAGTGTTAAAAGAGAAAAAAGAAATTTATACAACATATATGGATGAAATGGAGGATTTAAATTGGGCACTCCATTGAGAGTACTACATGTAGTCGTAAATATGAATAGAGGCGGAGCCGAAACTTTAATTATGAATTTGTATCGTAATATAGACCGCTCAAAAGTACAATTTGATTTTTTAACTTGTAAAGAAGGAGTGTTTGATGAAGAAATAGTAAAGTTAGGCGGGGAAATTCATAGAATTCCATATGTTACAGATGTTGGTCATAGGGGCTATATAAAGGCGCTAGATAATTTCTTTAGTACCCATACGCAATATAAAATCGTTCATTCACATATAGATAAAATGAGCGGATTTGTACTTCGTTCAGCTAAAAAAGCAAGGGTGCCAGTTAGGATTGCGCATAGTCATAATACTAGTAGTGAGGGTGGTATTGCTGCAAAAATCTATAAATGGTATGCGGGAAAATCAATAGCCATATGTGCAACACATTTGTTAGCATGTTCAAATGCTGCTGCCAGATGGCTATTTGCGGATAAAGCCGATGTAGCTAGAATCTTAAAAAATGGAATTGATTGTGATAGATTTTTGTTCTGTCCAGACATACGAAAACAAGTAAGAGAAGAATTACAAATTGAGAAAGATACTCTTGTTGTAGGTCATGTTGGAAGATTTGCTCATCAAAAAAATCATGCTTACCTTATAGAATTATTCGCGCAGTTAACTCGATTTAAGCCGGATTCAATTCTTTTATTAGCTGGCGAAGGGCCGCTTCGCGTGGGAATTGAAAATAAAGTAAGGGAATTGAATATGGAGAAGCATATACGGTTTCTCGGGATACGAGACGATATAGAAAAGATACTTCAAGCATTTGATGTATTTGTTTTTCCATCCATACATGAGGGATTGCCACTCACTCTCATAGAGGCGCAAGGAGTTGGTTTGCCTTGTATTATATCTGATACTATTACGAAAGAAGTGGACTTGGGAATGAATTTAGTTGAACATGTTTCTCTAACAGATAAATTTGCTTGGATAGAAAAAATGAAAAATATAGAAACTAGTAATTTTTCGAGGAAAACACCAACTCAAGTAGTATTCGCAAAAGGATACGATATAAAACATACGGCTGAATTAACTCAAGACTATTATTCTGTACTTTCGAGGTGAGTAATTTGAAGAATTTAACGATTTTCACCCCTACTTATAATAGAGCATATTGTCTTGCAAATTGTTATGAGAGTTTAAAACATCAAACATGTAAGGATTTTGTATGGTTAATAATAGATGATGGATCTAGTGATAACACAAAAGAATTGGTGGATAGCTGGATTGCTGAAAAACATATCAAAATTAAGTATCATTGGCAACAAAATCAAGGGATGCATGGTGCTCATAATACAGCATATGAAATGATTGATACGGAGTTAAATGTTTGTATTGATTCTGATGATTATATGCCCGATGAAGCGGTAGAAAAAATCCTTTCTTTTTGGAGTAGCTATGGAAATGAAGAAGTTAGCGGGATAATTGGATTGGATTTGTATACAAATGGACAAATAATTGGTTCAAAGTTACCAGAGAACCTTAAACACTCCACGCTTTTTGATCTTTACAACAAACATGGTGTCACAGGTGATAAAAAATTGGTCTATCGCACAGAATTGACTAAGAAATATCCATACCCAATTTTTAAAAATGAAAAATATGTAGGGTTAGCATACAAATATTACATGTTAGATCAACAGTATGAGATGTTACTAATGAACGAAGCGCTTTGTTATGTGGAATACATGGCTGATGGATCATCAATGAATATGCTAAACCAATATCGTAGAAACCCAAAAGGTTTTGCTTTTTATCGCAAGGAACTTATGAAATTACCATTTACTAATCGACTATTTAAGTATAGGCAAGCTATACATTATGTATCTAGTAGTTTCATATCGAGAAATAGAAGGTTTATACAAGAATCGCCATGTAAAGGACTGACACTTTGCGCACTACCATTTGGGGCTATCCTTTATAGTTACATTACAATGAAAACAAAAATGAAAGTAAACATGTAGAGACTTATTTAGTAATTAAATGAGAGGACAGAATAATGACCATACTTTGGATGAATCTTGCTATAGTATTCATGCTCGCATTTTTTGCAAGGTATTTTGCTATACCAGTGACTAATAGTCTTACATTGATAAAGCCCAATAGGCTGTTGATTATAATGGCGGCTTTATCTCTTGTGTTGGTGGCAGGGCTTCGAAATAATATTGGGGATACTTATTTTTATATGCATGCATATAAAATAACGGAGTTTAATTGGGAATATGTTCAAACTAATAAAGACATGGGCTTTAATATTTTTCAAATGGTTTTGAAAAAATATACGGATAATCCTCAAGTAATGGTTTTTACTACAGCATTGATAACAAATGTACTCATTGTAGCAACACTATATAAATATTCAAGACTAATTGAATTGAGTTTATATGTTTATATTACGTCGGGTATGTATTTAACATCAATGAATGGGATTAGGCAATATTTAGCCGCTGCAATTATTTTTGCTGCTACAAAATATATTTTCGAAGGAAAATGGAAAAAATATACATTAATTGTATTATGTGCATCAACATTTCATGCAAGTGCATTAGTTTTAATGCCAATATACTTTTTTGTAAGAAAAAAAGCCTGGTCAGGAACGACATATTTGCTCCTTTTTTTAGCGGTATGTGTAGTAATAGGTTTTAATCAGTTTTCGGAAATTTTATTTTCGGCTATTGGAAATACTCAATATGGTCAATATAAGGAATTTCATGAAGGTGGTGCCAATATACTTAGGGTTGCTGTGAATATAGTGCCAATTATACTGGCTTACCTTGGGAAAGATAAAATGAGGGCGTTATTCCCTGAAAGTGATTATATTGTAAATATGTCTATATTAGGTCTTGTTTTTATGATTATTTCAACACAGAATTGGATATTTGCTAGATTCTCCATATATTTTGGATTGTATCAGTTAATATTAATTTCTTGGGTTGTGAAGTCATTTACAGATAAAGATCAAAAGTTGATGTATTATGCAGTTCTAGTGTGCTATTTTATTTATTTTGTATATGAACATGTAATTACTTTGGGAATTATCTATAAGAGTAATCTACTTTGATAATAAAGTGCAAAATGCTAGGAGAGGATTGTTGAATGGGGATAGATTCTAAGCCTGAACCTATAAATAAAAAGAAGGTTTTACACATTGTCAGCGCTCTGAATCGCGGGGGAGCTGAAACATTATTAATGAATATATATAGGAAAATAGATAGGGAGCAGCTTCAGTTTGATTTTGTATCCCATCGAAATGAGAAAAATGATTACGAAGATGAAATAATGGCCTTAGGTGGGAGAATATATAAGGTACCTAGTTTAGGACAAATAGGACCTTTTGCCTATGTTAAAGAACTTGTGAAAATTATGTCGGATAATCAATATGAAGTTGTACATGCACATACGGATTATCAAGGTGGTTTCGTTGCTGTAGCGGCAAAAATAGCTGGTATAAAAAAGAGGATTTGTCATTCCCATAGTAATAATTGGCCACAAGACTCTGGAATAAAAGCAAGAGTTATCCTAAAGGTTTTGCAATCTATTATTAAATATGCTGGAACTAATTATTGTGCGTGTAGCGTTGAAGCAGCACGTTTTTTATTTGGTGAAAGGATGCTTCAAAGTCAGAGGATAGAACTGATTAAAAACGGTATAGATATTAATCAATTTACTGATATAGATGCTGGAAGTAGTGTCAGCGTAAGAAGGGAACTTAATATACCGAATACAGCAAAATTAATAGGACATATAGGAAGTTTTTCAGAGTCAAAGAATCATGTTTTTATCCTAAAAGTTTTAAAGCAAATTTTAAAAAGAGATTCAAATTTTGTTGCTATTCTAGTAGGAGATGGTCCGTTAAGGATTTCTATTGAATTAAAAGCAAAGCAATTAGGGATTTTTGAAAACATTAGATTTTTGGGCGTTAGGAAGGATATTCCACGACTCATGAAGAACTTTGATGTTTTTATTTTTCCTTCTTTGTTTGAGGGGTTTGGTATTGTAACTTTAGAAGCGCAATCTGCAGGTGTACCATGTGTTGTAGCAGATACACTACCTAATAATACTGATATGGGGTTAGGGATAATGTCATTTGTTGACTTAGATGAAGAAATTGAAATATGGTGTAAAGAAATTTATAAAGCCTTGTTAAAAGAAAGACCAGACAGGGAATTCATAATTAACAATATATCGAAATTAGGCTTTGATATTAACGATAACATTTACGAGTGGCTATCGTTATATGGAATTGTGTGCAAGGAAGAAGTAGGGTAATCTAATTTGTTTTCATTTTATATGTCTGATGTATAAGGAAAATTGGTAAGCGTAACAGCAAAATACTAATATAAAATGAAGAAGAGAAATCAATAATAGATTTTGTGAGGTATCCTATTATGAAAAAGAAAAGAATATTAATTACATCTTTTGATATGGAAATTGGTGGAGTAGAAAGAAGTTTGATTGGTTTATTAAATACAATTGATTACAGTAAGTATGATATAGATTTAATGTTATTTAAACATGAAGGAGGATTTTTCTCTTTACTACCCAAAGAGCCGAATTTATTAGAAGAATTGCAACAATATACTACTTTTAGAAAATCAATTAAACAGATATTACAAGAAGGGCATTTCTCAATTGGAATTACTAGGATGATAGGAAAAGTTATGGGTGTTATGCATGGAAGGTTTGTAAATAGTAAAGAACCTGGATACTTTGTCATTCAATATGGATGGAGAATATCTCTTCCATTTCTTCCAAAATTGAGAGAAGAGTACGATGTTGCGATAAGTTTTTTATGGCCGCATTATTTTATAGGGGATAAAGTTCGAGCGAAAAGAAAAATTGGGTGGATTCATACTGATTATTCGAACATACAACTTAACAAAGAAATGGAATGTAAAATGTGGAGGGAAATGGATGATATCGTGGCGGTTTCTGAAAGTTGTAGAGATACATTCCTGAATAGTCTAACTTATATTAATAAAGAGGTGCAAGTGATAGAAAATATAATAGATTCTGAATTTGTTTGTGAACAATCCAATGAAGGAGATATTACTCAGGAAATATCAATAAATAGCGCGCGAATCAAGTTAATTACTGTTGCTAGACTTTCGCATGCTAAAGGAATTGATGACGCTATATATGCGCTTAGACAGTTATTAGATCAAGGGTATGATATCGAGTGGTACATAGTTGGATATGGGCCGCAAGAAGCGGAACTTAAATTGTTGATAGATAAACTAGGACTTCAAGATAAATTTGTTTTACTAGGTAAGAAGATTAATCCGTACCCGTACATAAAAGCATGTGATATTTATGTACAACCTTCTAGATACGAAGGGAAGGCAGTAACAGTTCGGGAAGCGCAAATTCTTAAGAAACCAGTATTAATAACTAATTTTTCAACTGCCAAAAGTCAGTTGGAGAACGGCGTAGATGGATATATTTGTCCAATGGGTATAAAGGGAATTGTCGAAGGAATAAAAAAAATGATTGATGATGTTGAATTCAGAAATGAAATTGTTAATAATGTAAGCCAAAAAAATTATGGTAATGAAATAGAAGTGGAAAAGATATATAGGTTAATTGAATTAGAATAGATTAAGCTATAAAACTAAAAAATCTTTTACTATTTATAAAAGATACTTGGGGGAATTATTTTTATGGATAATGTTTTAGTATTAGATACATCAGTAGGTTCTCTTAACAAGGGTGACGATATAATAATGAAGTGTGTAAAGCATCATCTTTCTGATATAACTAAAAATGCATATGTTTTAACATTACCTACTCATGTTTCACCTTTTCATTGGTACCAAGTAGCGAGAAAATCAAATAGGGTAAAGATTTATAGTGATGCGAAATATAAGTTTGTAGGTGGTTCGAATTTGCTAGCAATGGATATGTTTACTCATTTTCCACAGTGGAATATAAATATATTTAATTATGGTCCTTTAAAGGGGAGTATTCTGGTTGGAGTGGGTGCAGGCAAAGGGAATAAAATAAATCCCTATACAAAAATGTTATATAGAAAAGTTTTATCGCATGAATATATACATAGCGTTAGAGATGAAAGAACAAAAAAATTTTTAGAAGAAATGGGGTTTAAAGCTCTAAATACTGGTTGTGCAACTTTGTGGTCTTTTACGCCTGATTTTTGTAGGGGAATTCCGAGTGGAAAATCGGAATCGGTTGTTTTTACATTAACTCATCATTCTAAAGATCGTGAAAAAGATCAATTACTGATAGATATACTTAACAAAAGTTATGAAAATGTCTACTTTTGGATACAAGATGCTGATGATTTTGAATATTTAAAATCTTTAGAGGGTATACAAGGTATAAAAATTATATCTCCTACTATAGAGGCATATGAAAAAATCCTAAATACAGCCGTTGATTATATTGGAACACGTTTACATGGCGGTATATTTGCTATGCGTCATAAAAAACGTGCAATAATTATCTCTATAGATGAAAGAGCTAAGGGGATGGGGGAAACGTATAATTTAAATCTGATTGATAGAGAAGATTTAAATAATCTCGAAAAAATGATAAATGCAGAGTTTATCACGGATGTTCAAGTGAATTTTGATGTAGTAAATCAATGGTTAAAACAGTTCTCTAATTAACAAATGTATTGTGATAAAAATGGCGATTTATTAGGAGGCTCAAATGAATAGTATAATTCTCGATAAAATTGTCGTAAGAAATAATAGAGTTGATTATTATTTTAGTATTAAGGGGGATTTACAAAAGTATTTTAAGACAAGTAATCATATGTTTCTTGAATATAACTATGATGTATCTGACATCCCTTTAAGTATTTTGGCTATTCCGTTTGTTGCGAATGTAGTTCCTCTTGTATGGATTACTAATTCAACAATAGTAATAAATGAATTAGATAAATCTTTTTATATTTGTTTAAATAATATAAAAAATGCATATCAAAACATGTTTCCTGGTGTGAAATTTAAAGGATCCATGGTTGTAGGAGAAATTATTGATAATGTTTACATTCCGGAACTTGAAGCGGCATCTTTATTTAGTGGTGGATTGGATGCACTTACTACATTTATAAGAATAAAAGATAAACACCCTTTGTTAGTTACTGAATATGGATGGCATGAAAATGAAATAGAGGGTAGTAAAGTATGGGAGGCAGATAAAGAAAATGCCGTAAATTTTGTAAAGGATAATGGACTAGAAAATATTTTTATACAATCTAACTATGGGACCTTTATAATTGCAGGGAACATTGACCATGATTTTAGAGAAAAGTTAAACGATACATGGTGGCATGGATTGCATCATGGTCTAGCAATAATATCTGCAGCTATTCCAATAGCTTTTAAACTTAAGATAAAATGTATATACATTGCAAGTTCTAATTCCCCATTATATCAAGTTACTTGTGCATCTGATCCAACTGTGGATAATGAAATAAAATATGCATCTGGAACAGTCTTTCATGATGGATACGAACTTACTAGGCAAGAAAAGATTAAAGTTGTTGTGGACCATTATTCAGGTAGTAAAGAACCTGTTAATATCAGGGTATGTTTTAAAAATGAAGAAAATTGTTGTAAATGTGAAAAATGTTTAAGAACAATTATGGGAATTATTGCTGAAGGGAGAGACCCTCGTGAATATGGTTTTAATATTCCAAGTAATCTTTATCAGTACGTTAAAACTTCTTTAAATAATGAGGTGAAGTTTTTTACTAATACATTCATTGAAATGTATTGGAATTTAATCCAAGTGCGAATGAAACAAAATTGTGATTGTATTACAGATAAAAATTTACTAAATTGGTTTCTAGATTATGATTTCAAGGCGCAACGAAGAAAAGCGTTATTAAAATACAGGATAACAAAGTTTTTCCCGATTTTAAAGAGGAAGATTAGTGCTAAATTTAGTAGAGTGGGTACGCAAAACAACTAAAATATAGAAGGTATTACGATGAGAATACAAAACTCCTTAAAAAATATTTTATTCGGTTTGTCTGGACAAATAATTAGTATTGGTATGGGATTTGTTGTTCGAACTGTTTTTATTTTTACACTCGGTATAGAATATTTAGGTGTGGATGGGCTTTTTACAAGTATACTATTGATGTTTTCCCTAGCTAATTTAGGATTTGATACAGCTATAATATATAGTTTATATAGGCCATTAGCTGAGAAGGATATTTATAAAATACAGGCATTAATGAATTTATATCAAAAAGCATACAGATTAATAGGAGTAGTAGTTTTATTAATTGGGTTATCTCTATTGCCATTTCTTGATCATTTAGTGAATGCAGATACTACGATTAAAGACATTAACATTATCTATCTTTTATTTTTAATAAGTTCAGTGTCATCATATTATTTTGTATATAAGCAATCTATTATTATTGCTGATCAAAGTAACTATATTATTTCTAAAATACACACTTTGTTCATAATTATATCTAATGCATTACAAATTGTTTTATTAATAATTATTAGTGATTACATTGTAGTACTGGTAGCTCAATTAACATTAAAAGTAATTGAGAATGTATATATTGCAAATAAGGCAAATAAATTATATCCATTTTTAAAAGAAAAAAATAATGCGAAATTATCTAAGACAGACAGACATGAGTTTTTTGAGAATTTGTATTCCTTGTTGCTATATAAAATTAGTGGTGTAGTAATTAATGCAACAGATAATATAGTTATATCGAAATTTATTGGGGTTATTTGGGTTGGGTTTTATTCAAATTATTTGTTGATCTTAAATACATTAAATACCTTATTAGGCTATTTGTTTTATTCTATCACTGCTAGTGTTGGAAATTTGAATGTGAAAGAAAATGCAGAAAAAAAATATTTTATTTTTCGTGTAATTAACTTTTTAAATTTTTGGATATATGGATTTTGTACAGTTTGCCTTTGGAATTTGATAAATCCTTTTATAACAATCTGGTTAGGTGAGGAATATGTGTTTAATAAGTATGTATTATTTTTCATATTACTTAATTTTTTCACTTCAGGAATGCAAAATACAACTACAATGTTTAGAGAAACCACAGGTTTATTTAAAAAAGGGAAGTACAGACCTATTATAGCGGCAATTATAAATATTGTAGTTTCTATAATTCTTGCGAAACAAATAGGAATAGCAGGAGTGCTTTTAGGGACTGTTATTAGTAGATTATGTACTTACTTTTGGTATGACCCTTATATTATATTTAAAATGATTTTTAAAAAATCTGTAAAAGTATATTTTATTAGATATATTTTGTTTGTAGTGCTTGTATTATTTTCTATTATAGCAACGGATTTTATTGGTTATATTTTTCACATAAATATATTTATGGACATGGCAATACGTAGTATTTTGTGTCTGATTATTCCGAATCTGATCTTTTGGATGGTATTTAAAGAGGCGGAAGAGTATAGATATTTCCTTAATTTAACCCGGATATTAATAAAAAAAATAAAGCCGAAAATATTAACTCGGAAATTTCCGAATGATAATTATCCATAAATTATAATTTTATTTTTTCCATATCACAGTAAAAAATGCTTTATTTACGGAAGAGATTTTAGGTTGTTCTGAAAATAATAGTAGGTAATAATAGGGGCGTTAGGTATAAAGAGTATAGTGTCTTTTTAATAATATTGTAAGTTTAAATAGTTATAAATAAAAGAGTATTGAAATGAAAACAGCTAGTAAGAATAGACCTTTTTAGAAAGGAATTGTAAAAAGGCTTTCTAAATAATGGATCTCTAAAAACAATAAAAAGTGATATTACTTCTCTTATATCCAATCAATTTACCTTATGAAACATAAGATGTAGAAAAGCAAAAAAGAGGTGTGAATTGATGTGGAGAAGAAGGGATAATCTTGGGAATTTGAATGATTTAGATTTGGTGTCCAAGCCTCCTTTTCATAATGACATTTTAACTTATGATAGTACGCAATTAAAATGGATTCCAAAATCATTTGAAGCTACAAATTCTACAAGTATATATGTATTAGAATTAGATAGATGGGATGTTAAGAATGATGGGACTGATGCTATCAATACTTCCCAAGGTATTAATAATGCTCTAGTATGGGCGGCTCAACAAGGTTATACGGAAGTTGTGTTACCTAGAGGAATATATTTGATTGATAAACAAACACCCATCGAACCACCAAGTCATTTAACTTTGAATCTAAACGGTTCGACATTAAAAATGGAAACAAATAATTTGACTGGATATGCAATTATAAGTTTTCGTAGAAATCAAGTATATTCTAGGATAACAAATGGTATTATCCAAGGAGATAGATATACACATGATTACTCTAGTGGGGGAACACATGAGGCAGGGTACGGCATTGAATTGGGGAGTTTTACTCCACCTGCTGATGGGGGGAACAATACACGGTTTGTATCTTTAGATAATCTAGATATTTTAGATTGTACAGGAGATGCCATTACACTGAACAGTACTTTTGGGCAGATTTCACCTTTTCCTACAGCATTAGCAAGTTCATTTGAACAGGGAGCAATTAATACAACAGATGGTTCATTGGTAAGTAGTACAACAAAGATACGTTCCAATTTGCAAATTGATATGAACCAAGTGGCTATTGTAAAGTATGGTTACTTTGGATTATATGGAAATGGATTTGGAGCATTGGGTTCTGAAATAAAATGCGATTATTATGATGTCATTTTTTACACTTCAAACAATATATTTTTATCTTCAAAAACCAATGTACAATTCTTTGATGAAGTAGAAGTCCCTAATGGAGCAAGTTATGCTAAAGTTGTTTTGCATCAAGGGAATGTTCCTGCTCCTGCAAATTGTTTAATAAATGTTCGGGTACCTTCTTTTTCGCAATATACTTATATAGAAAAATGTAATTTACATGATTGCCGTAGACAAGGGATTAGTGTATGTGGGGCAAAGAATGTATATATTCGAGATAATGATATTCATCACATCGCAGGTACCAATCCACAAAGTGGACTAGATATTGAAGATGGATATGATTTAAATCAATATATATATATTGAAAGAAATAATTTTCATGATAATAAAAATTATAATATTATTGTTGTAAATGGGAAGTTTATCTATATATCGAATAATTCTATTATGAATACCATTACAAATGCTTATGTTGGGTTGTCTATTAATGGTGGTGCAGATAGGGTAATCGTAACAGGGAATAATATCCGATTAACCAAGGTCTCTTTGTTAGGAGATGTTATTTTTTCCAATAATTATGTATACGGAGCGCAAGTAAATGTTCAAGGTGTATATGTAAATCGATCTATTAATATATCGGATAATGTTTTTTCTAATAGTAAAATGATTATTGATACTCCCTTTCCATATGCGGTTAAAGTTGATTCCTGTCGTTTTATAAACGATACAGATAAACTTAATTCCTTGTCATCATTGTATCAGTGGACATTAGAGCTGAAAAATGAACCGCAAACTATCTCAAATTGTATATTTGAAGGACAAGACGTTTTGTATTTAAATTATGTACCAGTAGGAACAGTTAAATCAGGATGGATATTTGAAAATATTATATTTAATAATGTTAAACCCCCAACCCTAGTTGCAGGGACGTATACAAATTGCTTTTTTAAGGATGTAATCTTTTTGGGGATAGCAAGTACAGGAAGCACTTTAGAATTAAAAGGTTGCAAGTTCTTTAGTATAGATAGAAATAACACGTTATTTACAGTGAATAACCTCAAAGCATTCAAGATGATAGATTGTCATATAGAAAAACCAAATGGTACGGTCTTGAATATTCAAAATGTATCTGATGAAATAGTGTTAAGGGGAAATACTATAAAAATTACAAATGATACTCTTCAGAGAGCTATTATTGTTTTGGATGCAGCGTTTACTGGTAAGCAAGTGATAATTCAAAATAATATTATAAATTCCACAAATTTGATGCAAGTTGGGATAGATAATAGAACAACGAGTAGTACACCTCAAGTAGTAATTCAAAATAACGTGTTAAATAATGCGAAAATTACAATTACGGGGAGGGAATTTTTACAAGGAAATATTGTTAATGGTGTAATCGATTCAAATTAATGCATGGTGATAATTAAATTTGAATAGTTTCAAAAAGTTATGAGAAATGAAGTAGAGTGGCTCTTAATAAATATGTCTATAAAGTATTATATAATGGTACATGGAAGGGTTTTGTCCAATGTAATCATTCGAAATAGTCTAATTCCTAATAGATAATATGCTTATTGACTTTTAGTTACTACTATAGAAAAGAGAAAAGCTATTATGTTTTTTATAAACATAATAGCTTTTTGTTATTACGTTAACTGCATACTAAAAAATAGTGAGTAGGAGAATGTTTTAATAATAAATGTTTTTTTATACTATTAAGCGTTGTTTATAAAATTGTTTTTGTGAATATACTTTTTGAGATTTTTACAGTGTGTAATAGTCTCTTGGATAAGCATTTGGAAAATATATTTTGCACCTATGTGTATTGCTTTCTTCTACTTATTAAGTTTTAAAGTTGTGTACTAAAGAAAATGTTTGCAGGTGATAAGTAAAGAAAAATTGAATACAATTCTTTACTTACAACTTGAAAATACTTGATTTCAATCCGTAATGAATACTTTATATATTATTTCACTTTGGAAAAGCATTTGTAATAATTTAAGATGGGGGAATGATTGGTAATGAAGAGACTGTTGGATATCTTTATTTCTTTATTATTATTAATTTGCTTTTTTTTCATTATTCTTTTAGTAGCAATTATAGTTAAAACCCAGATAGGATCACCTATTTTATTTAGACAACAACGTCCAGGGTTACATGGAAAACCCTTTTATCTTTATAAATTTCGTACGATGACCAATGAGCGAGATAATAGCGGGGAGCTCTTACCGGATTACGCTAGATTAACTAAAGTTGGAAAATTCCTGAGGAAATATAGTTTGGACGAATTACCACAATTAATAAATGTGCTAAAAGGTCAATTAAGTTTGGTGGGCCCTCGACCATTATTAATGGAATATATGCCTTTATATTCGCAAGAGCAAGCTAAAAGGCATAATGTTAAACCCGGAATCACTGGATGGGCTCAAATTAATGGAAGAAATAGTATCTCATGGGATGAGAAATTTAAATTAGATGTATGGTATGTTGAGAATCAAAGTTTTCTTTTAGATTTGAAAATTTTATATCTAACTTTTAGTAAGGTTTTAAAATCGGAAGGGATAACAAATAATAAGCATGTGACTATGCCAGTTTTTAAGGGGGGAATCGAGCATGGGGGGGGAATAAAATGAACATTTTGTTTACTAGCTCTGGTAGGAGGGTCACTTTAATTAAAAAATTTAAGGAGGTATTTGAACAAGTAGGAATCAAAGGGAAAATCTTTACTGCAGACTTAAAAGAAACTGCTCCTACCATTTACTTTAGCGATAAGCATTTTATTGTTCCGCGTGTAAATGAAGAAGGATATATAAATGAATTGTTAAAAATATGTAGATCTGAAATGATAAATCTAATAATTCCGTTAATTGATACGGAATTAATCCTTATGGCTAATAATTCGGAGGTTTTTGAAGGTATTGGTGTAAAAGTACTAGTTTCTAGTATGGAATTAAATAAAATTGCTAATAACAAAAAATACACATATAACTTTTTTGTCTCTAATAATATACCAACTCCTAGAGTGTATAGTGATGAAGAGATTGGAAGAAAGGAATATCAATTTCCACTATTAATTAAACCTTATGATGGCAGTTCTAGTAAAGGTGTAACAAAAATAATGAATGAAAAGGAATTGGAATTTTTTAAGGAGTATATACCTAACGCTATGATACAAGAGTACGTTTCAGGAGAGGAATACACTATAGATGTCATGGTAGATTTCTATGGGAATATAAAAACGATCGTTCCTAGATTGCGTATAGAGACACGAGCAGGTGAGGTAAGTAAAGGTGTGACCAAGAAAGATTTTGACATCATCCAAGCAGCAGAAACTGTAATAAAAGCTCTTCCTAATCCTATTGGATGTATTACTTTACAATGTTTTAAAAAGGAGGATGGGCAAATTACGTTTATTGAAATAAACCCTCGTTTTGGAGGAGGAATACCACTATCAATAGAAGCAGGAGCGAATTTTCCACTTTGGACAATTAAAATGTGTCAGGGGGAAGTCTTTATAGATAAAGACTTTAATTGGAGAGAAAATTTAACAATGCTTAGATATGACGAAGCGGTTTTTATGGAGAGTATTTAATATGGTGATTCAAGCAATTGTTTTTGATATGGATGATACTTTATATAAAGAGAAAGATTATGTCGTAAGTGGCTTTAAAGCAGTGGATGATTGGATTAAAGATAACTATGGAAAAATTGGTTTTTATAATATCGCAATTCGATTATTCAATTCAGGTGAAAGAAAGTTTGTGTTTAATAAAACACTTAAAAAGTTAGACATTGATTATGATGAAAAATTGATTAGTAATTTGATAGAACAGTATAGGTTCCATAAACCAGATATTCAATTGTTGGATGAAGCGGATTGGGTACTAAATAATTTGGTTAATACCGTTAAAATAGGACTTATTTCAGATGGATATTTAGTTGCTCAAGAAAGAAAAATAAATGCATTAAAGTTAAAAGAGAGGGTTCATTCAATAATTCTCACTGATAAGCTAGGAAAAGAATGTTGGAAACCAAGCAAAATTCCTTATGAAAAAATAAGTAAGGAATTACAGGTGCCTCATGAGCAATGTGTCTATATAGGAGATAATTTAAGTAAGGATTTTATAACGGCCAAGAAATTGAAATGGTTAACGATCCATATTAGTAGAGAAGATGGAATTTACCATAATCTTATAGTTGAGCAAGCTTATAAAGCACATTATACAATTGATAATTTAAGGAGATTATCTGATATATCTGTATTAAAGCATATGTTTTTAGATACATAGTATTTAAATATGTATAAAGGATGTGTTTACATGCACACAGTTCAGCATAAAAAGCGAATTTACCTTTCCTCTCCGCACATGAGTGGGAATGAACAAAAATATATCCAAAATGCATTTGATACAAACTGGGTTGCTCCTCTTGGGCCAAATGTCGATGGGTTTGAACGAGAACTTGCATCTTTTGTAGGAGTTAGAGGAGGTACTGCAGTTAGTTCAGGTACTGCTGCTATTCATTTAGCTTTGCAGTTATTAGGTATTCAAAAGGGAGATACAGTATTTTGTTCCAGTTTTACTTTTGTAGCGAGTGCAAATCCGATTGTTTATTTGGGAGCGGAACCGGTATTTATTGACTCAGAACCGGAAACCTGGAATATGTCACCGAGTGCATTGGCACATGCATTATATGAAGCTAATAAAATGGGGAATTTGCCTAAGGCTATCATTCTTGTTCATTTATATGGTCAGAGTGCTAAACTAGATGAAATTCTCTCACTTTGTCATCAATATAATGTTCCTATAGTTGAGGATGCAGCAGAATCTCTTGGTTCTACATATAAAGGAAAAGCAAGCGGTACATTCGGGAAATTTGGTGTTTATTCATTTAATGGAAATAAAATTATTACAACTTCAGGTGGTGGAATGCTAGTTTCTAATGATGTAGAAGCATTGGAAAGAGCGAGATTTTTAGCGACACAAGCAAAGGATCCAGCTCCACATTATGAGCATAGTGAGATAGGGTATAATTATCGACTGAGTAATATTTTAGCTGGTATTGGTAGAGGACAATTAGAAGTGTTAGAAGATAGGGTGAGAGCTAGAAGATTTGTATATAAACGGTATTACGAAGCGCTATCTCACATGCCAGGGTTTTATTTTATGCCTGAATTAGAACATACTCGCCCAAATCGTTGGCTTACTACATTGACAATTGATGAAAAGGAATCTGGGATTTCTATTGGGAAATTGTTGAGAATTTTAGCAGAAGAGAACATTGAAGCGCGTCCTATGTGGAAGCCACTTCATATGCAGTCGCTCTTTAAAGAGATGAAGTATTATCCGCATAGCAAAAATGAAGATGTGTCGCAGTACCTATTTCAAAGTGGAATTTGTTTGCCTTCAGGATCTAATATGTTAGCAGAAGATCAACAAAGGGTAATTCAAAGCATTTTAAAAGCTGTAGAATGGAAGAATTAAAAGAAAAGTAAGTGAAAATGGAATTTGAATTAGATTTGTATACGTACCACTAATTGTTCTTTATAATGAATCTTTTCTAGTGTTCAGTTTCAATTTACATAAAAAAAGGGAGGAGTATAGATTTGGAAATGTCTATAATATATAAGTCTGAGAGTAAATTAAAGCATGTAATTGAGAAAGTAATAAAAATAAAAAATTTCGTTCTTTAAAAAGAATGATAAAGGGGTATGTTTAACGAATTTAATATGTAAATAGTAATTGTAGTAACTTTTCATATATTAGGAGGAAGAAATGAGCGCTATAACTGGCATTATTCACTTTAATAATGAACCTATATCAATTGAACATGGCACACGATTAATGAGTGAATTACAAAAGTACCCTGCTGACGATATTCAAATATGGCACAAAGAAAATGCTTTTCTAGGATGTCATGCACAATGGATTACACCAGAGTCAGTTGGTGAACAATTACCCTTTTATAATTATGAAAAGCAATTGGCAATTACAGCAGATGCTATTATTGATAATCGTAATGAGTTATTTGAAAAATTACAAGTGGATTATTCGGATAGAAAAAACATGACAGATAGTGAGTTGATTTTACTCTCTTATCAGAAATGGGGGGAAGCGGCTCCAAAATATTTGGTAGGCGATTTTGCCTTTATGATTTGGGATGAGAAAAAACAAATTCTTTTTGGTGCCAGAGATTTTTCAGGAAGTCGGACCCTTTATTTTTATCGTGGTGAGGAAAAACTTGCTTTTTGTACCATTATAAATCCGTTATTTACTCTACCGTATATTGAGAAAAAATTGAATGAGCAGTGGCTTGCTGAATTTTTAGCTATACCTGTAAATTTCGAATCGGTAGATCCACAGTTAACAGTTTACAAATATATAGAACAAGTGCCTCCATCACACACTATTTTGGTAAAGGAAGGCGAAGTGAAGTTTTCACGATACTATACACCAACTGTTGGGAAAATGCTTAATTTAAAATCAAATGAAGAGTATGAAGAGGCGTTTCGAGAGGTGTATAAAAGTGCAGTGAAGGCACGTTTGCGAACACACCACCAAGTCGGAGCCCATTTGAGTGGAGGGTTAGACTCAGGTTCTGTCGTTAGTTTTGCTGCAAGGGATTTACGGACTGAAAATAAAAAATTACATACGTATAGTTATGTTCCAGTAGAAGGATTTGAAGATTGGACACACAAAGGTAGGATAGCTGACGAAAGACCATTTATTCAATCGACTGTAGAGCATGTAGGGAATATACAGGATTATTATTTAGAATTGCCAGAGAGAAGCCCACTATCGGAAATTGATGATTGGCTGGAAACAATGGAGATGCCATATAAATTTTTTGAGAATACTTTTTGGTTGAGTGGAGTTTATGAAAAAGCATCTCAGCAGGGAATAGGAGTACTTCTTAGTGGTCAAAGAGGTAATTGGACAGTATCATGGGGACCTATTTTAGATTACCAGGCAATGTTATTGAAAAAGCTACATTGGATTCGTTTTTATCGTGAACTATATTTATATAGTAGAAATATAGGAGTAAAAAAATCACGTGTTTTTGAAGTGGTAAGACGAAAGGCATTTCCATTTTTGCATCAGTTACTTTTTTCAGGAAAACAAGATGCAAATTCCGTAATAATTAATCCGGAATTTGCAAGGGAAATGAATGTTTTTGACAGACTTAGAGAACAAGAAATCGATATAACAGGCACCGCTATTTCTAATGCATATGAAATGAAAAGAGAACAGTTTGAAAAACCATATTATTGGAGCATAAATGGCACGTATGAAACGAAATTATCATTACGTTATGCCTTATGGGATCGTGATCCCACAAATGACTTACGATTGATTCAATTTTGTTTGTCAGTCCCAGAAGAACAGTATGTTCAAAATGGTTTAGATAGAGCCCTGATCCGGAGAGCCACAAAGAGCTTCCTTCCTGATAAAGTACGATTGAATCAACGGGTTCGCGGTATTCAAGGTGCAGATGGTGTTTACCGTATGGCTCCTTTTTGGAATGAATTTATTGAGGAAGTTGAAGAACTTAGTGTAGATCCAGTAATCTCTGAATTTCTAAATGTAGAGGTAATTAAGAGAGCTATCTCAAAAATTTGTAAAGAACCTCGACCAGAATATGCATTTGATTTAGATTTTAGAGTTTTAATGCGCAGCTTAATCTTCTATCGATTTATAAAAAAAGCAATATGAAAGGAGGTGATACGTATGAAAAAGGAATGGAAACAACCTGTATTAGAAGTACTTAATATTAATATGACTATGGCTGGGCCTGGGCATAAATATCCAGATGCTGTTCAACCTGACCCAGATGATCCAGTTAAGTACAGTTAAGTCATTGGAAAAATAAAGCTCTTATATAGCTTTATTATATAAGAGCTTTCAAAAAATTGACAATGTGGGGGATAGGATGTTTGATTCTATGGGGAATGTGTTATATCAAGCTTTCGGGTTAAAAATAGTAAGTGAAATTCCATTACCCGAATTGTCTCAGCTGAATGAAAAAAAAGAGGTGGCAGATGTTCAAGTTGAAATAACGGATTTGTCAGAACAGTGGTGTAAATATAGCGCGGAAAAGCAAAAAACAATTGTAGTGGAGGATAATGTAGTTATGTTTCATGTTCCTCAAACTGCAATATTTTCTATACAGGCCGGCGAGAAAATCACCTTTTCACCTATGGCAGACGCAGAAGAAGATAAAATTCGCTTATATATTCTAGGAACTTGTATGGGGGCGCTTTTAATGCAACGTAAAACACTCCCATTGCATGGGAGTGTAATTGCCATAGATGGAAAAGCATACGCATTAATTGGTGATTCAGGAGCTGGAAAATCAACGTTAGCCTCGGCTTTTTTGAATAAAGGATATCAGCTTTTAAGTGATGATGTAGTTGCTGTGTCTCTTTTGAATAAAAATACTGCAATAGTTCATCCTTCTTACGCACAACAAAAATTATGGCAAGAGAGCATAAATGAGTTGGGGATGGAAGTAGCGCAATTGAGCCCTTTGTTTGAAAGAGAAACGAAGTATGCTGTTCCTGTGAATTCTCAATTCTTTCCAGATCAATTACCTCTTGCTGGTGTTATTGAATTAGTAAAAACACAGGGAGAAGATATTGAGACGACCCGTATAGAAGGGCTCGCACGCTTGTATAAATTATACCGTCATACTTTTAGGAGTTCTTTGATTTCTAAATTAGGATTAATGGAATGGCATTTTGAAACTTCAACTCATATTGCAAGTGGAATGGAAATGTTTCAAGTAAGTCGCCCGACTTCAAGATTTACAGCTCATGAGCTTGTGGAAGTTATTTTAAATACTATACAGAAAGGGAGTATGGTTGATGGTTGTCCACTCGAGAAAAATATCATTAAAACATAACGTTGTCCAAAGTAAAGGTAATATAGTAAGCGATATGGATGGAGAAAAAGTTATGTTAAATGTCCAGAAAGGAAAGTACTATAACTTAGGTGAAATAGGCGGAGAAATATGGGAGCTTATTGAAAAGCCAATAATAATTAATCAGCTTGTTACTATGCTAGTATCCAACTATGATATTGAACGAAAAGATTGTGAAGAGCAAGTTCTTTCCTTTTTAGAGTGTTTATTTCAAGAAGGGTTAATTCAAATAAAAGATCAGCCTAATAGATAGATTTGTAATTTCAAAAGAACTGTTAGGAAGGGATTAATGAATATTGTGAAAAGGTTAAGGGTATTTTTATTGCTGAACATGGAAACAAAGCTTTTATTTTTAGAGGCTTTTATTTTTTTAGGATGGGCGCGTGTACTAAAAAGTATTACCTTTTCCAAAGTTGCACCTTCTTTAGGGGATTACATGAACGAAACATCAGTTGCTCAAATTCAGCAACACGAGGATACACTAAAGGAGGTGTCCGAAGCAATTTCTATTATGAGTCGTTATACTTTTTGGGAAAGTCAATGTCTCGTTAAAGCGATAGCTGGGATGAAAATGCTTGAAAAACGTGACATTGAGAGTACTCTTTATTTAGGAACTGCTAAGGATAATAGTGGGGCACTAATTGCACATGCATGGTTACGTAGCGGTTCTTTTTATGTTACTGGATCGGAAGGAATGGAGAAATTCACTGTCGTTGGATCATTTGCAAAGAGGCTAAGTGAGAACACTATTAAAGGAGAGTAAAATGGAGAAAGATTTTGGTCTTAATGTAGAGTTCATGTCTAAGGAATTGAAACTTCTTTTTGCAATTTTGAAGTTAAAAGATGATGAAACAATGCAAACTTACAGCAATGAATGGTTTTCGGATATTGATTGGGAATTATTTCTTGAACAGGCTGTGCATCATCGCGTTTATCCGGTGATATATCAAAAACTTAAACAGGTAGATGAGGAAATAATTCCTTCACATATTGTACAATCCTTGAATAGAAAATATAAAAAAAATACATTTCAAATGCTTTATTTAAGTGCTGAAATGGAACGAATAAATAAAATATGTAATGAAAATGAGATTCGTATGATTTTTCTAAAAGGGCCTGTACTATCTCAGGATTTATATGGAGATATTTCTTTACGAACATCCTGTGATTTGGACGTTCTTATTCCAATTCAAAATTTAGAAAAAGTAGAAATACTACTTTTAGAGCAGGGGTATGTAAAAGACGATTATATTCAAACGATATTAAATGATTGGAAATGGAGGCATCATCATATAACATTTTTTCATCCGACAAAACAGATTAAGCTTGAGATTCATTGGCGGTTAAATCCCGGACCTAGTAAGGAACCTGGGTTTGAAGAGCTTTGGAAGCGAAAGAGAAAAAGCACCCTTACGAGTAATTCCGTATATATGCTAGGGAAGGAAGATTTATTTTTATTTCTTGTATCTCATGGTGCTAGACATGGTTGGTCCAGATTACGCTGGTTAGTAGATATAAAAAAAATTGTCAATCAAGATCTTAATTGGAGTGAGATTCATAAACTAATGAAAACATATCAAATGCTACATTTAGGAGGACAAGCATTAATTTTGTCATCTCAATTGCTAGGTGTACGGATGGATGAAAGAATGATGGAATTAGTAGCTAAAAAACATTCAAAACAGTTAGCGCAAGAAGCCTTGTTTTATTTCAAGCAAATGATAAACTTGCATACCGATCCGGTTCCTGAAGAAGTACTTGCTTATCATAGTCGACATTTATTTTCGTTAATGTCTAATCAGCAAAAAACTTTATTTATTATGAGCCAACTATATCCTTATCCAATTGATGCGAAAACATTGCCGTTACCTAAATTTCTTCATTTTTTATATTTTCCTTTACGTCCGTTTCTATGTATTTGGAGAAAAACGAAGAAGTTTGCTTTGTTATTGGGGGAACATCGATGAATTATATTATATATTTTATGAAGAAATTATATTCTTCAGCAGGAAAAATACTGTATGTGAATTTATTTGGTATGGTGTTAATAAGTTTACTTGAAGGGATAGGTATTATTTTATTACTTCCTATGATAAGTATGACTGGAATAATTAATACAGGTGAGGAGACTTCTTTTATTGCACCTGTCTATAGAATTTTGCAGAATTTCCCTAAAACAACAAGTTTAATTTCTATTTTAGGTATATATGTATTAATAGTGTTAAGTCAAAATATACTGCAAAGAAATATAACGTTAAGAGATGCGAGAACGCAACAAGTTTTTGTACGAAAGTTAAGAGTAGAAACATATAGTATGATTTTAAAAGCAAAGTGGAGATTTTTTTTAGAAAAAAGGAAAACAAATCTAATTAATATATTAACTACAGAATTAGCTCGTGTTAGTTATGGGATTAATTTAATTTTACAATTGCTAGCTACTATTCTATTTACATTCATACAGGTAGGGCTTGCGTTTTTATTATCTCCCCAAGTCACTGTATTTGTTTTGGGCTTTGGCTTATTGTTCTTGGTAGCTTCTCGTGTTTTTATAAAAAAAGCACGGATACTAGGCGGTAAGACCTCAGAATTGGCAAAAGACTATCTTTCTGGTATAACAGATCATTTCAATGGAATTAAAGATATAAAGAGCAATACTTTGGAAGGATCACGTTTGGATTGGTTTCAATCTATAACAAAAAAGATGAGTAGCGAACAAATGGAGTATATGAGAATAAGGTCAAACTCTCAATTGTTTTATAAAATTTCAATGGCTATATTAATTGCATTTTTTATATTTTTGTCAGTAAATATGTTTCAAGCGCAAACGGCCCAGTTACTATTAATCATTCTCATTTTTTCAAGATTATGGCCAAGGTTCATGACGATTCAGTCAAATTTAGAACAACTGGCTGCAAGCATTCCTGCCTTTAAGTCATTATGGGAATTGCAACAGGAGTGTAATGAAGCGGTTGAAATGCAGGATATATACATGCAAAAACATATAAAGCCGATTTGTATAAAACAAGGTATTGAGTGTAAGGATGTTTCTTTTCGTTATAATAAGCAAGAAGCTTTATATGCACTTCAAAACATTAATGTACAAATTCCAATAAATAGTATGACGGCAATTGTAGGACATTCTGGTGCTGGGAAAAGTACATTAATTGATGTGTTAATGGGGTTAATCCAACCAGAAAAAGGTCAAGTGTTAATAGATGGTACCCCTCTTACAACTGATAATTTATTATCATTAAGACAGGCTATTAGCTATGTACCACAAGATCCGTTCTTATTTAATGCTAGTATAAGAGAGAATTTAATGATGATTGACTCGAATGTAAATGAAGAACAAATTTGGGCTGCATTAGAATTTGCGGCAGCAACTGAATTTGTACGAATGCTTCCAAATGGACTTGATACACTGATTGGAGATCGTGGGGTGAGGCTTTCAGGTGGTGAACGTCAGCGACTTGTATTGGCTCGAGCTATTTTAAGAAAACCGTCGATTTTAGTATTAGATGAGGCTACGAGTGCGTTAGATACTGAAAATGAAGTGAAAATCCAATCAGCAATAGAAAGATTGAAAGGAACAATGACTATTGTTGTTATTGCACATCGCTTATCTACTATACGCAATGCAGATCAAGTTATTGTTTTAGGAAAAGGTGAAATTGTTCAAAAAGGTGAATTTAATCAACTAGCTAAAGAAAGAAAAGGTGTATTTCGAAATTTACTAGGGTCACAAATGGAAGTTGGTTCTTAGAGGAGAAAAATTGAATGAAGCTTTGTATGAATGCAGTTCGAATCGAATAAAATCTCGAATAATGGTGAACTACAACAGAATCTTATTCGGGATTTTATTTGCGCGTTTTTAAAGTCAGTGAATACATATAAACAAGTACCTTGCAATAAATAGTACCAAGTGGTATATTATGGATATATCTAGTACCGTGTATTGAACAGTACTAAACTAAGAAAGGAGGATTACATTTGAACGTTCAGTTTAAAAAAGGTGTGTTAGAGCTATGTGTTTTGGCACTTGTGAAACGTAAAGATAGTTACGGTTATGAACTTGTACAGCAAATTTCAAATAAATTTTTAATATCGGAAGGTTCAGTATATCCATTATTACGTCGTTTAACGAAAGAGGGATATTTTCAAACGTATTTAAAAGAGTCCACGGAAGGACCGCCTCGTAAATATTATCAGCTAACAGAGCAAGGAGAGACGCAACTTCATTTGTTAGTAACAGAGTGGAGTGATTTTGCGAAAGGGGTACAAGAAATTATTGAAGGGGTGAATTGGGATGAATAAAGAACAATTCCTTAGAGAATTATCGAATCAGCTTAGAAAGTTACCGGAAGAAGAGAGGAAAGATATTTTATTTGATTATGAAGAGCACTTTCAGTTTGGGATAGAAGAAGGGAAAACTGAATTAGAAATAATAAAAGGACTTGGTTCTCCTAAAGTAATTGCAAAAGAATTACTTGCGATGTATCGTTTCGATGAAATGAAAAAAGATCCATCGACTTCAAATGTTACAAGAGCTGTCATGGCGGCGATTGGACTTAGTTTATTTAATTTTATTATCGTGTTAGGCCCTTTAGTTGCAATTATCGGTTTTATATTTTCTTTTTGGATCGGTGGGATTGCTAGTGTAGTGACACCATTTTTCGTTATCGTAAAAGTATTTATGGGCACTTTTATATGGTTGGATCTTTTCGTTAGTATAACATTTGTTGGAGTAGGTTTGTTGTTATGTATGATAGCGTATTATAGTACGAAGTGGTTTAAAAGATTGTGCGTACGTTATGTGATATGGAACTTCAAAATGATAAAAGGGGAGTAGATGATGAAAAAAATATTGTTAGTAGCTATCGCTTGTATCATTATTGGAGTAATAGGGATTTCACAAACATATGAAAAAGCAGTACAAACTGCAGAAAAAGGCGATAAAGAAGACGTAATTAAAAACGAAACGTTAAAAAATATAGAAGTTAAGTTAGGTGCTGGGGATATTGTCGTCCAAAAATCTCCGGATGCCTCTTTTTATGTAAAGCAAACAGGAGATGTAAGTAAACAAGAAATTCGTATTACTGAAGATGGTGACACATTAAAAGTTATTGGGGAAAGAAAAAAAGATGTTTCGTTTGATTTTTCCTTTTACAATTTCGGATTTCAAACGTCTACATTGACTATATTTGTACCAGAACGTTCTTACCAAGAGATCAAAGTAAATTCAGCAGCTGGACAAATAGAAATAAGTGATGTGAAAAGTGACCGCGTAAATGTTGGAACGCTGGCAGGAGAAGTGGATTTGAAGTATGTAACAGCTAAGAACGTAGAGGGATCTACAAAAGCTGGTGAGGTGAACTTTAAAAAGGTTATGGGGAAAGTAACAGCAAAAACGACTAGTGGGGATGTATATATTATGGATCATGATCCTAAGTATGATGTAGAGGCAAGCTCAACTGCTGGAGATGTAACTATTACTTTATCGGAAAAACCAAAAGATGCAGTAATAACTGGGCAAACTCCTGGTGGAGATGTGACAATTTTTAATGAGGAAAATAAAAACGTAACAATTGGTAATGGGAGTAAAAAGATTAGCGGCAAAACGGCTGCTGGAGATGTTACTATAGAAACACGTTAATAATAGATGAGAAGATAGATTCATTCGAGTTTTTTGGAATGAATTAAAATCTACCAATATATAAAAGAAGATAATTCCCTATATAAATAAGGGAATTATCTTCTTTTATTATTTTTAATGTAAATCACGATATACGCCAATTACTTTTCCAATAACTGACACTTGTTTTAAAATGATAGGTTCTAATGAAGAGTTTTCCGGCTGTAGACGGAAGTGGTCTTTTTCTTTATAGAAACGTTTAACAGTTGCTTCGTTATCCTCTGTTAAGGCAACGACAATTTCACCGTTGTATGCAGATTGTTGTTGGCGGACAACAACTAAATCTCCATCAAAGATACCAGCTTCAATCATGCTATCTCCAGAAATACGTAACATAAATACTTGATCTGATCCAGAAACGATACTAGCTGGAAGTGGGAAGTGCTCTTCTACACTTTCGACTGCTGTAATCGGTAAACCGGCAGTAACTTTTCCGACGATTGGAACTTGAATAACAGATTGTGTTTCTGTATCCATTCGGTCATCGCCTAAAATTTCGATTGCTCGTGGTTTTGTTGGATCGCGTCGGATATAGCCCTTTTCTTCTAGTCGTGATAAATGTCCGTGCACTGTAGAACTAGAAGCGAGGCCGACTGCTTGACCGATTTCACGTACGGAAGGTGGATATCCTTTTTCTTGTACTTTTAGCTTAATAAAGTCGAGAATGTCTTGCTGGCGTTTCGTTAACTTTTCCATGTTTTCTAACACCTCGTTTTCTTTCGTTTTTCTTATTAATAAGTATAACATGCGAAAAAACATTCTACAAACATAAGTTCGAACAAAAGGGAGATTTATGATACACTAGAGAGAAAATATAGCGAGAAAGAAGGGTTCAAAATGAATGCAATTGTTTATGCACGTGTGAGTACAACAAAAGAAGCACAAGAAACATCGTTATTGCGTCAAAAGGATGAATTATTGCATTTAGCTGAGCGCTATGAAATGAATGTGACAAAAGTGATTGAGGAACAGGCTAGTGGCTATACAATTGAACGTGATGGCATATTAGAAGTATTAGATACAATTCGAGATGAACAAGTTGATGCACTTCTAATACAAGATGAAACACGTCTTGGTAGAGGGAATGCGAAGATTGCGTTAATGCATTGTTTACATAAAGAGGGAATAAAAGTATATACACATACGCATAATGGTGAATTACAATTGTCGGATTCTGATTCGATGGTATTAGATATAATTAGTATTGTTGAAGAATATCAAAGAAAGATTCATAACTTGAAAATTAAACGTGGTATGCAACGCGCGGTAGAAAAAGGCTATCGGCCAGAAAATAATTTGAAAAATCGTCATTTAAGCGTAGGGCGAGAGAAAAAAGAAGTGCCAATTGAGGAAATTGTACGTTTGCGCAAGAGTGAACTCACTTTCGAAGAAATTGCGGCAACGCTTCGTGGATTTGGTCATAATGTTTCAAAAGCGACTGTACATCGTAGATACGTAGAGTATACAAAGCAATTGCTTGATAAAGAAGAGTAACTATTGTATGATAATAATCAGTTTTGATTAGAAGGGGGATTCGAGATGCTTAATCACGAACTCGTTGAACGCATTAACTTCTTAGCGAAAAAAGCAAAAGCTGAAGGTTTAACTGAAGAAGAACAACGTGAGCGTCAATCGCTACGAGAACAATATTTAAAAGGATTTCGTCAAAATATGTTAAACGAACTTAAAGGAATTAAAGTCGTTAACGAAGAAGGTACAGATGTTACACCAGCGAAATTAAAAGCTTTAAAAAAGCAAGATAATGCAAAATTAAATTAAAAGATGGGCGAAGCCCATCTTTTTTATTTGTTATTTAATAACTTTCCAGTTGTTATTTCTCGTTGCTTCTATTCTTTTATGCTTCAATATATAGTTAGCAATAAGTTCAGACATATCTGTTGGAATATCTTTTATTACTGGTTTATTTTGAAACATGAAGAAGTTCCCTCCGCCGTTTGCTCGATAATTATTCATAACAACGTCATATTCTTCATTTATATCGAGTGTAGCGCCTTTATACTGTAAAGACTCTACTCTTTCACCAATTGGTTTTGAAATGTTTAATACATACGAAATCCCTTCCCACATATCGTAATTATAATGCGCAGGTTTTGGTTCTATGAATGCAGGATTAACAATTATATCTCCAACTTTATTTAATGTGAAATAAGAAGCAGAAAGTTCGAGAGCATCTTTTATATCGGCTCCAGTCACTCGAATAACTTTTAATGTGTTTGGGTAAATATAATTGGAAACGATATCCCGCATTGTGACATGTTTCGGGAATCCTGGAGATGTATTATGAAACAAACTTGTACAAGAAATAGAAACGTTAGCTATATCCATCTGGATTTTATTTATGAATTCAATAAAAGGATGGTCTTGCAAACGAGTTTGCATAGCATCTGAAATTCGCATGTCTCCATGAATGATGCCAATAGGCTGATCAAGCCATTTTTGTGTTTTCTCTTCATAATCGGCGACCAAGGAAAGAACATCTTTGTCGGCCTCGATTCCTTGCACAGGCAATAATTGTGCGTAACTATTTTTCTTTACCCATTTTTGTTCTGTTTTTTCGAATATTACTTTTACCTTTCCAACGGAGTGTCCATTGCATCCGGTCTGTAAAATTGTTACACCATTATCTAAAGTTTGAGCAATTTCTCGGTGTTGGTGGCCTGTTAGTAAAATATCTATACCATCAATTTCATCATACATTGCGTATCCTTGGTTTTCACCTGTTAAAACTTCAGTCGGTACTCCTGTTTGAAAATCGCGTTCAAATCCCCCGTGATAGGCTACGACTAGTAAATCGGGCTGCTCATGTTTACGGATGTAAGGAACCCACTTTTTTATTGTTTCTAATGCATCTTCAAATAGTAAATCTTTAATATGATGGGCCTGTTCCCAATTCGGGATGTAATGTGTTGTTGCCCCTAAAATAGCAATTTTTATATTTGATTCAATATGTTTTATTATATAGGGTTTCCCGAAATAAGGTTCTTTTATGTTTTTATCTAAAATGTTTGCTGATAAGTACGGGAAGTTTGCAGTTTCTACAGCATGATTTAATATATCCATTCCATAATTAAATTCATGATTGCCGATAATTGCAGCATCATAATTTAAATAGTTGGCCAATAAGGACATTGGATTTTTCTTATCTTTTTCGTATGTAGCGTAATGATAAGTTAAAGGTGTTCCTTGTATGAAATCACCGTTATCAACTAAAAGAACGTTTGTATTTTTGGAACGTTCTTTTTTTATAAGAGTAGAAATTTTAGCTAAACCAATTTCTGCTTTGGAGTTATCTTGGTAGTGAATTGGATACACAGTACCATGTACATCGCTTGTTAATAAAATATTTAAAGTTACAATTTGATTTTGATTCAATACCATTCACCTTTTCTATTGTTATCTTTCAATTAATCATATCAAATATATGAAAAGAATTTTAATCAGAATGTATAGAATGTGTAAAGATTCTGTAAATAAGTAATTGTTTGTAAAAATATGTGATATATTTCTTCATGTTTACGGAAGGTTATTTTATAACAACGAAAAATGGAGGCATTCACATGTTGAAAAAAGTTTTTGCAATGAGCACAACAGTTGTACTAGCAGCGGGGTTATTAAGTGGCTGTGGAACGAAGGAATCAAGTGCAAGTAAAAATGAGGATACGAAAAAAGGTTATGTACCGAAGACGTTAAATGTTCAATTTGTTCCTTCTCAAAATGCAGATACGTTAGAGGCAAAAGCAAAACCATTGGAAAATCTATTAAGTGATAAATTAAACATTCCGGTAAAAGTTAGTATTTCAACGAATTACAATACAATTGTAGAAGCTATGGCATCAAAACAAGTAGATGTAGGATTTTTACCTCCAACAGCGTATGTGTTAGCGCATGAGAAAAAGGCTGCAAACGTAATATTACAGGCGCAACGTTTTGGGGTAGATGATGAAACTGGAGCTCCCACAAAGGACTTAGTAGATTTTTATAAATCAGAGTTTGTTGTTAAGAAAGATTCTAATATTAACAGTGTAAAAGAATTAAAGGGTAAAAAAATTGGTTATCAAGATGTAACATCATCAGCAGGGTATGTATGGCCTGCAGCTGTATTGTTAAAAGAGGGAGTCGATCCGCTAAAGGATGTGAAACCTGTTACATTAAAAGGTCATGATCAGTCACTTATTGCTCTTTTAAATGGTGATGTTGATGCAGCTGTTGTATTCCAAGATGCTCGTAATATTGTAAAAAAAGATTATCCGAATATATTCGATCAAACGAAAATAGTAAAATTTACGGAGAAAATTCCAAACGATACGATTTCTGTACGTTCTGATTTAGATGCGGAGTGGAGCAAGAAATTACAAGATGCTTTCATTGAAATAGGAAAGAATGAAGAAGGGCACAAAATCATTAAAGAGGTATACTCACACGAAGGATATGTGAAATCTGATGATAGTAAATTTGATATCGTTCGTGACTATGGAAAGAAAGTGAAAACACAATAATACATATGGAAATGGCGACTAACTGGAAAGTGTGTGATTTCAGTTAGTTTGCCGTTTTTCAGTTATTGATAATACATAGAAGGTAGGTAAGATGTGTGATAGAGTTTCAAAATGTCTCCAAAGTGTATCCAAATGGTACGAAAGGATTGAAAAACATAAATTTAAAAATTCAAAAAGGTGAATTTGTTGTAATGGTCGGGCTATCTGGGGCTGGAAAATCTACACTCCTCAGATCAGTAAATCGCCTTCATGAGATTACAGAAGGAGAAATTATTATTGAAGGTGAGTCTATTACTGCTGCAAAAGGCAAAGAGTTACGACGCATGCGCCGAGATATTGGTATGATTTTTCAAAGCTTTAACCTTGTAAAGCGATCCACGGTACTGAAGAATGTATTAGCCGGGCGTGTTGGATATCATTCGACATTACGTACAACGTTAGGCTTGTTTCCGAAGGAAGATTTGGAACTTGCATTTCAGGCTTTGAACAGGGTAAATATTTTAGAAAAAGCATATGCACGAGCAGATGAATTATCAGGAGGACAACAGCAACGTGTATCGATTGCTAGAGCATTGGCACAAGAAGCGAAAATTATATTGGCAGATGAGCCTGTTGCTTCGTTAGACCCACTGACAACAAAGCAAGTAATGGATGATTTGAAAAAAATTAATGAAGATTTTGGAATTACGACAATTGTAAACTTACATTCTATTGATTTAGCGAGGCAATATGCTACACGCATTATTGGATTACATGCAGGTGAAATTGTTTTTGATGGTGTAGTAGATGAGGCAACGGATGAAAAATTTGCTGAAATTTATGGGGACGTAGCTCAGAAAAGCTCACTATTAGAGGTGGCAGCTAAATGAATGACGTGACGATATATTCGAAATCGATACCGAAGCCGCCGAGTAAATTGAAACATATGTTAACGGTTATTCTAGTTATTTTACTGTTGTGGGGTAGTAGTGTACAGGTCGACGCATCATTTTCAAAACTAGTAGTTGGTTTTCCAAATATGATGGATTTATTGAAGGAAATGGTGCCACCAGATTGGAGTTATTTTCAAGTTATTACAACAGCAATGTTAGATACAATACGCATGGCGATTATTGGAACGACTTTAGGAGCGATTTTAGCCATTCCACTTGCACTATTTGCAGCAAGTAATGTATTTACTAGTGTATTTTTGTACGGTCCAGCTCGATTGATTTTAAATTTTATACGAACGATACCAGATTTATTATTAGCGGCTATTTTTGTAGCGATTTTTGGAATAGGACCACTTCCAGGTATTTTGGCTCTTACTTGTTTCTCGGTTGGGCTCGTAGCGAAATTATTGTATGAGTCAATTGAATCAATTGATCCAGGTCCATTAGAAGCGATGACAGCTGTAGGAGCGAATAAGGTGCAATGGATTGTTTATGGGGTCATTCCGCAAGTGAAAGCGCACTTTGTTTCCTACGTACTTTATACATTTGAGGTGAATGTACGTGCCGCAGCCGTTCTAGGTTTAGTAGGAGCAGGTGGCATTGGTTTATATTATGATCGTACACTTGGATTTTTACAATATCAACAAACTGCTTCCATTATTATTTATACCCTTGTTGTTGTATTGTTAATTGATTATATAAGTACATTGTTGCGGGAGAAATTATAATGAGTAAAACGACGATAATCGTACCAAAACCGAAGAAACCGAGTGTAAATCGCTGGATTATTTTTATAGCACTAACAGTTATATATGTATGGGCCTTTTCAGGTGTCCCACTCGAGGGAATAAAAAATACAGCGGGAGAAATTACAAAAGCAATTATGACAGGCGTGTTGAACCCAGATTGGTCGTATGTATCTTTGCCTGATGGTGAAGATTTATTACATGGTTTGATTGATACGTTGGCAATTGCAATATTAGGTACATTTATTTCTGCCTTTTTATCTGTTCCATTTGCTTTTTGGGCGGCAACGAATATGAGTAGTGGAAAATTAACTTCAGGTGCTGGGAAATTTGTACTTAGTTTTGTTCGTACATTTCCTGAATTAGTTATGGCTCTTTTATTTATAAAAGCTGTTGGGCCAGGCTCTTTTGCCGGAGTTCTAGCTTTAGGGTTACACTCTATCGGAATGTTAGGGAAACTATATTCGGAAGGAATTGAAAATATAGATAAGGGACCGACCGAGGCGTTAATATCAACAGGTGCAAATCGGTTTCAAATACTTTGGTATGCAGTATTACCACAAGTGTTACCAGATTTTCTATCGTATACGTTATACAGGTTCGAAATTAATGTGCGATCCGCTGCGATTTTAGGTGTAATTGGAGCAGGTGGTATTGGTACGCCATTAATTTTTGCATTAAGTTCACGGAATTGGTCTCGTGTGGGAATTATTTTATTGGGCATCATTCTAATGGTAATTATAATCGATTTTATTTCAAGTTCGATTCGAAAACGGATTGTTTAACGGATTTTAAAAGCATCGAAGTCAGATGCTTTTTTGTCTTTTTAAGTGTTTATTAAAAGAAGTCTGTACGTTTGTATAAATATACAGATAATTCCCTTTCTTTTTAAAATAAAAACAATAAAAAAGTATGTCATATTGAATACCCATACATTCCCGAAATCATTGGTTTTTTTATAAAAAATCAAAAAAACATCAACATATTTGTCGATACATGTTGTATAATCTTGCGTGGGAAGCTATCATATAAATGTATAAAACGTTTACTAATATAAGCGAAGGGAAGAATAGCATGTCACATTCAATCGAACAACTTTCTATCAACACGATTCGCACATTATCCATCGATGCGATTGAAAAAGCAAACTCTGGTCACCCAGGAATGCCAATGGGTGCAGCACCAATGGCTTATACATTATGGACTCAATTTATGAAACATAATCCAAATAACCCAACGTGGTTTAACCGCGATCGTTTCGTATTATCTGCAGGTCATGGTTCAATGTTATTATACAGCCTACTTCACCTATCTGGTTATGATGTAACAATGGATGACTTAAAGAACTTCCGTCAATGGGGAAGTAAAACTCCAGGACATCCTGAGTACGGTCATACTGCAGGTGTAGACGCAACTACTGGTCCACTTGGACAAGGTATTGCAACTGCTGTAGGTATGGCAATGGCTGAAAGACATTTAGCGGCTAAATATAACCGTGATGCGTATAATGTAGTAGATCATCATACATACGCTATTTGTGGTGATGGAGATTTAATGGAAGGCGTTTCTGCTGAAGCATCTTCATTAGCTGCTCATTTACAATTAGGGCGTCTTGTTGTGCTTTACGATTCAAACGATATTTCATTAGATGGCGATTTAAATCGTTCATTCTCTGAAAGTGTAGAAGATCGTTACAAAGCATACGGATGGCAAGTAATCCGTGTTGAGGATGGAAACGATATTGAAGCAATCGCGAAAGCAATTGAAGAAGCGAAAGCTGACGAAAAACGCCCAACGCTAATTGAAGTAAGAACGACAATTGGTTTCGGTTCTCCAAACAAATCAGGAAAATCAGCTTCACACGGTTCTCCACTTGGTGTAGACGAAACAAAATTAACGAAAGAAGCATACGCTTGGACTGCTGAACAAGACTTCCATGTAGCAGAAGAAGTATATGACAACTTCCGTAAAACAGTACAAGATGTTGGTGAAACAGCGCAAGCAGCTTGGAACACGATGTTAGGTGAATATGCACAAGCATATCCAGAATTAGCAAACGAACTGCAAGCAGCAATGAACGGTCTTCTTCCAGAAGGTTGGGAACAAAGCTTACCAACTTATGAATTAGGATCAAAAGCAGCAACACGTAATTCTTCAGGTGCTGTAATTAATGCAATTGCAGAGTCTGTACCATCATTCTTCGGTGGATCTGCTGACCTTGCTGGTTCTAACAAAACATATATGAATAACGAAAAAGACTTTACAAGAGAAGATTACAGCGGTAAAAACATTTGGTACGGTGTACGTGAATTCGCAATGGGTGCAGCAATGAACGGTATTGCACTACATGGTGGTTTAAAAACTTACGGTGGTACGTTCTTCGTATTCTCTGACTACTTACGTCCAGCAATTCGTCTTGCAGCATTAATGCAATTGCCAGTAACGTATGTATTCACACACGACAGTATCGCTGTTGGTGAAGACGGTCCAACACATGAGCCAGTTGAGCAATTAGCAGCGCTTCGTGCAATGCCAAATGTATCTGTTATTCGTCCAGCTGACGGTAACGAATCTGTTGCGGCTTGGAGATTAGCTTTAGAATCTACAAAAACACCAACTGCTTTAGTATTAACTCGTCAAGATCTTCCAACATTAGAAGGCGCAAAAGAAGATACGTATGAAAAAGTTGCAAAAGGTGCATATGTAGTTTCTGCAAGCAAGAAAGAAACAGCTGATGTAATTTTACTTGCATCTGGATCTGAAGTAAGTCTAGCTGTTGAAGCACAAAAAGCGTTAGCAGTAGACGGCGTTGACGCAGCTGTTGTCAGCATGCCATCTATGGATCGCTTTGAAGCTCAAACTGCTGAGTACAAAGAATCTGTATTACCAAAAGCAGTAACAAAACGTTTCGCAATCGAAATGGGTGCTACATTCGGATGGCACCGTTACGTAGGTCTTGAAGGAGATGTGTTAGGTATCGATACATTCGGTGCTTCTGCTCCTGGTGAGAAGATTATGGAAGAGTATGGATTTACTGTAGAGAACGTTGTTCGTAAAGTAAAAGAAATGCTTTAATGATTTTAGAAAAATCTCTCCGGCATGGAGAGGTTTTTCTATGTAAATGAGTTTTTTCGACAGAAAAAGTTTTTTATCTCTCCGCAGTCAGACAATCATTGCAAATTTTCTTCTATATAATGAAGAGAAAAGGTTGTCCAGATTGGGAGGCTGAAAATGAAAACGTATGAATTGTATTTAATTCAAGAGGATATTGCGAAAGCTTATTTTGGTCGTGAATATTTGTTTTTTGATTTATTTGCTCGATTTTCAGAATCTGGGTCCCTTTCGGAGAAAAAAGTGTTATATAAACAAATGATGTATATAACGATGCCATTACAAGTAATGAAAATTCATCATAAATTAGAGCAAGCTTTGCGTGTTCTTGGTAAATATGATAGAACACATCATACGCATACACTTTTTACGGGAGCGGAATATGGCGAAATAATAGTGAAACCACACTATATTCGCATGGATACCTCTGGAAATGTCTCTATGGAAACGACTTTCTTTGAGGTGTTAAGAAAGTGTGAACTAACATTTTTAGCTATGGATTATGAAAATACAAAGTACGGATGGTTGAATCCTTTAAAACAAGTACGAACATATGTGTAAAAAATGTCGAATTCTATCTTGTCTTATTGAAAAGGTTTTAGTACACTGTAAGGTAGACAACATGAAGGAGGAAAATATATGCCAATTTGGTTAGGTATTCTAGTGGGCGTAGTAGCACTAGTAGCAGGCGTGGCGTTAGGATTTTTCATTGCCCGCAAATACATGATGAACTACTTAGAAAAAAATCCACCAATTAATGAACAAATGTTAAAAATGATGATGATGCAAATGGGACAAAAACCTTCCCAAAAGAAAATCAATCAAATGATGAGCGCGATGAGCAAGCAACAAACAAAATAAGCGCTAAAGGGCACTCGATAAGAGTGCCCTTTCCTATTGGATTTTGAAAGTATTTAAAACTTTTAAAAATTCTGTATTTTTGTTAAACTGAAAACATCGCTCATTTTAAGGGAGGAGGATAAATATGAAAGTATTTTTTAATTTAGCTTGGTTTTTTAAACAAGAAAAACGAGCGTACATAATTGGGATTATTATGTTATTTGGTGTCGCGCTTCTTGAACTTGTAGCCCCGAAAGTACTAGGTATTGTAGTAGATGAAATTAATAATGGAACATTAACATCTGAAAAATTGTTGAAGTGGGTTATTCTGTTAGTTGTTGTAGGAATTACTATGTACATATTGCGTTATTTGTGGCGTATTATGATTTTTGGATCTTCTTTAAAATTAGCCCGTCAATTACGAAAGAATTTATATGAACATTTTACAAAGATGAGTCCAACTTTCTATCAATCACGTCGTACAGGCGATTTGATGGCGCATGCGACCAATGATATTCAGGCAATTCAGCAAACTGCTGGATCGGGTGTTTTAACACTTGTTGACTCATTAGCAGTTGGAGGATGTGTACTTGTGGCGATGGGGTTTACAATTAGTTGGAAGTTGACATTATTAAGTTTAATTCCGATGCCAATTGTAGCGATTTCTACAAATTATTATGGAACTTTATTGCATAGAAGATTTCATAAAGCGCAGCAATCGTTTTCTGAAATCAATGATAAAGTACAAGAAAGTATGAGTGGGATGAAGGTGATTCGCTCGCTTGGACAAGAGAAAGAGGATTTGGAAGCATTTCGGAAGAAATCAGAAGATGTCGTACATAAAAATATGTTAGTCGCACGTATTGACTCGTTATTCGATCCAACGATTGCACTTATTGTCGGCTTTTCGTTTTTAATCGCAGTTTGTTACGGATCTTTATTAGTAGTACGGGGCGAATTAACTGTAGGAGAGCTAGTAACGTTTACAACATACTTAGGGACTCTTGTATGGCCAATGTTAGCTTTTGGATGGTTGTTTAATATTATGGAACGTGGACGCGCTTCGTATGATCGTGTGGAGAAAATACTTTCACAAACTTCAGATGTAGTAAATAAGGAAAACGCTATAAATACTATAGCAAGTGGTGATGTTTCATTTGCTATTGATTCATTTTCTTATAAGAAAAATGAACTATTAAACTTAAAAGATATTTATGTTAATTTAAGAAAAGGTGAAACGCTAGGTATTGTGGGACGTACCGGTGCAGGGAAGACGACGTTGTTAAAATGTTTAATTCGAGAATATGATCATTTTAATGGTGAATTAAAAGTTGGTGAGCGGGATATTCGAGATGTAACACTTCATGGTGTACGTTCTGCAATTTCATACGTGCCGCAAGATCATTTTTTATTTTCAGCGAGTATTGGAGAGAACATTGCATTCGGAAAGGTCGATGCTACATATAAAGAAATTGCGCGTGCTGCTGAAATTGCTTGTATTCATAATGATATCGTTCAATTTTCAGAAGGGTATGATACGGTAGTAGGTGAAAGAGGTGTTTCACTATCGGGAGGTCAAAAACAGCGGATTTCAATTGCGCGTGCTTTATTAACGAATGCTGAAATTTTAATTTTAGATGATTGTTTATCAGCTGTCGATGCAAAAACAGAAGAAACTATATTATCCGCATTGAAACGGGAAAGAGCAGAAAAAACGACGATTATTACTGCACACCGTTTAAGTGCAATTCAGCATGCAAACATTATTCTTGTGATTGATGAAGGAGCGGTAGTGCAACGAGGAACACATGAACAATTGATGGGAGAAAATGGTTGGTATAAAGAAATGTACGAAAGCCAGCAACTAGAGGCGTTAGTAGAGAAAGGAGGCGTATGATGGCTGAGAAAAAGCGGAGTGATTTAAGAAGATTACTTTCTTATATGAGACCATATAAAAGGTTATTAGCATTAGCATTTTTATTCCTAGTTGGTGCAACTGTAACTGAAATGATGGGTCCTTTTTTAATTAAACAATTTCTTGATGAACATTTAGTACCGCGTAACTTTGATCAATCAGCACTTGTTACTCTATTTGTAGTGTATATAATTGCACATTTATTAAAAGTATTATTTACGTATTTAGATTTATTGTACTTTCAAAATATAGCTTTTAAGATTGTTCAAGATATGCGAGTTGAAGTGTATGAACACGTTCAAAAATTGTCATTAAGTTTCTTTGATCGTACGCCGATAGGTACACTCGTATCTCGCATAACAAATGATACGGAAGCGATTAAGGATTTTTATGTAAGTGTACTATCAACATTCGTAAAAAATGTAGTGTTTTTAGTAGGGATTTTAGTGGCGATGTTTTTATTAGATGTAAAATTAGCACTATTTTCTCTTATATTAATTCCAATTATGTTTGCTATTATGGTGCTATATCGCCGGAAAAGTGCAGCTTTTTATTTAGAAGTACGTAATCAATTAAGCGTATTAAATGCGAAGTTAAATGAGTCCATTCAAGGAATGAATATTGTTCAAGTATTCAGACAAGAAAAACGTATGAGAAAAGAATTTGAAGAGGTGAATAATAAACATTATAGTGCAGGACGACGCACGTTAAAGTTAGACGCATTACTTTTACGTCCAGCAACGGATTTAGTTCATATTGTAGCAATTGCATTAGTACTTGGTTTATTCGGAATTGACGCTTTAAAGAGTCCCGTTGAAGTAGGAGTTTTATATGCGTTTGTTAACTATATTCATCGTTTCTTCCAACCTGTAAATGAGATGATGATGAAATTATCATTTTTCCAACAGGCACTTGTTTCATCATCACGTGTATTTCATTTAATAGATGAGAAAGATTTAGCGCCGGTTCAAAAAGGGGATGGGAATCCTCAAGTAGTTAATGGAGATATTGAATTTAAAAATGTTACTTTTTCGTATGATGGAAAGCGTGATGTTTTAAAAAATGTATCTTTTCATGTGAAACAAGGGCAAACGGTTGCTTTTGTTGGGCATACTGGTAGCGGAAAAAGTACCATTATGAATTTACTAATGCGATTTTATAATATTAAGTCGGGAAACATTGTAATAGACGGTGTAGATTTAGAGAAATTTGAAGAACAAGAAATTAGAAAGAGAATAGGACTCGTATTGCAAGATGCATTTTTATTTGCAGGAAATGTAAAGCAAAATATTCGTATGTACAATGAAGAAATTACAGATGAAGAAGTAAAAGAAGCTGCGCAATTTGTGCAAGCCAATACGTTTATTGAAAAATTACCAAAGCAGTATGAAACAGAAGTAGTAGAAAGAGGAGCTGCATTTTCTAGTGGTCAACGACAATTAATTGCTTTTGCTAGAACGATAGCAACTAATCCGAAAGTGTTAGTATTAGATGAGGCAACAGCTAATATCGATACAGAAACAGAAGAGGCTATTCAAACAGCGTTGCAGCAAATGAGAAAAGGTAGAACGACGATAGCGATTGCTCACAGGTTATCTACAATTCAAGATGCAGATCAAATATTCGTTATGCATGATGGAGAGATAGTAGAAAGGGGAACACATCAAGAGTTACTGAGTGAGCAAGGGTTGTATTATAATATGTATTTACTACAAAATAAAGGAAGCTTGCAAAAGGCCTTGTAATATACAAGGTCTTTTTTACTTTGTATATAAAATATATTTACTCTTTGTTTTTATAGCATACATGTCGTGTCCATTTAGTAAAGTTGTACATATTGTATGTATACGGAATGAAAAAATTTGATAGGAGATTTTATATGCAAAACAGATCGAGTTCAAATGTTACGTTTATCGATGTGTCTCATTGGGAAGGGAGTATTGATTGGAATGCAGTGAAGGCATCTGGCATTCCAGCAGCATATGCAAAAGCGACAGAAGGTGTAAATTATCTTGATCCTACTTTTGTTCAAAATGTACAAGCGGCACGAAATGCGAATGTATTAATCGGTGCATACCATTTTGCACATCCAGAACAAAATGATGCAATTTCAGAAGCGAAATATTTTGTGAGTATATTACAAAGCAATCAAACAGACTTAATGCCAGTTCTAGATTTAGAGTCACCAACAGATCCGAGTAATAGTAATTTAACTGGTACCGCTATATCTAATTGGGCAAGAAGTTTCATAAATTATGTGAAACAGGCTACTGGAAAAAATGTAATGTTATATACAGGAGTTTGGTATATTAATGAGTTTGGAATTAACGGGTTAAGTGATATTCCACTTTGGATTGCTAGATATTCTAGTACACCGCCTGCTGATGCTGGTGGATGGACAGAGTGGACAGCGTGGCAATACACTGATTCTGGTCAAATTTCAGGTGTAGGAAATTGTGATGTATCAGCAGCAGTTTCATTAGAAGCTTTGCAAGGGAATGGATCGAGTGGTGGAGGGAATGTTTCTCCGCCTAATAATGCAACTCCAGTTTACGGTGTTGCTGTAATTAATGGCGATAATGTAAATTTACGGACTGGACCATCTTTACAATCTAGTGTAATTCGCCAGCTAAATCGAGGTGAATCATATGAAGTTTTGAGCGAACAAGATGGTTGGCTTGCTTTGGGTGGAAATGAATGGATATACTATGATTCGAGTTATATTCAGTATAAACATTATGTGGCGACTATTACTGGTGACAATGTGAATCTACGGGATGCTCCATCATTAAGTGGAAATGTTATAAGACAGTTACATCATGGTGAGGCATATCGAGTATGGTGTAAGCAAGATGGCTGGCTCGGATTAGGTGGAAATGAATGGATATATTATGATTCGAGTTATATTCAGTATGGTGTATAATAAAGTCAACGTAAAAGGTATCTCGCCTGAGATACCTTTTATCCCGCGATTTGCAGGCAGTAAGAATCTCGGCGAATGCGAGGAAGATAGGTGGGAGTTGCCCGTAAAAGGCCGATTGGTGAGGGCTAATAATGAGTGGGTGATAGAACAAAACACTGATTAAAGTGTCACTCTATGAAAAAAGTAATTTTCACAAGTTGTATATTAAAAGCATAGTATAATACAATGGGGATATTTATAAAAAATAATCAAAAATTGAAATAAAGGAGTAAAAATATGGATTATGTGCTAATAGGTGTAATTTTAATATTATTAGCTGCAGTATTCGTACTGTTTTATAAAAATAAACAGTTGGAATCAGAGAGCCAGCAGGTGGAATTTGAAAAAAAGCAAGCGATTGAAACGTATGAAAGTGAAATTGCAGCCACGGTTACAGAACATAAAGAGCAACAAAATACGTTAAAAAATATGGAACAGAAAAAGTATAATGATTTACAAGTTAGTACAGCTAGAGAACTTGAAAATATGCGTATGATGAAAAATCAATTAGCTATGCAACATAGTAAAGAACGTAGTGAAATGCAAGATAAACATAGTAATGAAATACATATGTTTCAAAAGTTAATTGCAGATTTACGAGAGTATACTAAAAATAGCGCTGAAGTAAATACGCATGAAACATTACATTATATGAAGCAAGGATTTTTAGAACAAGAAATCATACAAGAAGATGAATTTCATATTATGCCGAATGTTTTTATTAGAGATAAACTTGGAATAAACGATATTCGAATCCATCATCTTATCTTATATAAAACTGGTATGTATTTACTTGAGACGAGAGAGTGGACAGGAAAATTAATTCATGGTGTAACGAAAGAGAATGCTAGTATATATTCATTTATGCTTGATGAAATAGGTAAGTATCAACAAGAAATTAAAAAAGAAGAGACGCTTGAATGTATTACAGGTGAAGATTCGTTAACTATACAAGTGAAAAATGAAGGGAATCCAGTATATAAAGCGAAGAAACAATCTCAAATTTTATACAATTGTTTGAAAGAATTGCAAGTTGATATTGTAAAAGAAAACGTAAAGCCAATTGTATATTTTTATAATGAGAGTGGTAAAGAAGTACTAGATCTTTCTAATGAGGACACACCTAGATTAAAAGATAGGGAGCAAATCGTAGCGTTTTTCAAAAATGAAGTTTTAACAGGGGAAGTAATATATACAGCGCAAGAGTTACAAAAGATAAGAGAAATGCTTTGCCAGGTGAATTAAAAAGGGGGAGATTTTTCTGGGTGCTCTATTACATGGGATTTTGTATGTTTATTTTTGTTTGTATATAGTCATGTACATTGCGTTTATTTTCGTTATCGATATAGTTCATATGTCATTAAGTGTAAAGAGTATTTTTGTAGTAGTTATGCCATTTATTTTATTAGTCATGATTCAAAGAGTCATCTTACGTGCTTCTACAAGTCGTAATAAAGAAAAGAAACAAATGTTACGTGTAATGATAGTAGGGATCATTCCATTAATAGTGTGTGCTGTACAATTAAGTATGAATGAGTACACTTCCAATTTTAATCGAGATCGGTGGTTAAATGACGAAGAGAAACGGGTACATATGGTAGATGATTTCATGCAAAAATATAAATTAATAGGGAAATCAAATGAAGAAATTACACAATTGTTAGGAACGCCTACTGAAACGAGAAATGAGGAAGAAGGGGTCATCACTTTGTACTATCTTGGGACAGAACGTGGCTTCATTCCAATAGATAGTGAACAGCTTATTTTCCAATTTGATAGAGATGGTAGAGTTTTGACATATAAGGTACAGAGAGGGTAAAGAAACTTAGAGAGAAGCTATATGTTATAGCTTCTTTTTATTTTTCAATATGTTATAGAAAGGGAATATGAATTTTGGATGGAATAAGGAATGAAAGTGGAGGTGATGCATATATATGGATGTATTGGGTTGTTTTTATCTCGCAAAAGCCTGGTTGATGAGGGCTAATAATCAGTGGGGGTGGCCAAAACCCCCACTGATTAAAGTGTCGCTTTATCATATTGTATAAATGAAAAGGAGGTAAGACGGTGAAGACGATACCGACTGAAGTCCTGAGTAAAGAATTGATGGAAAGAGAAGGTGTTATATCTATTACAGTAAAGGAATTTGAAAAGATAGAAGTAGCTGGAGTAGTCGTTGCTGGTCCTGCTGTTATTTTAATTAATCAAGATTGATTACATATTTTCAATATAGAAAAGTAGTGAAAGCATCCGGATAGGATGCTTTTTATTTGTATGGAAGAGGGCGTATAGTAGATAATTGGGATACTGGAGGGAGAGTATGTGGCAATTATTATAACGATGTTATTAATGGGTATTTTATTAGGATTTGTTGGAGCAGGGGGAGCTGGATTTATTATCGCGATACTCACTTTAGTATTTCATATTCCTATTCACGTTGCACTTGCAACATCTTTAACTGCTATGGCATTTACGACGTTATCTGGAGTTATAAGTCATTATCGTGAAGGAAATGTTGTACTTATGATAGGCGGGATTGTTGGTGGATTTGGAGCGCTTGGTTCTTATATCGGTTCAAAGTTTGGTTCGCTTATACCAGCACATCTTCTCCATTGGTTTACAGCTGGGATGTTATTTTTATCAGCAATTTTTATGTTTATTAAATTGATTATGTCTCTAAATAAGCAACAGCCACCCTTATGTGGAAAGAAAAAACTTTCAAAAAACAACTTGATGAAATGTATATGTTTAGGATTAGTTACTGGAATGTTGGCTGGTTCATTCGGGATTGGTTCAGCCCCTTTTATACAACTTGGACTAATGGTTCTTTTAGGATTAACGATACAGCAATCTGTAGGAACGACTATGCTTGTTATATTACCCATTGCAATTGGAGGCGGGATTGGATATAGTTCGGAAGGGTATTTAGATTATATATTGTTATTGCAAGTATTAATTGGGACGATGTTAGGAGCATATATCGGTGCGAAGTTTACAAATTATGCACCACGCATGCTGTTGAGATTTTCAATGATTATGACGCCAGTTTTAGCCGGATGTATGTTATTGATGGAATAAAACTACTATAGCAAGGTATTAATATATTTTACGAATGAATTATATAAGTAATTCATATTTCCCATATAAAAGAATTTGCATTAATATTATGAGTATAAAGTTCGAGTATTCGAAGTACTACTTGAATTATATCCCTATCCCTTTTCTAAAAATGCGAACAAGTTTTGCCCTATTCTATTCAATACTTAATTGCATAGAAATATATTGTTCGATGACCATTATGGAACGTACATAATGGGAAAATCCCGATCCTTAAAGAGGATGCCCCTAATCTTCATGTGAAAATATGATCGGACAAGAAAGCTGGCCAATTGATGGTCAGCTTTCTTTTTGTTCCAAAACTATTTCTTCTTTAACCTCTGTTTGCAATAATAACGTTTTTCCAAAGCGACGTTTACATTCAGCCCGAACTTTTTGAATAGCTAGTAGTTGAGAAGTGGCGGGAACTGTGACGGTAGCTTGGCAAGGTTTTCGATTTTCTTCACAAAAGACACATTCCACAACATATTTAGAAATCATAATTTCATCCTTCCGTTTTTAATTTCTAAGAAGGGACTGCCTATGAAGTTGATGTATTCTTTCGTCACCGTTTTATTTTTTTCCTCTTTTTTCAAGGGGAAAATAAAAAAGAAGGCGAATTTTAGTAGGGGAGGGATGTTTATGGAGAGATGGATAGGTACGGCAGCTATATGTATGAATGACAGAAATGAAATTTTAATGGTGCTGCAAGGCAAAGAAGGGGAAGAAAAAAGGTGGTCTGTACCAAGTGGAGGACTTGAAAAGGGAGAAACACTAGAAGAATGTTGTATCAGGGAAGTTTGGGAGGAAACAGGCTACAATGTGGAAGTTGTAAATAAAATATACGAAAAAGAAGGTATTACATACGGAATTCCAGTGTATGTTCATTATTACTTTGTTAAAAAAATAGGCGGTAGTATGAAAATTCAAGATCCTGATGAGTTAATACATGAAATTGACTGGAAAGGGATACAGGAAGTTGAAAAATTATCGCTAGCTTTTCCGGAGGATTACGAGTTAATATGTCAATATATAAATGAAAAAGCAAGTATGTAAATACTTGCTTTTTAATGTATCCAAGATAAGAAAAGCGGAACGATAACTAAACTAGCACCCGCTGTTAAAAGCATGGATAAACTTGCGATTGTTCCTTCAACAGGGCCGATTTCGAATGCTTTTGATGTACCAGTTCCATTTGCGCTCGTTCCTAACATAATACCTTTTGCGAGCGCGGTTTTAATGCGGCAAATACGTATAAGGGAAGGGCCGAGTAATGCTCCTGTTAAGGCAGTTAAAACGACAAATACAGCTGTTAATTGTGACATGCCACCAATCATTTCTGAAATAGCCATTGCGATTGGTGTCGTTACAATATGCGGTGCTAAACTATGTTCTAGTGACGAATCAATTTGAAAATAATTTGCTAGTAGTGCCGAAGTAATAACTGATAAAAATGAACCAACGATGACGTTAAGTAAGATGGCGATTCCGTGTTTCTTTAATAAATCAAAGTATTTATAGATTGGCCATGCAAAAGCAACTGTTGCAGGTTTTAATAATTCTGTTAGCCATTGACCACCAGATTCATATGTTTCATAAGGTGTGTCTAGTCCAAGCAATAAAGCGATTAAAATAATGGGACAGACAAGGAGAGGAGAAAGTAAGCTCCAATTCCAACGTTGATATATTTTTTTAGATATCCAATATGTCAATAGTGTTAATAGTAAACAAAGAAAGCCGATCATTGCGTTGATCCTTTCCGCTTAAGTAGCAATTCTGTTAATAGTCCTGTTACGAGAGTAACACAAAGTGTACTAATCATAATAATTAAAATGAGATCGATTCCATATTGTGATAGTGTATCTTTGTAACGAATAACAGCGACTGCAGAAGGAATAAAAAATAAAATAAGTTCTTTTAATAAAAAGTCTGCTCCGTCCTGTATCCACTCTTTTTTAACTAGGTTAAATTTTAATGAAATTAATAATAAAAAAATACCGATTATACTTCCTGGAACTGGGAGGTGTGCCTGTTTTGCGATCCATTCACCTGTCCAAGCGAAACAAAATAATAATAAAATTTGTCCACTTAACTTCCACCATTTCATACAGTAACCACCTCTTTCTTTTTTTACATAAAAATTGTAAAAAAGAATTAACAATTTCTACTATACGTTCATTCAAAATATTTGTCTAATATATAAATTATATGTTATTAATATATTAGACGTATTAATTGAAATTGAAAAGGGTGTCCAAAATGGAATTACGGCATTTGCAATATTTTGTTGTTGTGGCAGAAGAGTTACACTTTGGACGAGCGGCTGCTCGTTTACAAATGACACAACCGCCACTTAGTCAACAAATTCAGCAATTAGAAAAAGAAATGGGAGTTCTGTTATTTTCAAGAACGAAGAGAAAGGTTGAATTAACAGAAGCAGGAGAAATGTTTTTAAAAGAAGTAAAAAAAGCGTTTGAGCAAATTGAAAAAGCAGTAGAAGTTGCACAAAGTGCGCAAAGGGGAGAAGTTGGATCACTCTCAATTGGTTTTGTAGGTGCGGCGATATATGATATTTTACCGTCTATCGTCAGGGAGTATAGAAAGAAATTTCCGAGAGTGTCTGTCGCATTACATGAATTATCTACACCAGATCAAGTGCATGCACTTCATGATAATCGTATTGATATTGGATTTTTACGGCCGCCAATTTCAACACAATTATTAGAGTTAGAACCAATTCAAAGGTTATCTTGTACTTTATGTTTGCCAAAGGCACATCCACTTGCAGAGAAAGATGAAATACATATAGAAGATTTACGCGATGAACCGTTTGTTTTTATTACGAGACCAGTATGGCCGGCGTTGTATGATACAATTTTATCTCTTTGTCGAGAGGTTGGCTTTAGTCCTCAAATTGTACAAGAAGCAACAGAATATCAAACAGTTATGGGGCTTGTAGCAGCAGGGATTGGGATTACAGTAATCCCTGTATCGGCAAATAAATTATATAAAACAGAAGTTGTATATAAAGAGTTATATGATTCTAATTTTGTTGCAGAAATGTCGGTAGCTTATAAAAAAATGAATAGTAATCCAGAGCTGTTAGAGTTTTTAAAAATTGCAAGAGAGAAGAAACGAATAGAAGTAGAAGATGAGTAATATTAGTAACGGTAAATAGATTTAATTCGAATATATAAAAGTACACCTTATTAAACAATAAAGCGGAAATGCAGCTTAAGTGCATTTCTGTTTTATTTTTCTTTTTTTAGCTCGATACTGAAAAGATAAACGTGTTCATTTTCTTTTAAGAGTAGATCAATACCTGTTTCTTCATCAATTGTAGGGACGCTTACAGTTTCTTTACTTGTTTGGATTACAGCAGCTAAAATTGTTTTCTGATTATATCTTAAATTTTTTGCAGATTGAATTGTAATAGTTGCAGAACTATTTACACCTAGAGGTGCTTCTTCAGGAGCAAGCGTTGAACCACCGTCAATATTAATATACCATTGACCTTTTTCTTTTACATCTTTATCAAATTGGAAATGTGGTGGTATGAAAGAGAGTTTTATTTTCTTTTCTAGAAAATGTGATGAAGCGATGTTAGTAATCTCTTTTACTTTTTTACCATTTTGATAATAATCAATCGTAGCATTTATTTCATCTTTATCATTATTAAGTGTAACGTTATAAAACATACTATTTCCTTCTTGAATAGGCGTCATTTGTAAAATAGAAGACTGTTCTTTTGTTAACTTGTAAGCTTCTACAGAAGCAACTTCATTATTTTGTATTTGGTTACAACTAGTAAAGAAAAGTAAAGATAAGATAAATAATACGTTTATACGCATAGTATAAACCCTCCTCTTTTTACAATTATAATTTAAATATGAATAAATTCCCATTTTCCTTTCTAGGACTAAAGACTTAGAAAAGATTCAGATTGTAGTGCGATGTTTGTAATGTCATATTTTTATACACTAGTAGTATAGAATGCGTATGTTATAAGGTAGGGGAAGAAATTTATGTCTTTATGTCGGTTAGCGAGAAAAAATATAAGAACATTTGCTGTCAAAAGGATGAAGCAATTCATGTGGATTGCCATGTGTACTGCAATTTTGTTTTTTATGATGTCGCTACAATTTAATGAACTAGCGACTGGGAAAGTAGGGGCAACATTTTTGTTTCAAATGTGTTTTTACACGCTGTTTATTGTATTGATTTTTATATGTATTTTTATTGCGTATAAAATGACGAATTCTCTTCTGCAAGTGAGGAGAGAGGAATTTAAATCTTATGTAGTAGGGAATATGAAAAAAAATGAAATACTATGTTTATTATGTCAGGAGCAATTATTCATTTATGGAGCAGCGTCTGTTTTCGGTCTAGTTCATGGGATGTTATTTTTGAAATTATTCACGATTATCTTTATGAAAATAGCAGGGATACAAGGGATAAATAGTGCACCAATTACAATATATGCAATAGCAGTTGTTAGTATAATTATGATGGCTGTCGTCGTATTATCGATGATGCAATGTTGTCGATTTGTTCGAAGTTTAAAAGACGGAAATTTGTTTCAGTTTGAGAAAAAGGCATGAGAAATCATGCCTTTTTCTATTTTACACATGAAAATAATCGTGTTAGAGTGAAAAGACCTGACAAAGAATGGGAAGGAAAGGTTGTATAGAATGACAAATGAACAATCAATTGTAAAAGTTGAGCGGTTAACGAAGCGAATCGGTTCAAAGACACTTGTAGAAAATATTAGTTTCGAAGTTAAAAAAGGTGAAGTTGTTGGCCTGCTAGGACCAAATGGTGCTGGAAAAACGACTTTAATGAGAATGATGGTCGGTATGATCCGTATGACAGAAGGTGAAGTATGGATTGATGGTCAATCTGTAAAACAGCAATTTGAAAAAACTGCTGCGAAAATTGGTGCAGTAATTGAGACACCGGAATTTTATCCTTTTTTGAGCGGCTACGAAAATTTAACATATTTCGGCCGAATGAATGGGAATGTGACAGAAGAACGTATCGATGAAGTAGTGAAATTGTTAGGAATGGGACAAGTAATTGACCGTAAAGTAAAAGCATATTCACTCGGTATGAGACAACGTTTAGGGATTGCTCAGGCGCTTATTCATAATCCAGATGTATTGGTACTAGATGAACCAACGAATGGACTAGACCCAAGTGGAATACATGAAATGAGAATGTACATAAAGAAAATTGCACATGAACAAGGAAAAGCAGTACTTGTATCTAGTCACTTACTTTCAGAAGTTGAATTAATGTGTGACAGAGTTATTATTATTCAACACGGAGAATATGTAGCGACGCAAAATATTCAGCATAGTCATAGTGAAGAGATGGAGACGATCCGTATACGTGTAGATGATGCAAATAAAGCAGCGGAAATGTTAGAATGTGATGTTGTAATAAAAGGTAATGATCTACTTATCAATGTAAAAGATGAAGAAATCCCAAATGTTATTCGTACTTTGCTTGAGAAAAATATTCAAGTTTATCGTGTATATGAAGAAAGAAAAACGTTAGAAGAGCAATTTTTAGAATTAACAGGGGGAAAAGATATTGTTTAATTTAGTGTATAACGAGCTGTATAAAATATTTAAGCGTAAAAGAACGATTATTCCTTTTGCGGTTATTGCAGTATTAATAATTGGATTAGGATGGGTTACGGTAAAGTATTTAGAACCAGAAACAAAGGGTTGGAAAGCAGATTATACAGAACGTACGGTAGAAATTGAGAAAAAGCTTGGTATGAAAAAAGAAGCTATTTTAGCAGAAAGGTCGGGGGACGAGCTTGTAAAGGAATATCAGCTTAAAATGAAGCATTTAGATACGGATATAGCACCAGCAAGCAGTTCTCCACTTTCTTTCATGAGAGATACAGGTTTTATCGTATTTCCAATTTTGCTTCCATTTATCCTCGTGTATGCAAGTACAATTTTTGCGAATGAATATAGCTGGGGAACATATAAATTTTTAACAATCCGTCCGGCAAGTCGATTTAAAATTTTAACAGCAAAATTTTTAGCAATCGTTATATTTGCAGCTTTATTGTTTATATTTAATATGATTTTCTCCGCTTTAAGTGGACTTGTTATTTATAAATTCCAACAGCCTGCATGGAGTGAATTTATTTTTCAAGATGGAAATATTATAAAACAAAATATTTTTGTGGAAGTAAGTAAATATTACATTTTATCGTGGTTGCCAACTCTTGTGTACGCAGCGTTTGCATTTATGATTTCTGTGTTAACAAGATCTAGTGGGGGCGCAATCGGTATTTCACTGTTTCTTGCTTTATCAGGAAATATTGCGTTACTAGCAGCAACTAGATATAATTGGGTGAAATATTTATTGCCGGCAAACACAGATTTATACGGTATTGCCAAGAATGGAAGTTTTATTGAAGGAGTAACCTTCCCATTTGCTTCATGTATGTTATTGCTGTATTTATTTGTATTTTTAAGTATTTCCTATACAGTATTTTTAAAACGCGATTTAACTTAATAAGAAAAGCCGTTAAGTACCCCTTAACGGCTTTTTTCTATGAGAATTGTTTAAGAGCTTTTTCAGCTAGCAAAGCAAAGTATTTTGCACTTATAGGGAGTGCTCGTTCATCAATTGTAAAAGAAGGATGATGCCACTCATGTGTACCGCTCGTTCCCATAAAGACGAATGAACCTGGTATTTCTTGTTGGTAAAAGGAGAAGTCTTCTCCGGCCATTGATGGGTTAGGAGAAATAATATTTAAATTCATTTTTTCGGCAACTTGAGTAGATAAGTCGGTTAGAGATGTATCGTTATGAACAGCAGGAGGACCTGAATAAAAACGGAATTCTGTTTTTACGCCTAATGCATCAGAAACTCCTTTAATAATACGTTCCATTAAAGCTGGTATCTTTTCTCGTGTTTCATTTTGGAATGTACGAACTGTTCCTTCTAATGTTGCTTTTTCAGGAATAACGTTCCACGTATTTCCTGAATGAATGTTTGTAACACTTACAACGGCATTATGTGAAGAGCTAATATTTCGACTTACAATTGTTTGTAGTGCCATAACAATTTGAGAGGATGCGACGATAGGGTCAACACCAGCATCTGGTACAGCTGCGTGCGTCCCGACACCGTGAATTTCAATTTCAAATCGATCTACTCCAGCCATTAGTGGACCATCTTTAATGCCAATTGTACCTACTGGTAAATCAGGTTTATTATGCATACCGAAAATAGCTTGTACATCATGTAAATGTCCAGCTTCAATAACTTTGCAAGCACCGTTGCTACTTTCTTCAGCTGGTTGGAATATAAAGCGAACCGTTCCATTTAGGGAAGATTCCTTTTCTTTTAATAAGAAAGCTGTACCTAAAATAGCTGCTGTATGAAAATCATGTCCGCAAGCATGCATTTTACCTTGAATTTTTGAAGTGTATGGTAAGTTTGTTTCTTCTTGAATAGGAAGGGCATCAATATCAGCACGAATTGCTATAATTGGACCATTTTGATTACCAGAAATTTCTGCGATAATTCCTGTTTCTAAATTGGAATCAATAATAGTAATATTTGCTTCTTCTAACCAAGTTTTTATCGCTTTTGTTGTTTCAAACTCTTCATATGATAGTTCTGGATACTCATGTAAATGTCGGCGAATGGAAATAAGTTTTTCTGTTAGTTGATTTGGAATAGATGCCACGTATTATGCCCTCTTTCTTAAGCGAAGTATTTACTATAAGTATACAACAATAAAAGAGAGGATTCTCAAATGAAAATCCTCTCTCGTTAATGCCCGAGTGGTGTGAGCTAATAATCAGTGGGGATGAACAAAATCCCCACTGATTAAAGTTTTACTTTATGCTGCCACTTTTTTATGTGTATGATGTTTTTGATAACGTCCACGCCTTGCATATGCAATTTGCGGAATTGCAATACCGATTAAAATAAGTGATACACCTATCCACTGTGAAGATAGTACAGCTTCTTTTAAAACGAATACAGACATAATTGTTGTAACTGGTAGCTCTGCTGCACCAAGAATAGTCGCTAAGCCAGAACCGATTTTTGGAATACCAATTGTAAAGGCAATAGACGGAATAACGATACTAAATATTCCTAATCCTAAGCCGTATTTCCAAAGTCCTTGAGAAATGGCACCGTTCATAATAAATGTTGGTGGGAATACGATCATAACTAAAGTTAAAGCGCCAGCCATTAACAGGACACCACGTGGTAATGAAGGTACTTCAACAGCAACTTTTCCGCTCACAAAAATGTATGTTGCAAATGTAATAGCAGATAATAGCCCTAAAATGATTCCTGTTGTATCGAAAGTACCTGCCGATTTTTCCAGTAAACCACTTGATAAAAATGTACCTACAAGTAAGAAAATAACCGAAATAACTTTTTCCCTTGAAGGTAATGTTTTTGTTACAATAGCTTCAATAATAATACCGACCCAAACGAATTGGAACAAAAGAATAATTGCGATAGAAGCTGGTACAGTTTTTAATGAAGCATAATAAAAAATTCCAGTAAAACTTGCAGATGTTCCTGCAACGAATAAAATTAATGCTTGTTTTAATGGAACGCGATGTCTAGAAAATAGAAGTGTAATAGCCAGCAAAATAATCCAACCGAACAAATATTGGCTGCCAATTACCTCTCCAAGTGAAAATCCTTCTGCATATGCAAGTTTAACAAAAATAGCTAAAATTCCATAACTACACGCTCCTAATAAAACTAAAAGAGAATAACGAAGCATGAAAAATTCCTCCCATCTATGTGAAGTTGTTCCGTAACGAAAATATATCTAGAGGGAAGTATACAAAATTAAAAATGTAGGGTCAAATAAAAGAAAAGTGCGACATTTTATAGAATAATAATAAAAGTATGATATTTATGCATAATCTTGAAATTGTTAATTATAAAAGTATTGTAAAATCAGCTTTGTATTGTATAAAGACAGCATTTGAAAAAATATTTTTTAAATCAATATGTATATAAACGTACGTATACGTGCTAATCATTTGAGAAACTATGTTACCTTTGTTATGTTAATAACAATTAAAGGGTTTCCTAATCCAATTGAGATTTTTCTATATAATAGAAGGAAATGAAAACGTTTTATTAGAAACTGTGAGAAAGAGTGGTTTTTCTTATTACCACGTTGTAAAAGTGAGTTCACGAATTGTTCATAGTATTTTTATGTGTTTTTGCTACAATATGTAAGGAGAGGAGTGGAATTATGCAAGATATTAGTATTTTTTTAGCGTTTGGCGCTGGGTTCTTATCATTTATTTCCCCATGTTGCTTACCGCTTTATCCGGCATTTTTATCGTACATAACAGGTATGTCGGTTTCTGAATTGAAAGAAGAAAATGCAATGCTTCGCAAAAGAAGTATGATACATACAGCGTTTTTCTTACTTGGATTTTCAATTATATTTATTGCAATTGGATTTGGTACAAGTTTTATTGGAGGAATCTTTACAGATTATAAAGATTTAATTAGACAGCTAGGTGGTATATTTATCATCGTGTTCGGTCTTATTATTGTTGGGGTATTTAAGCCGAAGTTTTTAATGCAAGATCGCAAATTTACATTTAAAAATCGTCCGAGTGGCTATTTTGGATCAGTTCTAATTGGATTGGCCTTTGCTGCAGGATGGACGCCATGTACTGGACCTATTTTAGTGTCCGTAATTGGATTAGCAGCAACAAACCCAGAATCAGCAATGATTTATATGATTGCTTACATACTTGGATTTGCTATCCCATTTTTCGTGCTTTCATTCTTTATTACGAAAATGTCTTGGATTAAAAGAAATAGTATGGCCTTTATGAAAGTCGGAGGATACATTATGATTGTCATGGGTATCTTCTTATACTTTAATTGGATGACGAAAATTATCGTATATTTCTCAAGTTTATTTGGTGGTTTTACCGGTTTTTAGTATTATTCTGTGAAAATGTTGGAAATACTAACGGAAAAGCATATAATGAAAGTATATTTTGCATATAGCCACAAAAAAGGATGAGAAAATATGAACATAGTTCTTTTATCAAGTATCGTTGCTGTTTGTATGGCTGTCGGTGCGATGTTTATTCGTTTAAAAGCAGCTAAGAAACCTGCAACATTGAAAAAAATTATACTTCCGCCATTTTTTATGAGTACGGGAGCATTGATGTATCTTTTTCCTGAATTTCGATTAACTCCAGCAGAAATGTTAGAAGCAATTGGTGTTGGTTTGATTTTCTCTATTTTTCTTATTAAAACATCTAAATTTGAAATTAGAGGACAAGAGATTTACTTGAAGCGTTCAAAAGCATTTGTTTTTATATTAATTGGATTACTTGTAGTACGGATTGTATTTAAAACATACTTAAGTCAATCTCTTGATTTAGGACAACTTAGCGGCATGTTCTTCTTACTTGCGTTTGCGATGATTGTATCATGGAGAATTGCGATGTACCGTTCCTTTACGAAATTACAGAAGGAAATGGAAAAAGAAGATGGTTTTTATAATGAAGAAGATATGAAGCTAACTTAAAACTGTATATGTATAAAATAAAAAAGACAGCGTCAAAGGCGCTGTCTTTTTTATCGAAAATAATGTGAAGTTATTTTGCGAGTAAAGACTTGTAGTTTGAATAATCAATCTCTTTTTCTTGTAGTTTTTTTACTAAAAATTTATGATCACGCTTTGGTGTGGCAATAATATATCCTTTAATAATTAAGTCTTGTGTAATTTGAGAGGCATTTTCTTGTAATGCAAGTTCTCCAATTTTACTAGCGATTTTGGATTTGGCAACGTCGCGAAATAGTTCTGGAACAGGACTTACAAGCTCTTCTAGCAATTGTTTTTGTTCGTCAGCCCATAAATGTCTCGTTTTATTTATGTAGTGTTCTTCCCAATCTAAAATGGACATACCATCTTCTTTTGGTAATCGTTTTAAAAATTTTCTGAACATAAAGTATCCACCGATAGACATAAGTCCTAATAAAATGACAGTCCATAATACAATGAACCAACTGAACCATCCTTCGAGCAAGTATATCCCCCCTTAAATGATTTCGATTTTCTTTTATTCATATTATAAACATTGAGATTCATAGAAAGCAAGAACGCTTGGTCATTTTGACCAAGCGTAATCATTTAAACAAAGTATAGTTGTTCAACACATAAATTATTATTATCGTCTTCAACATACTCAATAATAAGTGTGCCAACTTTACGATCTTTATCTTCAGTTGTGAAAATAGAGTAAGAAGTAAAACGTGCTGTTGATAGGCCGCTTATATGTGTAGGTAAAGAAATGTAGTCGTTATCGCGGAAGAATTCCATTAGTTCAATATCTTCAAATTCTTTTCGGTCAACTTGTTTGTTTGTATAGCGGCGTTGAAGTTGTTTTAAAGATTCATTCCAAGAAATTGCTTTTGTGTCGTATACCATTGTTCTATCTCCTTACTGTATGTAATCGTTAAGAACATACGTTCTAATCTAGTATACTCTTTTTATTAGAAAAGGGAAAGCAAAAAATAATGTAAGCTTGGTTTTCCAAGCTTACATTATTTTTGCGTTCGTCATAATCTCTATCTTTTATTATAAGTTACATAAGAATAAGAAACAAGATGATATATATTTTGTTGATAGTTTTCAAAATTATGTATATTATCAATATATTATATGGAAAGGGAATGAGTGGGATGGCATATGTAATTTCACTACAAGGACCGATGACAAGTGGGAAAACAACAGTAGCTAAAAGGCTAGAGCAACATGGGTTATCGGTTATATATGAAAATCCATATCGAATTGTAGAAAAGCGAAAAGAATTAAATTTAGATATGAATTCAAAAGATGGTTTTATAACAAATCAAAAAATGTTCATTGGAGCAAAAATAAAAGAGTTTCAAAATATCCAGGAATCAACGGTGATTTTTGATCGTGGGCCAGAAGATATTGAGTTCTATACACTTTTTTATCCGAAATTAATAGGAAAAGAGTGGGATATAGAAACAGAATTGCAAGATGATTTATGTGAACTAAGAAAATGCCGTTCGGATGCAATTTTTTATTTAGACGTTTCGAAAGAGAATGTATATGATAGAAAAAATAATGATTGGGTAAGAAACCGAAGTACATTTGAAGAACAACTTAAATTAGTAGAAACTGAAAAAGAATGGTATAAACAATTTCCTGTAACTTATGTGGACACGAATGCATTATCAGTGGACGAATTAGAAGCATATTTTATACGATGGCTAAAGGAGAGAGGGCTATGAAGAAAATATTATTATTCGTATACCCAACATTTGCGGAGTTTGAAATAACGGTAGCAACGGCATTGCTGAGAAATAAATATGAAATCATTACAGCAGGTTTAACTAAGGAATTGGTTATAAGTGAAACGGGGTTGCAAGTGCAGCCGCATATAGAATTAAGTGAAGTGCGTGTAGATGAGTATGAAGGGATACTTATTCCAGGTGGAGAAGAAGTACAGTTGAAAGATGCAAAACCTCTTTTTTCAATCATTCATCAATTTTATGAACAAGAAAAATTAGTGGCAGCAATTTGTGCTGGACCGTATGCGTTGGCAAAGGCAGGCTTATTGAAAGGGGGATCTTATACAGCGACCATAGATTATAAAAGATTCGATTGTTTTCCAGTAGAAAATTTCGTGTATAAAGAAGTTGTGCAGCACTCAAATATAATTACAGCACAAGGGCATGCATTTGTACCATTCGGAATAGCGATTGCTTCTTATTTTGGAGTAGCAGACGAACATAATACAAATTTTTATTGTGGTAAAGGCAATGTAGTGATGGAGAAACTTTTATGAGAAAACGTGTAAAAGCTAGCATTTGCTAGCTTTTTTCTTTTTTACATCGATAAATCGCTACCGTTTTCGGATCATGCCATATACCGTTATGAAGTGATAATTCATTTTCTATTTCTTTTTGTAGCCATTCCTTCATTTCGGCGTGAAGATACATATTGTCTGGTATATTCAGTGATGGGAACATGCTAGAAATATAGTTTACGATCGGAGTAGCGTGATGAAAAACGAGTGCATTATGAATAACTGTTTCTGCAACAGTTGGAAAAACAGATTGTAATATCTCCTTACCATTTTCTAAACAAAATGGAGCAACCGCTGCTGATGTTTGCGGTAAATCAAATGCGGCTAACATCTTGTTACACATTTCAACTATACGAGGTAATGAAACGTTAGAATTTGTTGTAGCTAAAAGTGTACCGCCAGGACGAATGACTTTATAAAAGTCTTGAATGGTTCTTTTTACATCTTTCACGTGGTATAACATATGTCTTGCGATTATCCAGTCATAACAATTATCTTCGAATGGAAGTTTACTAGCATCACCCTGTTTCCATTCAATTCTATTACTTTTTTTAGCGGCTTCAGAAAGCATGGCTTTCGATTGATCAAATCCGGTTAATTGGCCTTTATGACCGTTAGTTTGTAAAAGGGAAAGGAATTTTCCACTCGCGCACCCAACTTCTAATATGTTTTCTTTTCCTTGAAGTTGTAAATGTTCAAGGACGACTTCATCTAAATTCACTTGTTTCTCTTCGAAACGTTTATGCGTATGGATACGTGTTTGTAAATGGTTGCTGACGCTGTATTGGCGTTTTACATCATTCATTTTTTCGGATTCCACCTTCGTGCAAAATTGCTGAATCGCATGTGTTAATACATCTGTCTTCTTTAAGCCTTCGTAATGGAGTGCTGCTTCAAACCTTTCAAGTAAATTTTCTTCAATTCGAAAATGAATATCTTTTCGTTTCGCCACTGAAAACTCGCCTCTTTTCATCTGTTAGTGAAAATATAGCATGCCTGGAAATTTTGTGTAAATAATTTGTGTACACAAAATTAGGGGAGGTGAAAAAATGTTTGAATATGAGTTTAAACTATTGACGATTTAACCGTTTTCATTTATTCTTAAATTAAGAAATATTCAAATAATTAAAAGAAATGAGAGAGTCACATGCTTCTTCAAGGAACACATCGAATTGGTCGTATGGCCATGCTGTTGGCACTTGCGGATGAGAATGAAAGCCCTGTATTATCTATTCCAAAAGGTTGGAAATATTGTACAGGGAAAGTGGGTTCTATGAATTCGCAAAAGGTCGTAGCGGCAATGGAAACAGCGGCTAAAAGCAACCGAGTTATTGAAACGGATGTTTACAGAGAAACACATGCACTTTATCATGCAATAATGGAAGCTTTGTACGGAGTGACGAGAGGTCAAATTCAGTTAGCAGACGTTCTTCGTACAGTAGGACTTCGTTTTGCAATTGTGCGCGGTACACCATACGACGGAAAAAAAGAAGGCGAATGGGTTGCTGTTGCACTTTATGGAACGATTGGTGCACCTGTAAAAGGATCTGAGCATGAGGCGATTGGTTTAGGAATTAATCACATATGATTTGCCCATAGTCTATTAGTTAGAAGGGGGCCTTACTTTTTAGGACAGAAGTCTGTCTTAAAAAGATAAGGTCCCCTTTTGCCTTTTTAAGGAGGAAAAAAGAATGATTACGTTAACAGGACATACATTGACAGTTGAAGAAATGAAGAAGTTATTACTTGAAGGGGAAGGTGTAACAGCTTGCCCAACTAGTATGCAAAAGGTGGCGGAGTGCCGCGAAGTAGTTGAGAAAATCGTAGAAGACGGGAAAGTTGTTTACGGTATTACAACTGGATTTGGAAAGTTTAGTGATGTGCTTATTCAAAAGGAGGATGTAAAGGCACTTCAACATAATTTAATTCAGTCACATGCATGCGGGATAGGCGATCCATTCCCTGAAGAAGTATCACGCGGTATGTTAATTTTACGAGCGAACACGATGCTTAAAGGAGTATCTGGCGTTAGACCGCTTGTTGTAAATATGCTTCTTGAGTTTGTAAATCGCAAAATTCACCCAGTCGTTCCGCAACAAGGTTCACTTGGTGCGAGTGGAGACTTAGCACCTTTATCTCATCTTGCGCTCGTATTATTAGGCGAAGGTGAAGTGTTCTATAAAGGGAAAAGAGTCCATGCAATGGTTGCTCTTACAGAAGAAGGTCTTGAACCGATTGAACTTGAAGCGAAAGAAGGGCTTGCATTAATCAATGGTACACAGGCGATGACAGCGCAAGGAGTTCTTTCTTATATAGAAGCAGAAGCAACTGCATATCAAGCGGAATTAATTGCTTCGATGACAATTGAAGGATTACAAGGCATTATTGATGCATTTGATGAAAATGTTCATAAAGCACGTGGTTATAAAGAGCAAGTGGAAGTCGCGAGCAGAATTCGTGACATCCTTCAAGATAGTAAGTTAACAACAAAACAAGGAGAACTACGTGTACAGGATGCATATTCACTTCGCTGTATCCCGCAAGTACACGGTGCTTCTTGGCAAGTTTTAAATTATGTGAAAGAAAAATTAGAAATTGAAATGAATGCAGCAACAGATAATCCGCTTATCTTTGATGGCGGAGAAAAAGTAATTTCGGGTGGTAATTTCCATGGTCAACCGATTGCGTTTGCGATGGACTTCTTAAAAGTAGGAATGGCGGAACTTGCAAATATTTCAGAACGTCGTATTGAGCGTTTAGTAAATCCGCAATTAAATGATTTACCTCCATTTTTAAGTCCAGAACCAGGACTGCAGTCTGGTGCAATGATTATGCAATACGCAGCTGCGTCACTTGTTTCTGAAAATAAAACGTTAGCACATCCGGCGAGTGTTGATTCAATCCCGTCATCAGCTAACCAAGAAGATCACGTAAGTATGGGAACAATCGCTTCACGCCATGCACATCAAATTATTCAAAATGTAAGACGTGTTCTTTCAATTGAGATGATTTGTGCGATGCAAGCAGCGGAATATCGCGGAATTGAAAACATGAGTACAGTGACGAAGAGCTTCTACCATCAAGGCCGTCAGCAAGTACCTTCTATTACAAATGACCGTATATTCTCAACAGATATTGAAAATATTACGCATTGGTTAAAAACGAATGATTTGATAAAAGAAAGATTAGATGTAAACGCAGCACTATAAAATGAGAAAAGGGAGAGATTGAAATGGAAAAAGTAAAACAAACAATTCGCGCGCCAAGAGGTACGGAGTTACAAACGAAAGGGTGGGTTCAAGAAGCTGCACTTCGTATGTTAATGAACAATTTAGATCCTGAAGTTGCTGAAAAACCAGAAGAATTAGTTGTATATGGCGGAATTGGCCGTGCAGCTCGTAACTGGGAAAGCTATCAGGCAATTGTAGATTCATTAAAAACGTTAGAAAGCGATGAAACGTTACTTGTTCAATCAGGGAAACCAGTAGCAATCTTCAAATCACATGAAGATGCACCTCGCGTTCTGTTAGCGAACTCAAACTTAGTACCAAAATGGGCGAACTGGGATCACTTCCGTGAATTAGAGAAAAAAGGTCTTATGATGTACGGACAAATGACAGCGGGTAGTTGGATTTACATTGGAACTCAAGGGATTTTACAAGGAACATATGAAACGTTTGGTGAAGCGGCTCGTCAACATTTCGGTGGTTCATTAAAAGGTACATTAACACTTACTGCTGGTTTAGGTGGGATGGGTGGTGCACAGCCTCTTGCTGTAACGATGAACGGCGGTGTTGTCATTGCTATTGATGTTGATAAGCGCAGCATTGATCGTCGTATTGAAAAGAGATACTGTGATATGTATACAGAATCATTAGAAGAAGCGTTAACTGTTGCGAACGAGTATAAAGAGAAGAAAGAACCGATTTCTATTGGTTTATTAGGAAATGCGGCAGAAATTTTACCAGAACTAGTGAAGCGTAATATTACGCCAGATTTAGTTACGGATCAAACATCTGCTCATGATCCATTAAACGGTTATATTCCAGTAGGTTACACATTAGAAGAAGCAGCGAAACTTCGTGAAGAAGATCCAGAACGTTACGTACAATTATCAAAAGAAAGCATGACAAAACATGTGGAAGCAATGCTTGCGATGCAAGAAAAAGGCGCAATTACATTTGATTATGGAAATAACATTCGCCAAGTTGCTTTCGATGAAGGTTTGAAAAATGCTTTTGATTTCCCGGGATTCGTTCCAGCATTTATTCGTCCATTATTCTGTGAAGGAAAAGGACCATTCCGCTGGGTAGCACTTTCTGGTGATCCAGAAGATATTTATAAAACAGACGAAGTAATTTTACGTGAGTTCGCTGATAATGAACATTTATGTAACTGGATTCGTATGGCTCGTCAGCAAGTTGAGTTCCAAGGTCTTCCATCACGTATTTGTTGGTTAGGTTACGGTGAGCGTGCGAAGTTTGGCCGCATTATTAATGAAATGGTGGCGAATGGTGAATTATCAGCACCGATCGTTATCGGCCGTGACCATTTAGATTGCGGATCAGTAGCATCTCCAAACCGTGAAACGGAATCGATGAAAGACGGTAGTGATGCAGTAGCAGATTGGCCAATTTTAAATGCATTAATTAACAGTGTAAACGGTGCAAGCTGGGTATCTGTTCACCACGGTGGTGGCGTTGGCATGGGGTATTCACTTCACGCTGGAATGGTTATCGTTGCAGATGGAACAGAGGCGGCAGCAAAACGTATTGAGCGCGTATTAACTTCTGACCCTGGAATGGGTGTTGTTCGTCACGTAGATGCTGGATATGACTTAGCTGTTGAAACAGCGAAAGAAAAAGGCGTTAACATTCCAATGATGAAATAAGGAGGAGAAAACATGCTGGACACTTTACTAATAAATATCGGTCAATTACTAACAATGGATCAAGAAGATGGCTTGTTAAGACGGGAAGCGATGAACACGCTTCCTGTTATTGAAAACGGTGTGGTTGGAATTGAAAATGGCGTAATCACTTTCGTTGGAACAGCGGAAGAAGCAAAAGGAATACAAGCGAAAGAAGTTATTGATTGCGGCGGTAAAATGGTTTCTCCTGGTCTTGTTGACCCGCATACTCATCTTGTATTTGGTGGATCTCGTGAAAATGAAATCGCGCTAAAATTACAAGGAGTTCCGTACTTAGAAATTTTAGAACAAGGTGGAGGCATTCTTTCGACTGTAAATGCAACGAAACAAGCATCGAAAGAAGAACTTGTTCAAAAAGCGAAATTCCATTTAGACCGTATGCTATCTTTCGGTGTGACAACTGTAGAAGCGAAGAGTGGTTACGGATTAGATGATGAGACGGAATGGAAACAATTAGAGGCAACTGCACAATTACAAAAAGAGCATCCAATCGATTTAGTTTCAACATTTTTAGGTGCCCATGCAGTTCCGAAAGAGTATAAAGGAAGATCAAAAGAATTTTTACAATGGATGCTAGACCTACTGCCAGAAATGAAAGAGAAGCAATTAGCGGAATTCGTTGATATTTTCTGCGAAACAGGTGTGTTCTCTGTAGAAGAATCAAAAGAGTTTTTATTAAAAGCGAAAGAACTTGGCTTTGACGTGAAAATTCATGCAGATGAAATCGACCCTCTTGGTGGTGCGGAAGCATCAGCTGAAATTGGTGCAGCATCAGCGGACCATTTAGTTGGCGCTTCTGATAAAGGAATTGAAATGCTTGCAAACTCTAATACAGTAGCAACGCTATTACCGGGAACAACTTTCTATTTAAATAAAGAAAGCTTTGCTCGCGGTCGTAAAATGATTGATGAAGGTGTTGCAGTTGCGTTAGCTACAGACTTTAATCCAGGCAGCTGTCCAACTGAAAACATTCAGCTTATTATGAGCATCGCAATGCTCAAACTGAAAATGACACCAGAAGAAGTTTGGAACGCGGTAACAGTTAACTCTTCGTATGCTATTAATCGAGGTGATGTAGCTGGGAAAATTAGAGTTGGTCGCAAGGCAGATTTAGTTTTATGGGATGCTTACAATTTTGCTTACGTACCGTATCATTACGGCGTAAGTCATGTGAATACAGTATGGAAGAATGGTAATATCGCATATACAAGAGGTGAACAATCGTGGAGCACGGCCACTATTTAAAGAAAAATGCAAAGTTTATTGATCGTGAAGTGACGAAATGGAGTGAGATGATTAAAGATTGGGAGGAAGGCGTGGAAATATTCGGTGCTGCCTTAATTGGAGCACCCCTTTCTAAACCATCTATTAGTCATTCAGGAGCAAGTTTTGCTCCAAAAACAATTCGTGCGATGTTAGATGCATATAGCACGTATGCAATTACAGAAGAACACGATATGAAAGAAAGTGTTTTATATGATTGCGGTGATATTACGATGCATGTGACAAATATAAAAGAAAGTCATGACCGAATTGCGAAAACGGTTGGGCATCTAACGAAAGTAAATCCAAACATGATACCAATCGTTCTTGGTGGGGACCATTCGATTAGTTTTCCGAGTATAACAGGATTTGCAAATAGTAAAGGAAAGATCGGTATTATTCAATTTGATGCTCATCATGATTTGCGTAATTTAGATGATGGTGGTCCATCAAATGGTACACCGTTCCGTAGTTTACTAGAAAATGGTGTCATTACAGGAAAACAACTCGTTCAAATTGGAATTCGTAATTTTTCTAATGCACGTGCGTACCATGAATATGCAAAAGAGCACGGTGTGACAGTGTATACAATGAAAGATGTACGAGAGCGAGAAATAAAAGATATTATGACAGAAAGCATTGAAGTATTAAGAAAACAAGGTGTGACTTCTATTTACATTTCTCTTGATATGGATGTACTAGATCAAGCATTCGCGCCAGGTTGTCCAGCAATTGGCCCTGGAGGAATGGATAGCTCAACTTTACTTGATGCGATTGAATTTATTGGCAAAGAACCCCTCGTGCAAGGGATGGATATAGTAGAAATTGATCCAACTCTTGATTTCAGGGATATGACGAGCAGAGTAGCTGCGCAAGTAATTATGAGTTTTCTTTTAGCGCGAGAAACGATTCGTAAGCAAGTTAGTATATAGGTTGGAAATTAAAAGTGAATCTTTAGCTATGTCTTATAAAAACACATTACTACTTATATTGTAGTAATGTGTTTTTGTATTGTAAGAGGTTTGTAAAATTAAAATGGGTGCTTATGAAAAAGTTGGAGGAATTGCGGTTTTGTAGTGTTATTTTGTGGATTAATTAAATTGTTTTGAATGAATTGACACGGGAAATAATTTTATGATAAAATAAAAATTTTGCTAAAAAAATGAATATATGTTAAGCTTGAGAAGGTTACCATATATGGAGGTGGATTATTTGTTTCAAATTGGCGATAACATTGTGTATCCAATGCAGGGAGCAGGTATAATTAAAGCCATAGAAGAGAAAGAAATCGCAGGAAAAAAACAACAATATTATGTTATAAAAATGTCGGCTAATAATATGGAAATAATGATTCCTGAAGGGAAAATATTGAATTCAAATATACGACCAGTTACGGATATCACGGCATTAATACACATAATAGATATTTTTCAGCATGGGGAATCAGATAGATTACTTACGTGGAAACAAAGGTATAAAGTGAACACTGATAAAATAAAAACGGGTAAAATGCAAGAAGGTGCTGAAGTTGTGCGTGATTTAATGCGTATACAAAAAGAAAAAGCACTTAATGCAAGCGAAAAGAAAATGTTAGATAACGCACATGAATTTTTGATTAGTGAACTTGGATTAATTGAAGGTATCACAGAAAATCAAATAAAAAGCTTTTGTTAAGGTTCATTACAAATAATGTATTGCATCCCAAAAAAGGTCTTGAATTTTTTGGGAACATAATTATAGGCAATTAATCATTTCAAAGACATTCAACTCTTTCAAACCACTTTTAAAGCATTAACCTCTTTTGTTATTACTACAATCAAATCCATTTTTATTTTAAATTTCTTTTACGAATGTTCGAAGTTTAATTCAATACTTCGATAAAATAGTTACTTGATTTTTGCAATCCTGATTCACACTGGCACGGACGAGGAGCCGTAAGGATGAAAGAGAGGTAGGGCTTTCATTGTTTTAGGTATATAAGTTATTATTTTTAGAAGAATACGGAACCATTTTCACTTCTATTGATAAGGGATTCTTTATGTTAAAGAGATAGACGAATTGACAGCCATATATGGTCAACTAAAAAGGTTTCCTACTAAGGAAACCTTTTTAATTTTATTTAGAGCATTCTATTTTTTTGATATTCGAATGTTTTGTGGCAAAGTCGTATAAATTGACGCTACTATTTAAAAGTAAGTATGATGCAATTATAGTAAGAATTTTTTAGGGGGAAGAAAAATGACAAGTTCAAATAATAAAACGGCAAGTATTTATGAAGGAACGAATATAAACGCTGGTGGAACTTTTGAAAACGTTGAAGAAACGAAGTTATTTAATCCGATACAAATTGGGTCTTGGTCTCTTCGTAATCGCATAGCGATGGCACCGATGACGAGATGCTTTGCAGACAGTGAAACGGGTGTAGTTGGTGCTGACGTAGTTGAGTATTATCGCAAGCGTGCTGCTGATAGCATTGGGTTAATTATTACAGAAGGAATTGTCATTAGCCCAAGAGCAAAAGGGAACCCAGGGGTACCAGGTATGTATACACAAGCACAAATAGATTCTTGGAAACCTGTTACGGAAGCAGTACATAAAGAAGGCGGGACTATTATTGCTCAAATATGGCATGTTGGACGTATGAGCCATCACGAAATAATTGGCGGTCAATTACCACAAGCACCGTCAGCAATCGCTGCAGAGGGAAATGTTCCGCGTTTCCGTAAACCGTTTGATACACCAGAAGCAATGACAATAGAAGAAATAAAAGAGGTTATTGGTCAATACGCACAAGCAGCGAAAAATGCGATTGAAGCAGGATTCGATGGTGTAGAGATTCACGGTGCGCACGGATATTTAATAGATCAATTTACTTATGAATTTGCGAATAAGCGAACAGATAAATATGGCGGCGATTTAAAGAAAAGGTTAACATTTATGAAAGAAGTAACTGAGGCTGTAATAGAAGCAGTTGGAGCTGATAAAACACTTCTGCGCTTCTCTGCTTTCAAAGGTGATAATCCTACTTATATGTGGGAAAATCCAGAACTTGCAATTGAAACGTTTGTAAATATGTTCAAAGAAGTTGGATTAACGATGATTCACCCTTCAACGATGAATTATACGCAAGTGATTGCTGATGGCAAAAATTTTCATCAATTAGTAAGAAAATATTGGGATGGCACGATTGTTGGGGTTGGTAATTTAAATCCGAAAGAGGCTGAAGAAGCGTTGCAAGAAGGAACGATTGATGTAGCGGCATTCGGAAGACCATTGATCGCTAATCCAGATTTTGTTCATCGAATTAAACATGCTGAAAGTTTAGTTGAATATGACGCGAAAGAGCATCTTGCTACATTAGTGTGAATAAAGATAAAAGGAGAACATATAAAGTGTTCTCCTTTTATTATGGAATTTCATAGGGGGAAGCGGGATGAGTGAAACGCTACTCGTTATTATTAGTATATTGCTTTTTTTGATGTTGCTTTTAATCGTATTTTTTATTATTACATTTTTTATAAAAAAAAGAACGCATCACTCTATATTAAAACTTCATCCATACTTAGGGAGAATGCGCTATTTACTTGAAAAAATAGGGCCGGAATTTCGGCAATATTGGTTTGATCATGATACGGATGGAAAACCTTTTTCACGTTACGATTTTCAAAGTGTTATGTTTTTAGCGAAATATCGTTCTGAAATACTTGGTTTTGGATCGAAACGAGATTTTGGTGCATCGGGCTATTATATTGCGAATACATTGTTTCCAATTTTAACAGATGAATTAAGTGTGAATCTTAGGCAAGAACGTGAGGGGAAAAAATATGTGATTCATAAAGAAGGGTTATTTTCAAGAAGAGAGAAATTGACAGCGGATACAACAAATCTTTGGTTATATGAAGATGACGATGCAATTATAGTCGGTGAAAATCGCAAATACCAATGGGAATTACATGGAATGTTTGGAGCATCAGCGACATCTTACGGTGCGATTGGAGAGAATTATATTTTAGCGAGTGGTTTTGGTGCGAAAATGGCAGGCGGATCGTGGATTAATACTGGAGAAGGTGGCGTAATTCCAGAACATTTACATACAGGTGCGAATATCGTTGCACAAATTGGCCCTGGATTATTTGGATACCGTGATGAGAATGGCAATTTTTCAATGGAGAAATTTATGGAGAAAGCGAAAGAAAATAATATCAAGGCATTCGAATTAAAATTTGGGCAAGGTGCGAAAATACGTGGTGGTCATCTAGAGGGACAAAAAGTAAATGAGAAAATTGCCTCTGTTAGGAATGTACGAGAAGGAGAGACAATTAATTCGCCGAATCGATTTTCATTTTTAAATAATGCAGTGGATACACTTTCTTTTATTCAGCAGTTGCAAGAAAGTGGTGGTAAACCAGTCGGGATGAAAATTGTAATTGGTCAGCAGGAGCCTTTGGAAGATTTAATAAAAACAATGAAAGAATTAAACATTTATCCAGATTTTATTACAATAGACGGTTCAGAAGGCGGATCAGGGGCAACGTATAAATCGATGGCAGATAGTATGGGACTGCCGCTTATTCCAGCATTACTTACATTTATTGATACAGCGAATCATTATAGTGTCCGTGATAAATTCAAAGTGTTTGCTTCTGGGAAGTTAATAACACCGGATAAGGTGGCAATTGCTTTAGCAATTGGAGCGGATGCTGTAAATTCAGCCCGCGGATTTATGATGGCGAGCGGCTGTATTATGGCGCTTCAATGTAATTCCGGACAGTGTCCATCTGGGGTTGCAACGACGAATCCGCACTACCAAAAAGCGTTAGATCCGTATGAGAAGAAATGGCGAGTGATGAATTACATTATTAGTATGAGATATAGTCTGTTTTCATTAGCGGCAGCAGCGGGGGTGAAAAGCCCGCGCCATTTAACGAGGGAGCATATTATATTTAAGGATGAAAGAGGAGGAATTGTACCGCTGTCAGAATTGTTCCCTATAGTAAATAGGAGATAAAATATATGTGTTAAAAGTCATACATTTGATGTGCACCCCAATTGTTAGACACAAAAGACAATTGGAGGTGTGCTTTTTTATGGTTAAATTTTCACCGGAAGAAAAAGTAAATGTGGTAAGAAAGTATTTAGATGGCAGTGATGGAGTGAAAAGACTTGCGAGATCTATAAAAGTTCATCCAAGTGTAATCCAACAGTGGGTTAAGCGATATAAAGCAGTGGGTGAAAAAGCTTTTGAAAAACGCTATACAAGCTATTCCCTTCAGTATAAACTGGATGTACTTAATTATATGGATAAACAAGGGACATCTATTAGAGAAACAGCGGCTATTTTTAATATTCCATCTTATGAAACAGTTCGTAGGTGGAAAGAAGCATATGATTTAAATGGCGTGGATTCCCTGCTTACAAAGAAAAGGGGACGTCCAGCTATGGCTATCAAAAATATAGGACCAAAATTAAATCATAAGGTCGTCGAAGGTTCTATAGAGGCATTACAAGAAGAAAATGAACGGTTACGTCTGGAAAATGATTATTTAAAAAAGTTAAATGCCTTAATTCAGAAAAAGACGAAATTACAGAACAAGACAAAGCGAAAGTAATTTATGAATTAAGGCACAAATACAAGATCATCGATCTTGTGAAAATCGCTGGTATCGCTCGGAGTACATACTATTATTGGATCAAACAAATGAATCGTCCAGACAAATACGAGAAAATTAAAGAACTGATAAAAGAGATCTTTGATGAACATCACGGTAGATATGGCTATCGTCGTATTACGTTAGAATTACAAAATAGAGGATATTTACTAAATCATAAAACAGTCCGTCGTTTAATGAATTCAATTGGATTGAAATGTCTTGTACGGATGAAGAAATACCGTTCGTACCGGGGAAATGTAGGGAAATTCGCTCCTAATATTTTAAAACGTCAATTTCACGCAGAAAAACCTAATGAAAAATGGGTAACAGATGTGACTGAATTTCATTTGCATGGTAAAAGGTTGTATTTATCGCCTGTTTTAGACTTATATAACGGAGAAATTATAGCTATACAATATAGAAGATAAGCCTACATATTCTCTCGTTTCTAGAATGATAGATAAGGCCTTTAAATGTTTAAGCGCTGGTGAAACCCCTATCCTTCATTCAGACCAAGGGTGGCACTATCAAATGAAGCGATACCAACAATCACTAAAAGAGCATGGGGTTGTTCAAAGTATGTCCCGTAAGGGGAATTGTTTAGATAACGCAGTCATAGAAAACTTCTTTGGCTTATTAAAGTCTGAATTATTGTATCTTGAAGAATTCGAGAGTGTGGAACATTTTAAGATAGAATTAGATAATTATATTCATTATTATAATCACAAAAGAATTAAAGCCAAGTTAAAAGGAATGAGCCCGGTACAATACCGGACTCATATTCAAACAGCTGCTTAATTTTTCAGTCTAACTTTTTGGGTTCAGTTCAATTTGTATGACTTTTTTATTCGATAATAAAGTTAATCAAGAGAACAATAATTTAAATAAGGAACTGATTGACAATGAAAAATAAGTAACTTATAATAAATCTTGAGTTCGAGATAAATCGTATTCTAAATAAAGACTTATTATGATTATAAATCGAACAAATATATTTTTGTGAATTATCTCGAATTCGAGATAATTCCAGTGGATCGAATGTTAATGTGTAATTTTAAAGTGTTTATCTCGGATTCGAGATGAAATTATAATAGCGGATTTTACTTTGCAGTATGGACAAAATGAATAATGAATTTGAATGTAAAACAAATTTTTATAATGAAATAAAAAAGGAGTGGCAGAAATGGAAAAGAAAACAATGGGGATTCATCATATTACAGCAATTGTAGGGCATCCACAAGAAAATGTAGACTTTTATGCTGGTGTATTAGGATTACGTTTAGTGAAACAAACAGTGAATTTTGATGATCCAGGTACGTACCATCTTTATTTTGGTAATGAAGGAGGAAAACCTGGAACAATTATTACGTTTTTCCCATGGGCAGGTGCTCGCCAAGGAATTATTGGAGACGGTCAAGTAGGCATTACTTCATATGTCGTACCAAAAGGTGCAATGGAGTTTTGGGAAAGTAGACTAGAAAAGTTTGATGTTTCATATACAAAGATGACTCGATTTGGGGAGCAATATTTAGAATTTGATGATCCACATGGTTTGCATATAGAATTAGTTGAAAGAGAAGAAGGCGAATTAAATAATTGGACTTTTGGAGAAGTTACGCCAGAAGTAGCAATTAAAGGATTTGGCGGTGCTGTTCTTTTATCTGCACAACCTCAAAAAACAGCTGAATTGTTAGAACACGTTATGGGTCTTGAGAAAATTGGAGAAGAGGGTGAATTTGTCCGATTCCGTTCTTCTGCTGATATTGGAAATATTATTGATTTAAAATTATCAACAATTGGACGCGGTCAGATGGGCGTTGGTACAGTTCATCATATTGCTTGGAGAGCGAGCGACGATGCTGATCAACTAGATTGGAGAGAACATGTATCTCGCTTTGGGTACGGTGTAACTCCTGTACAAGATCGAAATTATTTTAATGCAATTTATTTTAGAGAACACGGTGAAATTTTATTTGAAATTGCAACAGATCCTCCTGGTTTTGCTCATGACGAATCGTTAGAGACGATGGGTGAGGAATTAAAGTTACCGGAGCGATATGAACCAAATAGAAAACAGATTGAACAAACACTTTTACCATTTGAAGTGAGAAATTTAGATTAAAGTAATTGAAAGGGGAAAAGGATTATGATGAAACATGTTTTTCAAAAAGGAAAAGATACTTCAAAACCAGTGTTGTTATTACTTCATGGTACGGGCGGTAATGAACTAGATTTATTACCACTTGCAGAAATAATTGATCCGGGAGCTTCGGTATTAAGTGTTCGTGGAAATGTATTAGAGAATGGGATGCCACGTTTCTTCCGTAGATTAGCAGAAGGTATTTTTGATGAAGAAGATTTAATTTTCCGTACGAAGGAGTTAAATGAATTTTTAAACGAAGCGGCAAAAACATATGAATTTGATAGAAATAACATTATAGCTATCGGTTATTCAAATGGAGCGAACATTGCAGCGAGCTTATTATTCCATTATGAAGATGCGTTAAAAGCTGCTGTTCTTCATCATCCAATGGTGCCTAGAAGAGGAATCCAATTGCCTAATTTAGCAGAAACAGCGGTATTTATCGCAGCTGGGACAAATGATCCAATTTGTGCGCCTTCTGAGTCAGAAGAATTGAAGACGTTATTAGAAAATGCAAACGCTAATGTAACAATGCATTGGGAAAATAGAGGGCATCAATTAACAATGGGTGAAGTAGAAAAAGCAAAAGAATGGTATGACAATACAGTATTATAGAAGGAAATAAAAAAGAAGCATTTGCTAATCGTTAGCAGATGCTTCTTTTTTATTTAAGACTGGATTGCAAGATGGGATGAAGAAAGTGGTAATTGAATATCAACGATGGTACCTTTGTTTAGTTCACTTGAAATGTGTAATTTACCATGGTGCTCTTCAATTATTTTGTAACACATCATGAGTCCTAGGCCGGTACCTTTTTCTTTTAAACTATAAAACGGTTCACCTAAACGTGATATACGATCTTCTGGAATGCCACAGCCTTCGTCAATTATACGAATTACGATGAAATTATTGTCTAACGATTTGATTTGAATGAAAATATTACCGCCATTTGGCATCGCTTCTATTGCGTTTTTTAATATGTTAATAAAAACTTGTTTTAATTGATTACCGTCGCATTGAATGTCATGTTTATGGTTAAAATGATCCATAATAATATGGACGCTATGCATGATGGCAGTCGGTAAAAGAAATGTGACTACCTCTTCAATTAAAGTTTGTATGTTGTAAGTTTGAACGGATAAAACTTGAGGTTTAGACATCGCCATAAATTGACTCGTAATGGATTCCATTTGTGATATTTCACTTAGCATAACATCTACATACCATTTATTCTCCTCATTTATTTCAGGAAGTAGCAATGTTAAAAAACCTTTTAGAGAAGTGAGTGGATTTCGAATTTCATGGGCAATTCCAGCTGTCAGTTGTCCAACTACGGCGAGCTTTTCTGATTTCCGTAATAATTTTTCAGTCTCTTTTAGCTCGGTAACGTCCCTTCCCATCACGATAAGGCCTTTACGGGAACCGTCAGGATGATAAAGAGGGACTTTTGATATACTTAAGATGAGGTCGAAATCATCTCTGTGTATAATAAATTCCTCCCCGTGAAGAATTTGTCTTTGTTGCCATGCTAGTTCATCTACTTCTTCACAGTGTAAAAAAGCTTCTCGGTACGCTGCATTATATTGGATGAGTTCACTGTCCTTTTTCCCGTGATAAGGTACATGATGGAAATTAAAGCAGGAAAGTGCATAGTCATTTGCTTCAAGCCAGCGACCTTCATGATCTTTAAATATAACAAACGCAGGCATTGCATTCATTAATGTACGTAATCTTTTCTCGCTTTCTTGTAACATTTTTTCGATTCTTTCTGATTTTTCAAGAGGTTTCATAATCGCATAGACACCTGTTAGACGATGTTGGACAAAAATAGGAACTAGTTTTGTTACGACGTCTAATAAGTAGCCATCTTTATGATAAATAGATAGGATATACTCTTGCTGATTGTCTGCTTCGGTATTCTTTATATATTGTAATACTTGCTCAGAAATATGAGCTTCTAAAATAGAGATAATGTTTTTCCGTTCTAATTCTAAAGAAGTGTAGCCTAGTATTCTTTCTGCAGAAGGATTGATATGTAGAATAATTCCCTCTAAATTCAATGAAATAATACTATCAGGATTATGTTCGAACAGAGATGCGTACATTTCTGCTAAAGAACGATCTTGTATATGGTTTCGCAAACGTCCAGAAATGTTCGGATGACGTTTTCTTAGAGTTGATGAATATTTTTTACGACTCATAATATTTCCTCCGTACAACTAGCATCTAAAAGATTTGTCTAATAATAACTATAATATAGATGTAATGTGTATTTCTATAAAAAATGGAAGTTACAGAAAAAAATTTGTTTTCTTTATTTTTTGCAAAAGGAATATAAGGTGGTAATAAGGGAAGCTTATATTGTTTTATAAAGTTTTTGTAAGTTACAGGGGTGTGTTTTCTTTATAATATTAGAATAGAAGAGGGGGAGAGAAAATGAAAAGTTATATTCAAGGAATCGATCATGTACAAGTAGCTGCACCTGTAGGGTGTGAAGAAGAGGCACGTGCATTTTATGGTAAAAAAATTGGTATGGAAGAAATTCCAAAGCCAGAAGAGTTAAAAAAACGAGGTGGATGTTGGTTTAAGTGTGGGAATCAAGAAATCCATATTGGTGTGGAACAGAATTTTACACCAGCTAAAAAGGCACATCCAGCTTTTTATGTGACTCAAATTAATGAATTTAAGCAAATGCTTATAGAACAAGGGATTGAAGTGATTGATGATCATGCCCGGCCAGATGTGATTAGATTTTATGTGTCTGATCCATTTGGAAATAGAATTGAATTTATGCAAAATAAAGACTAGGTGGCTTCCCACCTAGTCTTTAACCTCTTCTGAAAAGCCCTAATACTTCTACAGTTTCTGTAATATTAACGAACGCATGCGGATCAATTTCAGAAATTGTTAGTTTCATACTTGCTAATTCTTCACGAGAAACGACTGTCATAAGTACACGTTTTTTCTCGCTTGAATAAGCACCTTCTCCATCAAGTAATGTAATACCACGTACAACAGTTGAAAGAAGCTGTTTTTTCATTTTTTCCGCTTCATTTGTTACAATCATAAGTGTAACTTTACGATGTTTCGTATGAACAGCATCAATTACTTTACCAGTTACATAAATTGAAAGTAAACTTGTAAGTGCAACATCCCAAGTGAAGAAGAATCCTGCAATTACTACAACGACTGCATTTAAAACAATAAGGAATCCACCAAGTTTAATGTCACGCTTACGAGATAACAACATACCGATAATATCAAATCCACCAGTGGATCCATTACAATTAAAAACAAGACCAATACCAGCTCCGGCAATAACACCTCCGAAGATAGATGATAAAAGTGGATCTGTTGCTACGATTTTTACTGGAACGTAGTATAATGCAACAGATAATACAATTACAGAGATAACTGTGTTAAAAATTACTTTTTTTCCAAGACCTATGTATCCTAAAATAAGGATAGGTAAGTTTAATACGAAGTTAATAATACCTGTGTTTACAGGAGTTACAATCCCTAAAATAATAGCAATTCCGCCAATTCCACTACTTAAAATTTTGTGGGGGATAAGGAAAAGATTAAAGGCAATCGCAATAATAAAAGAACCAATAATAACACCGAGAAATCTGATCATCTTTTTCCCGTCCTTCACTAAAAAATTCATATTATTTCAAGATTATATATGATATTGAAAGTTTTGGGTAAAAACAGTTTATTTCGGAAAATTAGATTAATCGAAACAATTTGATTGTTTTGTAATTTGAAAGGGGATACAGAAATGAGGATAACGACTTATCAACAAAAAAGCCCGTTGAAGCAAGAGTGTGAGGATTCTTATTTTTGTAATGAAGACAAAAATATTTATGGTGTATGTGATGGTGCAACACCGCTCGTTCCGTTTCGTGACGAAAAGGAACATAATGGAGCATACATCGCTTCACATTTATTTGCAAGACATTTTACTTCATTACGGGAAAATCTTAGTTTACAAGTCGCAGTTGCAAGAGCAAATGAGTTATTGCAGAACAAGATGCTAGAATATAAGGTTGATACGAGAAAAAAAGAGCATTTGTGGTGTACATGTATTGCAGCAGTTCAAATAAATGGTGAGAAAATTGAATATGCGCAGTTAGGGGACTGTATGATCGTTGCAATTCTTCAAAATGGAACGATGCAAGTAGTAACGAAAGACACAGTTAAAGGAATTAGTAAACGAGCTAAAAAGAAGAGAGAAGAAGATCGTAAAAAAGGTTTATTTGTGCCAGAAGAACATGTTTTTCAAGATGTTCGAGAACAGTTAAAATACAATCGTTATCTTGCAAATATGGAGGGCGGGTATTCCGTTGCAAACGGAATGAAAGAAGCCATCCATTATTTACAACACGGTGAATTACATATAGATGAAGTGAGTGGGATTTTTATTTGTTCAGATGGGTTATTTCATCCAGATTGGTCACTCGAACAAACTGTTGCATATATAAGAAAGAATAGTATAAACGAATACGTAGCAATCATTGAAGAGTTAGAAGGGAAAAAGAGAATAAGGCCAGATGATAAGACAATTATTATGATCGATTTTTAAGAGGAGGAAGTTCATATGGAAATTAAATGTGTAAATTTAATATTTCAAGATGAGTTAGTTCCTTTAGGGAAAGTAAATAAACTTATTATTCACCATACGTCAGAAGATGGATGGGATGTGTATAAAACACATGAATTTCACCAAACTGTAAGAGGGTGGAGCGGGATTGGTTACAATTATTTTATTGAAGAGGACGGAACGGTAATTGAAGGAAGAGGGTTACATATTGGAGCACATGCGAAAGACAATAATCGAGATACAATTGGAATATGTATGACGGGTAATTTTGATAAGTATGATCCAACTACTGCACAAATGAATGCATTATATTCTTTATGTAAAATGTTTATGAAACAGTTTGCTATAAAGAAGGAAAATATACTAGGTCATAGGGAGCTAGTAGGAGTAACAAAAAGTTGTCCTGGAAATCGTTTTTCTATGGTAGAGTTAAGAAAAATAGTATCTTAAATATAGAGGAGTAACAAATGATGATGAATATAAAAATACCAAATGATAAAAAAGAAGAGCTTGTAGCACAAATTCAGCAATTCTTCATGGAAGAAGATTTAGATGAAATTGGACGTTTCCAAGCAGAACGTTTAATAGAAGAAATGATAAAATTAGTTGGTCCATTTGCCTATAATCAAGCAATTGGAGATGCAAGAAAGCTTGTAAGCGAGAAATTAACGAATATTGAAGAAGATTTGTATGTGTTAGAGAAGAATGAAGGGAAATAAAAAAAGAGCCGAATGGCTCTTTTTTTATTTGTCTTCTTTATGTTCTTTATACTCGTGTGCTTTTTCTTTTACATTACCGACAGTGCTTTTTGCATTGCCTTTTATTTTATCCCATTTTCCTTCGGCTTGTAATTTTTTGTTATCCGTTACTTTCCCGACAACTTCTTTTACTTCACCTTTTACCTTATCAATGGCACCTTCTACTTTTTCTTTTAAACCATGATCATGCTTTGTCATACATTTCTCCTCCTTGTAGTTTGATTAGAATTCTCTTTTCATATTGCAAGTTGAATGATGTATCTAATAATAGCGTAACAAATCTAGTTTGAATATTCAAATGATTAATAGGATAGAAAAGGAATTGTCAAACAATGTATAAAATTGTAATGGAAAGAGAAAGAATGTTAATTACATGTCTTTTGCAGTCCATATTGATTTTGTATAAGCGATTTTCAAATGAGCGCGTTCCATATTATTTTGACTACTACTACCGAACCTTGCTTGTCCAATTATTAAATTACAATCGGATTTAATAGCTGCCTCAATTCTTTTTTGAATTAATGTAGTGTGACAGCCTATACGCTGAAATTCTGGCAAAGTAGCAGAAGCAGCTAATGATGCAATTCCCTTATTTATATATAGGACACCAATGCCCGCAGGAATATTTTGAACTTCTGCTATGAAAAAATACCAGCCTGGTTCATTGTAAAGAATTTCGTTATTTTGACGTACACCATCCTTTGTAAAGGAAGGCATATTAAATCCGCGTACATATATGTCTGCAAAAATATCAAATTCATTTTTTTTTAGTTGGCGCACTGAAATGTTAGAAGGAATAAGGGATGGATCTTCTTTCGGTATACTATATAAAGCGGTATGGAAGCTAGATTGATAAAAACCTTTTTTTGATAAGTATTGAAATAGTTCAGCTGTACCTTGCGCTGGTGTAATTTCAAAACGGCAAGGGATTTGTAGTGATTCATAATAAGAGATGATTTCATCTATCGCATCTGTATTTGTATATGTAATGCCTTTTACTGTATTAAAAGCAGGACCAGTAATTATTTTTGATGAAAAGGCAGTGGCACTCCCGAAATTTTTCATTTGTATTTGCATTGGATTTCCGCTTATTGCTTGTAGTAGCGCTAATCTAGAAGAGAGCATATCTATTTCTGCGTTTTCAATTTCTTGTGCTACATTGAATGTCATAATCATACTCATAAGATTCCTCCGTCAATTAATATAGTTCATAGTACATATACGATTTTTATTCTGAGATTCCTGTTGAAATGTAAGAGAATAAGAGGTTTTTTGGAAGGGAAATGGAAGTGAACTGTCGAAGGGAAGTGGAAACAGATTAAAGGTGGTGCTCTCATGAAACAGAAAGACGTGCAGACATGCCCTAATTGCGGCTCTCAAAACATAGGAGAAGGTGAGTTTATCGGTTATGCACAAATACGGAAAAAGGAAACGATGTTCACATCTTCACCAGTAGATGCTTATATTTGTACAGATTGCGGGAATATCCTTTCATTGAAGGTACGGAATTATGAAAAGTTTAAGCAGAAGCCGTTATGATTGTTGAGAGGTGGTCATATCCAGCGTTGTATACGAAACATCTTATATTACGGGGAATTAATATGAGTGATATTTTACATATATATGAGTATGCCTCAGATAAAGAAATGTCAACGTATACTGTATGGGATGCTCATCAATCGTTACATGACACACAAAAATATATAGAAGAAATTGTGAGTCAATATGAAAAAGAAAAAGTAGCCCCCCTTGGAATTGTATTAAGAGAGGAACAAAAACTCATAGGGACTTGTGGATTTATAAAATATGATGTAATTGAACATAAAGCGGAAATTGCATACGCCTTATCACGAAAATATGGGGGTAGAGGATTAGCTACTGAGGCGGCGTCAGCTTTTTTTAGCTATGGTTTTAATGAGTTACGTCTTAATAGTATTGAAGCAGGATGTAATTCAGAAAATGAAGCATCTGAAAAATTAATGAAACGTTTGAATATGGAATACGAATGTACAATTCAAAAGGATTTGTTCATTAAAGGTAAGTATCGTGATACGAAAAGATATTGTATATCTAGGGAAAGATATATGAATCAATGAAATATTTTATATTGAAAACTCCTTTAATTTAATAAGGGGGTTTTTATTTTTTATAACAATAATTACCTTTAATTGTTATAATTGGTTATTGAAAGGTATTGTGTTTCTTAATATCACAATTATAGAAGAAAACTAGCTAAATCGTATAGAAAACCTCTATATAACATGATCGCAACCGTAAGTTGACAAAGTGCAACCGCAGGAAGATAGAGATAAAGACAATGTTTACATACAATTTAGTTAAGAAAATAAAGGGGGACACACATATGGGATTTGGTGAAAAGCTTTTTAAATTAAGAAAGGAAAAGGGCCTTTCTCAAGAAGCGTTAGCTGAGAAACTAAACACGACAAGGCAAGCAGTTAGTAAATGGGAAAACGGTCAAGGTTTTCCTGAAACTGAAAAGTTAATAATGATTGGAAATGTATTTGAAGTCTCTCTTGATTACTTATTAAAAGAAACTGCCGAGCAAAGTAATGAAAAGGAAAATGGTTATTATGTAAGTAAGGAAATGGCGGAAGGGTATGTAGTGTATGGACAAAAAATTTCTAAATATATCGCATTAGGATTTAGCTTGCTTATTTTATCTACAATACCGTATTTATTATTTAAAGAAAATGCAACACTGTCTACATTTCTTGTCATTATCATTGCGGTCCTTGGAATTGGAGCAATGATGGTACCTGTAACACTAGAAGAGAGTCGATACAATGTATTAAAAAAGGAAGAATTACTGTTTGATCAAAACTTTCTAAAAGAATTGACAAAAAGATATGCGACTATTAAGAAGAAGTATGCAGCAGTAGTGATCGTTGGATTTTGTTTTATCGCAGCAGGAGCAATACCATTTTTATTTGAGAAAAAACGAATCACGTCAGGAGAGCTCGTGCAGTATTACCCTTATTGTGTTGTACTTATTGCTATTGGAGTTTATCTTTTTGTTCGTGTGTTAGGCGTGTTAGAGACGTATCGAATTTTAGTAGAAAATAAAGAATATAGTAATCGTTTTATCTTTAAACTCAAAAAGAAAGTAAGAAAAAAGGTAGATAGTTTATAAGCAAGAGAAAAACATGTTTTTTATTGTTCTGAATTATTTCCAAAGAAATAATTCAGAAAATACAGAAAAATATCGTAATTATTTGTAGAAGTCTGTTATAATATACGAAAATGAAAACGCTTTAAAGGGAGGCTGTAAACAATATGATGATGAATGTACCGCTAACAATTAGTTCTATGATGGAAAGAGCAGAGAAACTGTTTTCGAAGAAAGAAATTGTTTCACGGACACATGATACAGTTACAACGTTAACGTATAAGCAGTTAGGGGAAAGGACGAGAAGACTTTCAAGTGCGCTAAAAAAATTAGGAATAAAAGAAGGCGAGCGTATAGGAACGTTAGCGTGGAATCATCATCGACATGTGGAGGCGTATTTTGCTATTCCAGGTATTGCTTCCGTTTTACACACAATTAATATTCGTTTATCTCCTCAACATATTTCATACATTATTCAGCACGCAGAAGATCGCATTCTACTTATAGATGAAGATCTCGTACCACTCGTTGAAAATATTCAATCACAATTATCAACTGTACAAGCCTACATTATTATGACTGATAAAGATGAACTTCCAAATACTACGCTAGAACCTGTATATCATTATGAAAAGTTATTAGAAGAAGGCGATCCAAATTTCCAATTTGTAAAAGATATTGATGAAAATACACCTGCTGGTATGTGTTATACGTCAGCGACTACAGGAAACCCAAAAGGTGTTGTATATACGCATCGTAGTACTGTATTGCATTGTATGGCACTTGGTTTAGCGGATACAGCTGCTTTATCGGAAAGTGATGCGGCGATGGCAATTGTACCGATGTTCCATGTGAACGCTTGGGGGCTTCCTTTCGCTGCTACTTGGTTTGGAACAAAACAAGTTCTCCCAGGACCGATGTTTACGCCAAAAATTTTATTAGAAATGATTCAAGCTGAAAAAGTAACGATAGCAGCAGGTGTGCCGACAATTTGGCTCGGTGTATTACAAGAGTTAGAAAATAATAGTTACGATTTATCTAGTATAACGAGAATATTATGCGGTGGTGCAGCTGCACCGAAAAGCGTTATTAAAGCATTTGAGCAAAAATATAATGTTCCTTTCGTACATGCATATGGTATGACTGAAACGAGTCCACTCGTAACGCTTGCACGTTTAAAAAGTTATGAAACAGAATTATCATATGAAGAGCAATTAGAAATCCGCTCCAAACAAGGATATCTTGTACCTGGTGTAGAGATGAAAGTAGTCGGTACAAATGGTGAAGTGAAGTGGGATGGTACGGAGATGGGAGAATTATGTTTACGAGCACCTTGGATCGCTGAAAGCTATTATAACGATGATCGTACTGTCGAAGGATTCCGTGACGGTTGGTTATATACTGGCGATGTCGTTACAGTTGATGAGGAAGGCTGCGTGAAAATTGTTGATCGTACGAAGGATGTTATTAAAAGCGGGGGCGAGTGGATTTCTTCAGTCGATCTTGAAAATGCTTTAATGGCACATGATGCTATATTTGAAGCGGCTGTCGTTGCAATTCCTCATCCGCAGTGGCAAGAACGCCCAGTTGCCTGCGTTGTTCAAAAGAAAAATAGTACGGTTACAAAAGAAGAAATATATGAGTTTTTAAAACCGCAGTTTGCGAAGTGGTGGTTACCAGATGATATTGTATTTATGGAAGAAATACCGAAAACATCTGTTGGAAAGTTTTTAAAACAGGCACTTCGAAAAGAACTTGAGCATTTGCATAAAGAGAAATAACAGAATTGTCATTTGTAAACTTATATTAATTTATGGTTGACAAAAGAAAAGTAGGAAGATAATATAACTCCTATAATATGTTATCTAAAAACGATTTTAAGTTTACAAATAGGAGAAGCAAATATGAATACAAAAAATTTAGTTTTCGTCGCTTTATTTAGTTCTATTATGGGAGTGTTAGGGTTAATACCTCCAATTGCTCTTTCTATCACACCAGTTCCGATTACATTACAATCACTTGGTGTTATGCTTGCAGGTGGCCTGTTAGGATCACGTCTTGGGGCATTAAGTCAGCTCGTTTTCTTACTTATAGTTGGAGTTGGAGCACCATTACTTGCGGGTGGACGTGGGGGTCCAGGTGTATTTGTTGGACCAAGTGCAGGATATTTACTTGGTTATATCGTTGGAGCGTTTGTAATTGGATATTTAATTGAGCGTTTACGTGAAGTTTCTATTATAAAAGTATTATGTATTAATATAATTGGTGGTATTTTCGTAGTTTACGTATTTGGCATTACTGTACAAGCTTTCTTAATGGATGTTTCTGTATGGGAGACAATGAAAGTGAGTGCTGTGTTTTTACCAGGGGATTGCATAAAAGCAATTATTGCAGCAATTCTCGTGACAAAATTACATCGTTCATTGAAACACATTATTACGCCCGCTTTAAAGAATGGAAAATATACAAATGCGGGATGATAAAGAGAAGAAACACGTTCATTACGTGTTTCTTTTTGTTATTTTGTAAAGAAAGGACATCTCAAATGGGGATTATAAAAGAATATAAAAAGCATGCCTCTTTACAACCGAATAAAATAGCGATAAAGGAAAATGATAGAGCTTTAACATATAAAGAGTGGTTTGAATCAGTTTGTAAAGTAGCAAACTGGTTGCGCGTAACAGAATCGAAGAATAAAACAATAGCAATTGTATTAGAAAATCGTATGGAGTTTTTACAACTATTTGCGGGTGCTGCTATGGCTGGGTGGGTTTGTGTACCATTAGATGTGAAATGGAAAAAGGATGAGCTAAAAGAAAGACTAGCAATTAGTAATTCGGATATGGTTGTGACGGAAGGGTATAAGTTAAATGATATTTTAGATGAAGAAAGAAGAGTATTTGCAATTGATGAATGGAAACAAATAATAGAGAACTACCTTCCTAGAGATTATCTCGGAGAAAATGTACAAAATGCCCCTTTTTATATGGGGTTTACATCAGGATCGACTGGAAAGGCAAAAGCATTTTTGCGTGCACAACAATCGTGGGTTCATAGTTTTGATTGTAATGTATATGACTTTCATATGAGAAAGGAGGATTCTATTTTAATAGCTGGAACGCTCGTTCACTCTCTTTTCTTATACGGCGCAATAAGTGCATTATATGAAGGACAAACGGTGCACGTTATGAGAAAGTTTATTCCAGATCAAGTGTTGGATAAGTTAGAGACTGAAAATATTTCGGTCATGTATACAGTACCAACAATGCTGGAGTCTTTATATAAAGAAAATAGAATAATAGAAAATAAGATGAAAATTATTTCGTCAGGAGCAAAATGGGAAGCTGAAGCGAAAGAAAAAATAAAGAGTATATTTCCTTATGCAAAAAAATACGAATTTTACGGTGCATCGGAACTAAGTTTTGTAACAGCATTAGTCGATGATGAGAGTGAAAAAAAGCCAAATTCAGTAGGGAAACCCTGTCATAATGTGCAAGTTCGAATATGTAATGAAGCAGGAGAAGAAGTACAGCTAGGTGAGATAGGAACAGTTTATGTGAAAAGTGATCAGTTTTTTATGGGATACATATTAGATGGTGTTTTAGTTCCAGAGCTAACTGAAGAGGGCTGGATGACAGTACATGATGTAGGCTATCAAGATGAGGAAGGGTTTATATATATAGTTGGTAGAGAGAAAAATATGATTCTATTTGGTGGAATTAATATTTATCCAGAAGAGATAGAAAGTGTGTTATATACGCATCAAGCTGTTGAAGAAATTGTTGTTGTTGGTGTAAAAGATAGTTATTGGCGTGAAAAGCCTGTCGCTATCGTAAAAGGAAGTGCTACGAAGCAACAATTAAAGAGCTTTTGCTTACAGAGATTATCCTCTTTTAAAATACCGAAAGAATGGTATTTTGTAGATGAAATACCTTATACAAATAGCGGGAAAGTAGCCCGCATTGCAGCCGAAAGTATAGTTAGAAATCAGGAGAAGATACATGAATAGAGCAGTTATTGTAGAGGCGAAAAGAACGCCCATTGGTAAGAAGAAGGGGATATTGAAAGACTATGAAGTTCAGCAATTAGTAGCACCACTTCTTTCATTTCTAGGTAAAGGAATTGAGAGGGAAATAGACGATGTTATATTAGGGAATGTTGTTGGACCAGGGGGTAATATTGCAAGATTATCTGTTTTAGAAGCAGGACTTAGTTATCATATTCCTGGTGTAACGATTGATCGGCAATGTGGTGCTGGTTTAGAAGCGATTCGTACCGCGTGTCATCTCATTCAAGGTGGGGCAGGTAAGTGCTATATCGCCGGGGGAGTAGAGAGTACAAGTACGTCACCTTTTCAAAATAGAGCGCGATTTTCACCTGAAACAATAGGTGATCCTGATATGGGAGTAGCGGCTGAATTTGTTGCAGAGCGTTATAACATAACGAGAGAAATGCAAGATGAGTACGCTTGCTTAAGTTATAAGCGGACGCTACAAGCATTAGAAAATGGATATATACAAGATGAAGTATTGTCACTTAATGGATTACTAGATGAAGTAATAAAGCGAGAAATGCAGTATGAAAGAATGATTAAGAGAACAAAACCTGCATTTTTACAAAATGGAACGGTGACGGCAGGGAATTCGTGTGGTGTAAATGATGGGGCGTGTGCTGTACTTGTAATGGAAGAGGGGCAAGCTCGAAAATTAGGATATAAGCCAGTTCTTCGTTTCGTTCGCAGTGCTGTAGTTGGAGTGGATCCAAACCTCCCGGGAACTGGTCCGATATTTGCCGTGCAAAAACTACTTAGAGAAATGAATTTAGCAATAGAAGATATTGATTGTATTGAGATGAATGAAGCGTTCGCTTCGAAAATTGTTGCTTGTGCAAAGGAATTACAAATTCCATATGAGAAGCTCAATGTGAATGGTGGTGCAATTGCGCTCGGGCATCCGTACGGTGCATCTGGCGCTATGCTTGTGACACGTTTGTTTTATCAGACAAAAAGAGATTCTATGAAATATGGAATGGCGACATTAGGAATTGGGGGCGGAATAGGACTTGCTCTATTATTTGAGAAAGTAGAAGACTAGCAAGATAACTAGTTTTCTACTTTTTGAGGAATATAAGCATTGCTACCAGGTTTTACTTTTATTTCGTTCCAAGCAACGATAACGTCAGCTTTTGATTTTCCTTTGTTATTTGGATCTTCAAAAAAATCGCGAATAAAACGATTGTATTCAAACTGTGTACCAATAGTTGTTTTATACGCAGGGTCTTTTTTACGTTCGTTTTCCTCATACCAAAACGTTATAGCGTCTTCATATGTTCTTCCGATATTTTCTTTAAAAAACTTTTGAAGAGCTACTGTAAAGCGGAAGTTTTCTCCAATTTTTTCTTTAAAAAAAGCACGTACATCTTCGCTACATCGATGATTTTCAGTGATAATCGTTTGCAGGGAAAGATCTTTATTGGATAGGGAAGCTTTACTCACCTTTTGATGAGAACTGTTTTTTAATACTTTACCTGTAGTTAAATAATGTGAGATACGACCGCTTATTTCGATCTTAGAGCCACTAGCTGGTAAATCATACTCACGACAAAATATTTGTAGTTCAGCTTTCAACCAATAATAGTTTTGGAAATCTTCAAGAGATATAGACTTTGTTAAAGGTGGACGCATGAATGTAACAACTTCTTTCTTCCATAATTTTCTTTAATTATAAAACGTACGTTCTTTTTGTGGAAGGATTAATTTGTAAATGTAATAGGAAGAGGAGATTACATATGGAAAATGTAATGCAAGTTCGTGTTACTGGAATTTTAATTGAAAGCGAAAAGGTATTGCTAGTAAAGCAAAAAGTTGCTAATCGAGATTGGTCTTTACCTGGGGGAAGGGTAGAGAATGGTGAAACGTTAGAAGAAGCGATGATTCGAGAAATGAAAGAAGAAACGGGATTAGATGTTAAGGTTAAGAATTTATTGTATGTTTGTGATAAACCAGATGCTCTCCCGTCTTTATTACATATTACATTTCTGCTTGAAAGGATGGAAGGTGAAATCACTTTACCTTCTAACGAGTTTGATCATAATCCAATTCAGGATGTACAAATGGTGCGAATAGAAGAATTAAGTAGTTATGGTTTTTCTGAGAAATTTACTAAACTTGCATCTGAAAAATTTCTGAATGCAGGAAGTTACCAAGGTTTAAAACAAAATATTGGCTTGTAAATATAAACTACTTTGAATATTGCTTTTTTCGGTAAATCGATATTTCTTGTCGAATCGTCGATATATGGTAAGTTATGATTGATAAAGTCAAAATGTCGTTCCTGAAATTTCATTTATCGTATTACTATGTATGAAGCAAAAAATAAGGAGATGTCCCTAGTTTGAAATTTCGCTAGACGACATCTCCTTAAGAAATGTTTTACACTGCAGATTGTAAAGAAGAAATAAGCTGATGTAAAAACTCATCACTGCTCATAATCGCTTTCCCACCACCGCGAGCGCTCTTTTTATTTCCGCCACCTTTTCCTTCAATTGCAGGAAGTGCATCTTTTAAAAGAGCATTCATATCGAGCGTTACTGTTTTTCCACAAGCGAGGATGCATTGTAGTTTGTCATCATTTTCAATGACGAAATATGTAATTGCATGCTCTTGTTGTTCTATAATGATAGCAGATAGTTTGGCAACTTCTTGCATAGAACGATTTGTAAATACTTTAGAAATAAGGAATCCAGCATGTATTTCTGCAGGCTGTTGTAATAGTTCATTTGCCTCTGCAAATAATAATTTTTCATTCATTGTCTGTATCGCTTTTTCGTTTTCTTTTTGAGAGATAAGAAGTTGTGCTACTTTTGCTGGAATATCAGTTTCGCTACTATTTAATTGTTTAGAAACATCTTTCATAATTTGTTGCTGTTGTCCCATTAATTTCAGTGTGCGCCAGCCAGCGATAAACGTTAATCGAATACCACCTTTATTGCGCTCCCAATTAAGTACTTGAATAAGACCTACTTCACCTGTACGTCTCGGATGAGTTCCACCACAGCCGTTATAATCAAAGTTTTCGATAATAACAACGCGTATATTTTCGGTTAAAGTCGGTTCTTTACGAAGAGGTAACGTTTTCGCTTCCTCTAAGTTCATCCACTGAATACGGATTGGGTGGTTTTCAAAAACAATATTGTTGGCAATTTGCACTGCTTTTTCAATCGTTTCTGCAGGAAGATTTTCTGTTTCTAAATCAATTGTCACCGTTTCTTTTCCAAGATGGAATCCGATAGTGGGTATGTTAAAATGATCCCAAAAAGCAGCAGATAAAATGTGCTGAGCTGCATGTTGCTGCATATGATCAAAACGGCGCTCCCAATTAATTTTACCTTCTACTTCTGCTGTTTCTAATTGTTCTGCAATGAAGTGGCGGATTTCTCCATTTACTTCTTCAACATTAGTGACTAAGGTACCATTTAGTGTGCCAGTATCATATGGTTGTCCACCGCCTGTTGGGTAAAATGCCGTTTCATTTAAAACAACATATAAGTTATCTTCTTTATCATAATCTTGCTTTATAATTTTCGTAGTAAAGTCTTTCGTATAAGCGTCGATGTAATATAATTTTTGCTCCAATTTTCTTTCCCCTTTCGTATTCACTAGTTTCATTGTAAAACAATTGAAATAAGTTTCCTAATATTTCAGAAGAAAGAAACTATTTTTAGAATTTTCTTGCTATAATAAGAAAAAGAAAATGCGGGGGTGGAATGAAATGCTATATGAAAACGGCGTAGATAAACTGCTTAGTTTAAACAGAAATATTTCTGAATTATACCGAGAATTAAATGAAATGACCCGGATTTTAACGGAGTGTAATCGAGAAAGCGTGAAATTTGATCGGTTATATGTAAAAGAGTTACTGTGGAAAAAAGAAGATGTGATAGAGAAGTATGATCAATTACTTGTGCAGCTTTGTATGAATGAATGCTTTGATTTAAAAAGTGTAATTACTGGCGAATATAAGTATACATATGAAGAAGTAGAAAGTATTGTTTTACAATTTAATGAAAAGTATAACGTAGCAATTTTAATTAAAGATATTTGTAAAGAATTACAGTTTACATATGGCATTGATATGGACATATCGAGAGCGGTTCGGGTGCAAACATCTCAAGTATAAAAAGGAAAAAGAAAGCAGATCCTTTGCTTTCTATTTTTATGTAAGAAAAGGGAGAGTAGGTTTAAAGATGAAGGGGAAGTTACAAAATATTCATCCACTTGGCATGACAATTATAATAGGGACATTATTTGCGAGGTTTGCAACTTCAATGAGTATTCCTTTTTTAGCAATTTATTTAACAACTGTTAAAGACGTTTCAGCTGGAATGACGGGTGCTATTATTGGAACGAGTGCGCTTGTTGGAGTGTTTGCTAGTTTTATTGGGGGCAATTTATCGGATCGATTTGGTCGGAAGATGATTATAATATGGTCCATGATTGTTTGGGTGTTTGTATTTATCGGATTTTCAGTTGCAGATCATGTTTTGAGTTTCTTTTTATTAAACGCTTTGAATGGATTATGTCGTTCTTTTTTTGAACCGACATCAAGAGCGTTATTATCAGATTTAACAAAGCCAGAGTATCGGTTACTCGTCTATAACTTACGATATGGTGCAATAAATGTTGGGGTTGCGATTGGACCAATTGTTGGATTACAGCTCGGAAGTGCAAAATCAACAATTCCTTTTTTAGTAGCCGCTGGAGTTTACATTCTATATACAGCTATATTAGCACTGCAATTTAAGAAATATCCACTTAATAAAAAGAAAATGAATACAGAAAATCCTGTTACAATGCTAAATGCAATTCGTATATTGCGAAAGGATGTAGTATTTTTAGTTGCGTTAGTCGGTATTATTTTGAGTAATAGTGGTTTTTCACATTTAACGACGACGGTATCTCAATATTTTGCTAATGCACATATATTTCAGGATGGGGTAAAGTTGTTCTCATATATGCTAGCTTTAAATGCAATTGTAGTAGTGGTTATTCAATACCCTGTCATTCAAATGTGTAAAAAGTATACACCGTTAGCATCAATTATGGTTGGAACGTTATTTGTGAGTGGGGGATTATTTGGATTTGGACTAGTAGAATCTATGTTAGGAGCAGCTATTTGTACCATTATTTTCACATTTGGAGAAGTTTTAATGTTTTCAATGACAGATGTATTTATTGATGAGATCGCTGATTCCAACCTGAAAGGAACATACTTCGGAGCGATGGGCTTTTCAGGAATTGGAGGAGTAATTGGTCCTTGGTTTGGGGGAGTACTACTCGATTATTACGGGTATCAAAATGGGTTTGTAGTATTTTTAGCGCTAGCCCTATTTTCAACTGTAGCATTTCCTGTACTTTTAGTTACAAAAGGTTTATTGAAAAAAAGGTACGATAGAAATTATAATATAGAAATACAAGTGAAATAAAATAAGCCCCAGCAACTTGCTGGGGCTTATTTTTGTATTTACGTTAACTCTCAATTTGAAAAAAGAACCTTCTTTTCATGCTTATTGGCAACTTCATTTTTGGAAATATGAATGGCTAAAAATCCATTCTCTAAGCAGGCTAGCATCTTCTTATAAATGATAGTAGTAGGTAAAGAGATTGTTCGCTGTAAAGAAGTATTTTTATGAAGTATGCATATATTTAGGCCTGTCTCCATCTTTTTAATGCGTACATTTTGTTCAGTCACATTTGGTACATCTGTTTCCAAAATGTATTCTTCCTCTGTTTCACAAAGATCGATATGAATTTCATTTGGAAAACTAAAGTTGCTACAAGTATCAGAACAAAATTGATCCATCCATTCTTCGAAACCATCAACATGAAAAAGACAATCCTTCTTTTTCTTGCCCATGTAAGACACCCTCCGTAAAATATCAATTCATATCATGTTATGCATGAATGAAATAGAGGTGAAGAATAAATGGCAAAATATAAACATTTTATGTCGAATATACACAGTATGTGAATATTTTCTTATTACATATCATGATGCGCATGGTTTTTTTGGCGTGAATGGTTACGATTTTTTACTTTATGAGATCCGCTTAATGGTTCAGGTTGTCCTTTTTTTTCTTTCGATTCACGATTGTTTTTTCCCATTGTATGTGACACCTCCTCTTTCTATTTAGAATGAGAGAAGTTTGTAAATTTATACGAGAATGTTTTTAGAAAAAAGGGTAAAGATAAATGGGACTAACTATTATGGAAAGGGGATTGTATAATGCCATATCATAAAGATAAGCAACAAGCTTTTCAAGCAGCGCAGCAAGGGGTTACACAAGCAGAAAATTCATTTAACAATATCGTGAAAAATGATCCGAACTACGGTCATGATTTAAAAGAGTTACGTCAAGAGGTTCAGGAAGCGTATGAACAAATTCAAAATGCACTAGAAGTAGCTTCGGAAACACAACGTCCACAACTTGAGCAATACGAAAATAATCTTCAAAATATTATGCGAAATGTAGATCAACTAGAAAAGTAAAAGAGGTTGTTGCGTATTCGACAACCTTATTACTTTAACGAACGCTATGTTAAAACAAAAGGTTTTTCTATTAGTTTTTTCTTTACTATGTGCAGTACATATATTTCAAGTGGAAAAAGTGGAAGCGAAAATGTTGCTTAGAAAAGAGCTAGAACCAACTGGCTATGTAACGTGGGAAGTACCTAATAGTGAAAAAATTATCGCAATTACATTTGACGATGGACCTGATCCAACTTATACACCACAAATATTAAATTTATTACGTCAATATAAAGCAGAAGCGACTTTTTTTATGATTGGATTCCGTGTGCAGCGTAATCCATATTTAGTAAAGCAAGTGTTAAAAGAGGGGCATGAAATTGGAAATCATACGATGAATCATTTGTATGCGAGTAATTCATCTGATGAAAAATTAGAAAATGATATTTTAGATGGAAAGAAATACTTTAAAAAATGGGTGAAAGAACCTTTGTTGTTCCGTCCTCCAGGCGGATATATTAACGATGCTGTATTTAAAACAGCTAAAGAAGCTGGTTATCAAACTGTTCTATGGTCGTGGCATCAAGACCCTCGTGATTGGGCGAATCCAGGTACTGAGTCCATTGTAAATCATGTTGTGAAACATGCTAAAAGTGGAGATATTGTACTGTTGCACGATGGAGGAAGTGATCGTAGTCAAACAGTGGCAGCGTTATCGAAAATTTTACCTGAGCTTAAAAAGCAAGGATATCGATTTGTAACGGTTTCGGAGTTATTACGTTATAAGCATTAGAAAAAAACCAAAAGGCAGATATACCTTTTGGTTTTTTTGTTACTGATTCTTTTTACGTTTCTTATTATTTTGTCGCTCTGCTGGAGTTAAAGCCTCATTTGAAAACTCTTCGTTATAACCAGCACCTTGTCCTTGTGCGGATGCAACATTCATTCCTGAAATAGTATGATTTGCTTTTTGTTTACTCATTTTTCTCACCTCTATAATGTTTTTTTATAGATAAAACATGAGTTGTTCATAACATATATGAACGTAAAGTAAAGCGCTGAAAGAGTACTTTACTTTATGGTAATAGTATTCATAAGGAGCATGAACACTATTCAAATTTAGAAATATAAAGAAAACTTATGATAATCCATAAGTTTCTTATTATTTACTTATTTAGAAAGTTGTAATAAGATATTATCGTAAGGTATTGAAAAGTTTGTCTACATTTTATATTCAGACAACTTAGTCACGTTTAACAGGGGGGAAACATAATGGTCAAACATAATCCATTTCAATCACGCGCAACTTTCGAAGTAGATGGAAAAACGTATCATTATTATCAATTGAAAGCGCTTGAAAACGCAGGGGTTGGCAACGTATCTCAATTACCATATTCCGTGAAAGTTTTACTTGAATCTGTACTTCGTCAAGTAGACGGACGCGTAATTACAGAAGAACATGTTACAAATTTAGCGAAATGGGGAACGAAAGATGTTCAAGATATCGATGTTCCATTTAAACCATCTCGTGTAATTTTACAAGACTTCACAGGTGTTCCAGCTGTTGTAGATTTGGCTTCGCTTCGTAAAGCAATGGCAGACATGGGCGGAGATCCTGATAAAATTAATCCAGAAATTACTGTAGACCTTGTAATTGATCACTCTGTACAGGTTGATAGAGCGGGTACGGCAGATGCGCTTGCATTCAACATGGACTTAGAGTTTAAACGTAATGAAGAACGTTATAAATTTTTAAGCTGGGCACAAAAATCATTTGATAACTATCGTGCAGTTCCACCAGCAACAGGTATCGTACACCAAGTAAACCTTGAATATTTAGCACCAGTTGTTCACGCGGTGAAAAATGCTGAAGGCGATTTAGTTGCATACCCAGATTCATTGGTTGGAACAGACTCACATACAACGATGATTAACGGTATCGGCGTTCTTGGATGGGGCGTTGGTGGTATTGAAGCAGAAGCAGGAATGCTTGGACAGCCTTCATACTTCCCAGTACCTGAAGTAATCGGTGTGAAATTAACTGGCACACTTCCAAGTGGTACTACAGCAACTGATGTTGCATTAAAAGTAACACAAGTATTACGTCAAAAAGGTGTAGTTGGTAAATTCGTTGAGTTCTTCGGTGATGGACTAAAGAGCATGCCTTTAGCTGACCGTGCAACAATTTCAAACATGGCACCAGAATACGGTGCAACTTGTGGATTCTTCCCAATTGACGATATTTCATTAGAATACTTACGTTTAACAGGTAGAGATGAAGAACAAATTCGCGTTGTTGAAGAATATTGTAAAGCGAACGGCTTATTCTATACAGCGGGCAGCAAAGATCCAATTTACACTGATCTTGTTGAAATTGATTTAAATACAATTGAATCTAACCTTTCTGGACCGAAACGCCCACAAGATTTAATTCCACTTTCAGATATGAAAGATGCGTTCCACAAAGCTGTTGTAGCACCAGTTGGAACACAAGGACTTGGATTTAATGCGCAAGAGTTCGATAAAGAAGTGAAGGTTACATTAGAAGATAAAGAAGTAACGATGAAAACAGGTGCAATTGCAATCGCTGCAATTACAAGCTGTACAAATACATCAAACCCATACGTATTAATTGGGGCAGGTCTAGTTGCGAAGAAAGCAATTGAAAAAGGGCTTGTAGTACCTGAGTACGTAAAAACATCATTAGCACCAGGATCTAAAGTTGTTACTGAGTACTTAGATAAATCAGGTTTAACAACATATTTAGATCAATTAGGTTTCCAAACAGTTGGTTACGGCTGTACGACTTGTATCGGTAACTCTGGTCCACTAGCAGAGGAATTAGAAGAAGCAATTGCAGCAAACGATTTATTAGTAACATCTGTTTTATCTGGTAACCGTAACTTTGAAGGTCGTATTCACCCGCTTGTAAAAGCAAACTATTTAGCATCACCACCACTTGTTGTGGCATATGCACTTGCAGGTACTGTTGATATTGACCTGAAAAATGATGAAATTGGTAAAGATGCAAATGGCAATGCTGTATACTTCAATGATATTTGGCCATCAGCTAAAGAAATTGAAGATGTAGTTCAAAGTGTTGTTACATCTGAACTGTTCAAGAAAGAATATGCACAAGTATTTAATAGCAATGAGCGTTGGAATGAAATCCAAACTTCAAATGAAGCTTTATATACCTGGGATAATGATTCAACATACATTCAAAACCCACCATTCTTTGAAGGATTATCTAAAGAACCAGGTGAAGTTGAAACATTATCAGGTTTACGCATTGTTGGTAAATTTGGAGATTCTGTAACGACAGACCATATTTCACCAGCAGGTTCAATTGGTAAGCACACACCAGCTGGACGCTACTTATTAGAAAATGGCGTACAACCAGTTGACTTTAACTCTTACGGTTCTCGTCGTGGTAACCATGAAGTTATGATGCGTGGTACATTCGCGAACATCCGTATTAAAAACCAAATCGCACCAGGAACAGAAGGCGGATATACAACATATTGGCCAACTGGTGAAGTAACATCTATCTATGATGCTGCTATGAAATATAAAGAAGATGGCACAGGCCTTCTAGTTGTTGCTGGTAAAGATTACGGTATGGGAAGTTCTCGTGACTGGGCTGCGAAAGGTACAAACTTATTAGGTATTAAAGCAGTAATCGCCGAAAGCTTCGAGCGTATTCACCGTAGTAACTTAGTGTTAATGGGTGTGTTACCACTTCAATTTAAAGATGGCGAAAGCGCTGAAACGTTAGGTCTTGTTGGTAACGAGTCATTTGAAATTCAAATTGACAAAACAGTTAGACCACGCGATCTTGTAAAAATAGTTGCAACTGATGCAGATGGCAACGAAAAACAATTTGAAGTAGTAGCTCGTTTCGATAGTGAAGTTGAAATTGACTACTACCGTCACGGTGGTATCTTACAAATGGTTCTTCGTGAGAAAATTGAAGAATCTAAAGTGTCGAACTAAATAATTGAAATGAACGAGAAGGAAGCTAACAACTGTTAGCTTCCTTATTTTATGGAAAGGGATGAAACCATTTGGTTTCATCCCTTTCTTTTTACTATAAAAAATGGAGGAAACGTCATGAAAGAATATAAAAGAATACTGTTACCGTTACAGAAAGAAAAATTATTAGTAATAGCAGCTGTATGTAGTGGATGCTTTGCTGCTATTTTAAACTTATCCCGTCCACTATTCATGGGGCTAATTGTAGATAACCTGATTCAGCGGGAGTTAAAAGCTGCGTATGTATATATTGCATTGTTTGCGGGGAGCCGCTTGTTGATGTGGGTGAACAATCTTTCATTTGATTATGTAAGCTCAAAAGCGAGTCAACGAATATTGCGAAAGAAGCGTATATATGTATTGCGTCATTTTTTCTTATTACCATTTGAAGAGAGTGAGAAGATTAAGCAAGGAGAGTTAGAGACGCTAGTTGTGTCTGATATTCCGAATTGGGTCAGATTATATGGTTCTATATTAATAGAATATATACACGCTATTGCGCAATTTATAGGTGCGTTCATAGCACTACAACATATAGATATGAAGTTTATATTGTGGGTAACTCCGTTTTTATTTTTTAGTGCAATGGTTCCGATGTTGATGGGGAAAAAGGTCAGGAATATCGCAAGCATCGCTCAAAACAATCAATCAAGTGTTGTAGAGATGGTGTCGCAGTTTGTAAAAGGCGTACAAGATTTACGTAGTTTGCAAAAAGAAAAGTGGGCCATTCGCTTATTTAAAGGAGTAACAGCACAATCCTATAAAACAGAAGTAAAGAAGACGATGATGCAACACTGTATTGGAGTAGTTGGAACAGTGATTGAAACAGGGGCATATATCGTTGTTCTCATTATAGGCGCGCAGAAAATAATGAAGGGGGAAATGGAAGTTGGCGCACTTGTTGCCGTGTTAGCTACAATTGAAATGCTCTTTTTTCCAGTTCGTTACGTTGGCGATTTATTAATGATGACACAAGTTGCAGCTGCTTCGGCAAATAGAGTTTTTTCTTTTTTAGATAAACGAGGGGCAGATAGTAAGGTAGAAAGAGCGATGGGGATGACGATAACAAATGTTTCATTTCAGGAAAGTGATGGAGAGAAATGCAGAATTCATAATATTGATTTGCAAATTCACCCTGGTGAACTTGTTATTATTGTGGGAGAAAGTGGCGCAGGAAAGGCGACGCTTTTAAAATTAATGACAGGTTTGTATAAACCATCTAACGGTAGCATTGTTTATTATGGTAATGAGGCTCGTATGACTACAGTGTGGCAAGAACCTCGTTTCTTTCGGACGACAGTAAAAGAGAATGTGCATTTCGGAGAAGAGTATTTAGAAAATCAATTAGAAAAAAATATTGAACTTGTAAATGTGAAACCGATTATTAGAGATTTATCAGAAGGGATTGAAACTGAACTACATAAAAGCGGTGTAGAATTTTCTGGAGGGGAAAGAAAACGTCTTGCATTATTACGTGCCATTGTTTCAAATCCGAATCTTATTATTTTAGATGAACCAACTGCGGGATTAGATCCGAGCAACCAAGAAACTGTTTGGAATATGATAGAAGGATTAGGAAGAGAGGTCACGAGAATTGTGGTAACACATGATGTCGAGAAAGCGATATTAGCAGATCGTGTTGTCATAATGAAGGAAGGACGTATTGTTGCAGGTGGAAGTCCTGAAAAATTAATAAATAGTCATTCGTTTTTACAAAGATATGAATAAAGATAAGAGCAATGCCCTTATCTTTATTCAGCGTCATTTATTTGATACTCGATAGATTCGGAGTGATTTAGATCAATGTTAAAAGTAGCAGTCATAAGGAAAGTTGTAATTCCAAGGATTACGAAAAGGACGAATGAGACTAGAGAGATGTAGAGACAAATACGCCCTACTTTCTTTTTTTTAAGATCTTTACTAAAGAGTGAAATGATCCATGTAATAATGCCGATTGGGTATAAAAGAAAACTAAGAATATATAATGTTATTTTTTCGAATGAATTCATAAACAATCCCCCTTTTGTTGAAGGTTATATAACTACGAGAGTAAATAGGTAAGTGGGTCAATAAGAAGATAAAATACCTCATCTGTTTTTCTAATTATATGATAAAAAGGAAAAAAACTCACTTTAAATGAGAATATTCTAATTATTTTGACTGTGAATATTTCCAAGCTCGTCCGTATAAGCTAAAATAAGGTATATAGTATTTTGATGAATTTGTTAAAAGTACATAAACACGTTAGGGTGATATAAAATGTGGCGGAAGCTTACGATTATTGTAGTGTTACTTTGTTTAGCGGGATATGCAGCTTATGAACAGTTCGGTAATAAAGATCAGGCGGTACAAGGGAAGCAAGAAAAAAGTGAAGCTGCTATGAAAGAGATGATTGCAAGTAATGGTATTGAAGTAGGAAAGAGTGCACCAAACTTTGAATTAACTAAGTTAGATGGAACGAATGTAAAGCTATCGGATTTAAAAGGAAAGAAAGTTATTTTAAATTTTTGGGCAACGTGGTGTGGGCCTTGTCAGCAAGAAATGCCTGATATGGAGGCTTTCTATAAAGAACATAAAGAAAACGTAGAAATTTTAGCAATAAATTATACGCCTTCAGAAAAAGGTGGGGGAGAAGAAAAAGTAAGCAATTTTGCTAAGGAAAAAGGGATTACTTTTCCTATTTTATTGGACAAGAACATTGATGTGACAACAGCTTATAAAGTAATTACGATCCCAACTTCGTATTTTATAGATACGAAAGGCGTCATTCAGGATAAGTTCATTGGACCGATGACGCAAAAAGAGATGGAAAAACGAATTGCTAAATTAAAATAACGGTGAAAAGGTAGAGGTGGAGAGTTCCCATTTCTGCCTTTTCTTTTTCAAGTAGTAATAACTTCATGATATGATGTAAGAAATATAAACGTTTAGAGATAAAGGAGTGTATGGAGTGGGGAATGTATCCTTACCGTTAGATTATGTTGTAATTGATTTTGAAACAACAGGATTTAACCCTTATAATGATAAAATTATTCAAGTTGCAGCTGTGAAATATCGTAATCATGAACTGGTAGATCAATTTGTTTCATACGTGAATCCAGAGCGTCCGATTCCGAGCCGAATTACGAGTTTAACAGGTATTACAAATTATCGTGTTTCAGATGCACCCACGATTGAAGAAGTTTTACCTTTATTTTTAGCATTTTTACATACAAATGTTATTGTGGCTCATAATGCTTCTTTTGACATGCGCTTTTTGAAAAGTAATGTAAATATGCTTGGGTTTCCTGAACCTAAAAATAAGGTGATTGACACTGTGTTTTTAGCAAAAAAATATATGAAGCACGCACCTAATCATAAACTTGAGACGTTAAAGCGAATGCTTGGAATTCGTCTAAGTTCTCATAATGCATTTGACGACTGTATTACGTGTGCAGCTGTTTATCAAAAATGTACATCTATTGAAGAAAAAGGGAAACGAAAAGTAAATAAGGCTGTGCTTGATGAAACTGCGGTATACGAAGCGGTGAAAGAAATACTTGTCCGCAATAAACGCAATGTAGAATGGCTGCGTTGTATGAACGTAGGAAGTTATTTAGATATAAAAGCTTTTTATCCAGTTATGAGATTAAAAGTAAAAGGACGAAAGAAATACGTATTAACAGAAATAGTAGAAGATGATGTGAAAGAAATATGTACGAGCTTAATATGTGAACCAGCTCTAAAAAGTGAAGTTGGTAATACAAGAGTTATGCTTAATAGCTTAGCGGATGTCTTGAAATTAGAAAGTTATATTTTAGAACAGTATGATTTTGTATTACAAGCACTTGATACGTATAGAGAAAATGAAACGAATGCAGATGAGAAGCTCAAAGAGTATTTAAATGTTATGGTATAAAAAACGCTATGTACAAATTATTGTGCATAGCGTTTTTTTTTTTTTTTTTAGGAGTACTAAAACATAAAATTTTCTTGCAAATCTGATTAAAGAGTTTTTTGTTTGCTCATACTATGTAGTAAGAATGAGAAAGAGAGAGGGTGAACAGCATGAGAAGAAGTCGCCGCAAATCGTTTGAAGAACTTGTAAATGAAAATAAACAACAATTATTAAGCGATCGTGATGCAATTGATCGCATTGAAGAGCGTATTGAGAAACGTTATGAAATGAAACTTTTTAAGCAAGCTGAATAATTCTTAACACTAGTACGATACTAGTGTTAAGGAGGCGATAGTAATGGGTAATCCGAAAAAGAATTCAAAAGATTTTGCACCGAATCATATTGGAACGCAATCGAAAAAAGCTGGTGGCAATAAAGGAAAACAAATGCAAGACCAAACTGGTAAACAACCGATTGTTGATAACGGTTAAAAGGAGAATGTTATCATTCTTCTTTTTTATGAGGGAATGAAAGACGTTTTGTAACAGTAATATGAAAAAAGGGCTGACAAAAGTCAGCCCTTTTTTGTAATCGTAAAGTTTTCAACGAGTAAACGCCAATTTTGCGGGAATGGTAAACCAATCTTCCAATAACTAATACCACCGATGCCCTGTTCTTTCATTAAATTAAATTTACTTTGTACGGACCGTGAATCTTCAAACCAAACTTCGTGTTGTACGCCGTTTTCGTCAAAGTAATTGAAATGAGGAGCTTGAGCCGTGAAATCATAGCGGATAGGAACATTATATTTACGAGCTAGTGCAACAGCTGCAACAGAGCTGATTGCTTTTGCAGGTGGATTTCCTTGTTTGAACGGAAGTTTCCAATCGAAACCATATAAATTTTGCCCCATCATAATTTTTTGTGGTGGCATTTGAGATTTCGCATATTGAAGTACTTCTTTCACAGGACCAATAGGAGAAATCGCCATCGGTGGCCCGCCTTGCCAACCCCAGTCGTATGTCATAATGACGACGAAATCAACAATTTGTCCTTGTGCTTTATAATCGTGAGCCTCAAAAAATTTCCCTTTTTGATTGGAACTTGTTTTCGGTACAAGCGTTGTACTTAATGTGTACCCGCTAGGTAAGCGTGTTTTCACATTTCGTAAAAAGCGATTGTATGCCTCGCGGTCTTCGGGTGCCACACTCTCGAAATCGAAATGAATGTCTCGCATGCCATATTTTTCAGCTGTTTGCAAAATGTTAGTAATAAACTTGTTTTGGATTGTTGCATCGCGTAAAATAACCGATGTCAGATCGGCACTGAAATTTCCATTTTCAATATTTGTAATAACGAGCATAGGGATGGTTTTACCTTGCGTTGCAATATTAGCGATTTTCGCTGTTTCCGTTGGTTCTTTTAAAGTGCCGTCTCTTTTTGCTTCAAAGCTGAAGTAGGCTAAATATGTTAAAAATGGATTAATAGCACGTGTAGCATTTACTAAACTTTCTTTTATCGGTATTGTTGAAGGCTGTAAATAAGCGATGGATTCTACTGCTCGTTTTGTACCTTTTGGTATATATAATTGTTGTCCGACATGGAGAATAGATTTTAATGAAAGATTATTAACTTTAGCTAAGCTAGCGAGAGGAACGTTATACGTTTGAGAAATTCGATATAAGCTGTCACCAGGCTGTACATAATAATTATTTCCTTTTGTATTAACGATAAGTGCCTGACCAACAACGAGTGTTTCAGCAGGATTTAGTCCATTGTCTTTTACAATTTCTTCAGGTGTAGATCCGTACTTTGATGCTAAACCATAAACACTATCACCGCTACGAACAGTTACAATTTGGATCATGTGTTTGCCCCTTTCGGTAAAAGATTCACTGTTTTTATTTTATTTTTGATTCCACTGTATTATGATTAAATGTATGCAAGGTAGCAGAAGTGAAAGAAGGCGAATAGAAATGTTTGTAGCAGAATATGAAGTTGAAATCCGCTATGCGGAAACAGACCAGATGGGTGTTGTTTACCATTCAAACTATTTAGTGTGGCTGGAACTTGGGCGCACGAAACTTATACAAGAATTAGGATTTTCATATGTTGAAATGGAGAAAGAGGGAATTATTTCTCCTGTATTAGACTTGCAAATTTCATATCGTAAAGCGATGCGTTACGGAGAAAAAGCAATTGTGAAAACGTGGATTGATACTGTGAGCCCGCTTCGTGTTGTATATGGTTATGAAATATATAACGGTGATGGTGAGCTTTGCATTACTGCAAGTACAACGAATATTTGTGCGAAAAAAGAAGGGTTCCGCCCTGTATCATTTAAAAAATTATATCCTGAGTGGTATGCGAAATATGAGGAAATTAAAAAGAAATAAAAAAAGCGTGGCAGAAGCCACGCTTTTTTTATTTCTCATAATTAAATTGAGGGAAATCATCACCGTCGTTAAGTGTAACAGATAAATTATGTCCATCGAAGAACCACTCATCATCGCCTTCAATAAAGAAGTTAATACCTTCTTCTTGAGTTTGAACAGCAGGATGTGCAGGGTCATCTTTACGAATACCTAAAGAAAGTCCTTTTTGCACAGTACTGCAACCGCCGTATTGTACGAAAAGGCGTAGTGTTTCACCTGATTGTAAGTTTAATTCGTTTTTATACCATTGTGCTGCTTCTTTTGTTACGGAAAGATTCATGTATAGTTCCTCCAAATTATGTTGCCTTTTCTTTAGTATAAAAAATAACGCAAAAAGACGCTATTAATATGCTTCACGTTTTCTTTTTGCGTTATGTGGGTTACAACCTTATTTTTGCTTTTTTGAGAAGTTTGCTTTCGGTTCAGTTTTATTTATAATTCGTCCGATATTTGCACGGTGTTTATAAATAACCATACCTGCTAATAAACACATCGCAATAATGAAGATTTTATCCCCGCTAACAATGGATGCAATAACAGCAACGACAGCTGTTACCATAGAAGAAAGTGATACGTATCTTGTTGTAAATAAAAGGGTGAAAAATACAACAGCTAATATTGCAAAAACAACTGGTGAGTAGCATAATAGCACCCCGGCAGAAGTTGCAACTGCTTTACCACCACGGAATTTTGCAAAAATCGGATATACATGTCCAAGAACAGCTGCTAATCCGAACCATAGTGGGTGAATATCTAATCCGAAAATTATCGGTAGACCTGTTGCTAATGTCCCTTTTAAAATGTCAGCAATTGTAACGGTAAAACCTGCTTTTTTCCCTAATGTGCGGAATGTATTTGTTCCGCCTAAATTACCGCTTCCGTGCTCACGAATGTCGATTCCATAGCCGATTTTTCCAACGACTAATGCAAATGGAATCGAGCCAAGTAAGTAGGCAACGATAAATAAAAGATATGTAGTAACCATAAGTTCAGTCTCCTTTATTCAAATGTGTTGATAAAGGGTAAAAAGAGTTTTTCCCGTTTATTGTACCATACATTTGTAAAGAGCACATTTCTTTTTTGCAAATGAAAAATTCATTATTTCGTGAAAAAAAATTCACAGGAATGTTACATTTCTCACAGAAACAACAAGACTATATGTTGTAACATTTTAATCAAAAGATAACAACATATTGATGGAGGGTTATAAATGTTACAACGAAATACACGTGGAGAAAAATTAATGAAAGTGTTTGGGACAATTGTCCACGGCAATGAACAAGATTTAATGCAAGAGAATGCAAATGTAGATGGGCGCTCTCCGATGGGAGTAATGGGAACGTTCGCATCTGAGAGTGCAAAATATTATGCAGTTGAAAATTTATTGTCAGACCAAGTGAAAAAAGCGATAAATGAAAATATATTATATCCACATGATTTAGATTTTTATGCGACAGGAACGACGACTTGTTCGCAAATTCCGTTAGCACAAATGCTTGCTAATGGTTTTCATACTGGACATGGACATATGAGACAACCGCAAGACATTAAAAGTGCGTTGGCACTTTCGTCTATTATTTTTCAAGCGAATCAAAATATGCAGCACGGTGGTCAATCGTTTGCACTCTTTGATATTGATTTAGCTCCCTATGTGAGAAAAACCGTACTGAGACATAAAAAGCGACTACAATCATATCCGCTTACGAAAGAACAAATTGAGGAATTCGCATGGAAAGAAACAGAAAGCGATACGTATCAGGCGTGTGAAGCTTTCGTTCATAATTCAAATAGTATGCATAGTAGGGGCGGGGGACAAGTACCGTTTATTTCTATTAATTACGGAACAGACACATCGAGAGAGGGAAGGCTTTTAATTAAACAGCTGTTAAAAGCAACGCAAGCTGGACTTGGAAAAGGAGAAACACCGATTTTTCCTATTCAAATTTTTAAAATGAAAAAAGGTGTAAACTTTGAAGAATGTGATCCGAACTATGATTTGTTTGAATTAGCACTAGAGACGACAGCAGAGCGATTATTCCCTAATTTTTCATTTTTAGATGCGTCGTTTAATGCAGTGCACTATGATGGACGACCTGAAAGTGAAGTATGTTACATGGGATGTCGCACTCGTGTTATGTCTAATATACATGGAGAAGAAACAGCAATAGGAAGAGGTAATTTGTCGTTTACTTCTATTAATTTAGTGAAATTAGGGCTAATTAGTGGATCGAAAGAAGCGTTTTTTGAAGCGCTAAATTATTACTTGGATTTAGGAATTAAGCAATTATTAGAGAGATTCGCGTATCAATGTACGAAGCGAGCGAGAGATTTTCGATTTTTATATTCACAAGGTGTATGGCGTGGCGGAGAAACATTACAGCCTGAAGATTCTGTAGCACCTATTTTAAAGCAAGGGACGTTAAGTATTGGTTTTATCGGTCTTGCGGAATGTTTAGTGGCTTTAACAGGAAAGCATCAAGGGGAAGATGAAGAGTCATGGAAACTTGGATATGAAATTATTTCCTTTATGAGGGAGAGAATGGATAAGGCGACGGAAGAACATCAACTGAATTTCTCAATAATTGCAACTCCTGCAGAAGGTTTATCAGGGAAGTTTGTGAAAAAAGATAGAGAGGAATTTGGTGAGATTAGCGGTATAACGAACCATAATTACTATACGAATTCATTCCATATTCCAGTTTATTATAACATTCAAGCGATAAATAAAATCCGTTTAGAAGGACCTTTTCATGCTCTATGTAATGGGGGGCATATTACGTATATTGAATTAGACGGAGCAGCGATGCATAATCAAAAGGCGTTAAAACAAATTGTACAAGCGATGGCAGAGCATGGCGTTGGGTACGGTTCAATTAATCATCCTGTTGATCGTTGTACATGCTGCAGCTATCACGGAGTTATTGGAAATGAATGTCCAAGCTGCGGAAATGAAGACGAGACCAATATAGAAAGAATTCGCCGTATAACTGGCTATCTTGTGGGAGATATGTCGAAGTGGAATAGTGCGAAACGTAGCGAAGAGATGGATCGGGTGAAGCATAAATGAAAGTGATGAATATCATTCATGATAGTGTAGTAGATGGAGAAGGGTTGCGGACAGTCGTGTTTTTTGCGGGCTGTCCGCATCGTTGTTTCGGGTGTCATAACCCGAAATCTTGGAATATTTGCAATGGAACTGAAATGACGGTAGAAGAAGTTGTGAAAGAGATTGCAAGTAATCCATTAACTGATGTAACATTTTCAGGTGGAGATCCGTTTTTTCAAGCTGTTGAAGTGAAAAAAGTAGCAAAAGCCGTGAAAGATTTGAAAAAAAATCTATGGATGTATACAGGTTATACGTTAGAAGAGATACAGAGTTCTCAAAATAATGATATGATAGAGTTGTTACACTATGGGGATGTTTTAGTCGATGGAAGATTTGAAATCGAGAAAAGAGATTTAACACTTCCATTTCGCGGAAGCTCCAATCAACGTATTATTCGATTGAAAGAGTAAAAAGGCGGGATAGATTATATGAATAAAACAGTATTACTTGTTGAAGACGAAAGAAGATTACGTGAAATTGTTAGTGATTATTTTCGTAATGAAGGCTTTGAAGTGATTGAAGCAGAAGATGGAAAAAAAGCGCTAGAGTTATTTGCAGAGCATGAAATTGATTTAATTATGTTAGATATTATGTTACCAGAAATAGATGGATGGTCTGTTTGTAGACGAATTAGAAAAGAATCAGCAGTACCAATTATTATGCTAACAGCACGTTCGGATGAGGATGATACATTGCTAGGTTTCGAATTAGGTGCAGACGAGTATGTAACGAAACCATTTAGCCCGAAAGTGTTAGTAGCTCGCGCGAAGACGTTATTGAAACGTGCGGATGGTGCGGTAGGAGTAGCGGAAGAAAATGCTATGTCTTTAGCTGGAATAGAAGTGAATCGTCTATCTAGAACTGTTTTAGTAGATGGAGAAGAAATTATATTGACGCATAAAGAATTTGAACTTCTCGTTTATTTAATGGAGAACAAAGGAATTGTGTTGTCACGTCAACATTTATTAGATCAGTTATGGGGATATGATTACTACGGTGATGACCGAACGGTTGATACGCATATTAAAAAATTGCGAAATAAGCTAGGAGATAAAGCGAAGCATATCGGTACTGTTATTCGAGTTGGTTATAAATTCGAAGAATAATCTGGAATGACTTGTGCACTTTAGCCTGGGAATTTAGCAATTTTATATCCTCTTTTTGAAGGTAGAATGTTCAAAAAATAATTTTCTTGTCTACAATGGTAGATAGGAGTATTTTTTTAATTGGATTTCACGATGAGTTCACAAGAAGGACACAAAACGTGACTATACTGAAAATACGAATTCACCAGAGAGGGGAAATAAAAATGGGATATTACGACGGACCAAATTTGAATGAAGAGCATAGTGAAACGAGAGAAGTGAAAAAATCAGGAAGTAAAAAAGGTTATTTCTTCACAGGTTTAGTGGGAGCTGTAGTCGGGGCGGTTTCGATTAGTTTTGCAGCACCTTATATGCCATGGGTGCAAAATAATGGAGCGGCAGTTTCATCATTCAATTCTAATAAACAAGTAGAAGGTACTGTAGTTCCTGTTGTCAATAAATCAAAAAACGAAACTGATTTGCCAGGTATGGTTGAAGGTGCGAAAGATGTTGTTGTAGGTGTTATTAATATGCAACAAAGTGTCGATCCATTTGCAATGCAACCGACAGGTCAAGAACAACAAGCTGGTTCAGGATCAGGAGTTATTTATAAAAAAGCAGGAAATAAAGCATATATCGTAACGAACAACCACGTAGTAGATGGAGCGAATAAACTTGCTGTGAAACTAAGTGATGGAAAGCAAGTTGATGCAAAACTAGTTGGTAAGGATCCTTGGTTAGACTTAGCTGTTGTTGAAATTGACGGATCTAATGTAAATAAAGTTGCAAGTCTAGGTGATTCCAGTAAACTTCGTGCTGGTGAAAAAGCGATTGCAATTGGAAACCCACTTGGATTTGATGGCAGTGTAACGGAAGGTATAATCAGTAGTAAAGAACGCGAAATTCCAGTTGATATTGATGGGGACAAACGCCCAGATTGGCAAGCACAAGTTATTCAAACAGATGCAGCGATTAACCCTGGTAATAGTGGTGGTGCATTATTTAACCAAAACGGTGAAGTAATCGGTATTAACTCGAGTAAAATTGCGCAGCAAGAAGTTGAAGGAATCGGATTTGCAATTCCGATTAATATTGCAAAACCAGTCATCGAATCGCTTGAAAAAGATGGAGTAGTGAAACGTCCAGCGCTTGGAGTAGGTGTCGTTTCATTAGAAGATGTGCAAACTTATGCAGTAAATCAGCTGAAAGTGCCAAAAGAAGTAACAAATGGCGTTGTATTAGGTAAAATCTATCCAATATCACCGGCAGAAAAAGCAGGTTTAGAGCAATATGATCTTGTAGTAGCATTAGATAATCAAAAGGTAGAGAATGCTCTTCAATTCCGTAAATATTTATATGAAAAGAAAAAAGTTGGCGAGAAAGTAGAAGTTACATTCTATCGCAATGGTCAAAAAATGACGAAATCAGCTACGTTAGCAGATAATTCAGCTACTAAGAATCAATAATCGGAATAAAAGAAAGTCTCTTTCATGTTGAAAGAGACTTTCTTTATCGGATATACTAAAGGAATAGGAGGGACTAATTATGACAATTGAAAACCCAACTCGTACGGAAATTGGTGAAGTATTGAAGAAAAGTAAAACGATTGCGGTTGTTGGATTATCAGATAAACCAGAACGTACATCGTATATGGTTTCAAAAGCGATGCAAGATGCAGGGTACCGCATTATACCGGTAAATCCAACAGTTGATGAAGTACTTGGAGAAAAGGCAGTTCCTTCACTGGCGGATATTAAAGAACATGTTGATATCGTAAACGTATTCCGCCGTTCAGAATTTTTAATGGGTGTTGCGAAAGAGTTTGTAGAGATTGATGCAGATGTTTTTTGGGCACAACTAGGAGTACAAGATGAAGATACGTATAAACTTTTAAAAGAAAAAGACTATACTGTAATAATGGACCGTTGTATTAAAGTAGAACATGCGATGACAAAATAGTATAGATTTTAAAGATAGAAAGATTGATTCAGCCCTCGTTATAGATAAGTAGGGCCGATGAACGAGGTGTTCATCATGAGATTTTTTAAAGGCTGTTTTTGGGGATTGTTACTTGTTATCCCGTTTTGGATATTGATCATTTGGATCATGATAAAGGTTTGGAATGTGTAATCTTGGAATACATATCCATTTCTCGTTGACAAACGATTATTTTTCTGAAATAGTAGCCTAGAGGAATCCTTGTGAAAAAACAAGGATTTTTCTATTGAAAATGGTATATAAAAGAGATAAGATAACTTGCCAAAACTATAGTCGAGGCGTTATTCTATAATAGAAACATATGTTCTGATTTGATTAGGAAAGGGGCAAGGAGTTTGGCGAAGCATCAGTTCCAATACAATGAAGATGCAATTCAAGTGTTAGAAGGACTTGAAGCCGTTCGAAAACGCCCGGGTATGTATATCGGGAGTACGGATAGCCGTGGATTGCATCATTTAGTATATGAAATAGTAGATAACTCCGTTGACGAAGCGTTAGCGGGATTTGGCGACGAAATTTCTGTCGTAATACATAAAGATAATAGTATTAGCGTTATTGATAAAGGGCGAGGAATGCCTACGGGAATGCATAAACTTGGGAAACCTACACCTGAAGTTATTTTAACTGTACTTCATGCAGGTGGTAAGTTTGGTCAAGGTGGCTATAAAACGAGTGGTGGTTTACATGGTGTTGGGGCATCAGTTGTAAACGCCTTGTCAGAATGGTTAGTAGTAACAATTAAACGTGATGGTAACATTTATGAACAACGCTTTGAAAATGGTGGCGTTCCTGCAACGACGTTAGAGAAAATCGGGAAAACAAAAGAGTCTGGTACGACAATGCACTTCAAACCAGATACAACGATTTTCAGTACGACAAATTACAATTATGAAACATTATGTGAGAGATTACGTGAATCTGCATTCTTATTAAAAGGAATGAAAATCTCGATAAAAGACGAACGTAATGATTTAGAAGATATATTTCATTATGAAACAGGAATTGAAGCTTTCGTTTCATACTTAAACGAAGAAAAAGATTCAATTCATCCAGTTGTATATTTCACTGGTGAACAAAATGGGATTGAAGCAGAACTAGCATTCCAGTTTAATGATGGTTACTCAGAAAATATTCTTTCGTTTGTAAACAACGTACGTACAAAAGATGGTGGAACACACGAAGCTGGATTTAAAACAGCGATGACACGTGTGTTTAATGAGTATGCTCGTAAAGTTTCATTATTAAAAGAAAAAGATAAAAACTTAGAAGGTACAGATATTCGTGAAGGTGTAGCGGCTATCGTTTCTGTACGTGTACCAGAAGAAGTACTGCAGTTTGAAGGACAAACGAAAGGGAAACTGGGTACAAGTGAAGCTCGTTCTTCTATTGATGCAATTGTATCAGAGCATTTAGCTTACTTTTTAGAAGAAAACCCGGATGTAGCTACACTTCTTGTAAGAAAGGCAGTTAAAGCAGCGCAAGCACGTGAGGCTGCTCGTAAAGCGAGAGAAGAAGCACGTAGTGGTAAGAAAAAGAAAAAATCAGAAGGTACTTTAAGCGGGAAGTTAACACCTGCACAATCACGTAACCCTCAAAAAAACGAATTGTATTTAGTAGAGGGTGACTCGGCCGGCGGTTCAGCAAAGCAAGGGCGAGATCGTCGTTTTCAAGCGGTACTACCGTTGCGTGGTAAAGTAATTAACACGGAGAAAGCAAAGCTTGCTGATATTTTTAAGAATGAAGAGATTAATACAATTATTTATGCAATTGGCGGCGGAGTAGGAAATGAATTCGCTGTTGAAGATATTAACTACGATAAAGTTGTTATTATGACCGATGCAGATACGGATGGAGCTCATATTCAAGTATTGTTATTAACTTTCTTCTACAGATATATGAAACCACTTATCGAAGCTGGTAAAGTATTTATTGCACTTCCACCTTTATATAAAGTAAGTAAAGGGAAAGGGAAAAGTGAAGTAATTGAATATGCATGGTCTGATGAAGAATTAGATGGTGTAACGAAAAAGGTCGGTAAAGGTTATATGTTGCAGCGCTATAAAGGACTTGGTGAAATGAATGCAGATCAGTTATGGGAAACGACGATGAACCCTGAAACGCGTACATTAATCCGAGTGAAAATTGATGATGCAGCAAGAGCAGAGCGCCGTGTAACTACATTAATGGGCGATAAAGTAGAACCGCGCCGTAAATGGATTGAGCGTAATGTACAATTTGGTATGCAAGAAGAAGGAAATATTTTAGAAAACGAAATGATTATGGAGACGGAGGTGGAATAACATGCAGGCAGAGAAGTTTCATGACCTCCCGCTTGAAGACGTGTTAGGTGACCGCTTTGCACGTTATAGTAAATATATAATTCAAGACCGCGCGCTTCCAGATGCGCGTGATGGTTTAAAGCCAGTACAAAGACGTATATTATATTCTATGTATGTAGAAGGAAACGTACATGATAAAGCGTTTCGTAAATCAGCTAAAACAGTTGGTAACGTTATTGGTAATTACCATCCACATGGTGATTCCTCTGTATATGAGGCGATGGTACGTTTAAGTCAAACTTGGAAAGTACGTAATGTTTTAGTTGAAATGCATGGTAATAATGGTAGTGTTGATGGTGATCCAGCAGCGGCAATGCGTTATACAGAAGCCCGTTTATCACCAATCGCATCAGAGTTATTACGTGATCTCGATAAAGAAACAGTAGAATTCGTTTCAAACTTTGATGATACGAGTGAAGAACCGGTTGTATTACCAGCAGCGTTCCCGAATTTATTAGTAAACGGATCTACAGGAATTTCCGCTGGTTATGCAACAGAAATTCCTCCGCATCATCTTGGAGAAGTTATTGACGCTACAATGATGCGTATTGATAAGCCAAATAGTACTGTTGATGATTTATTAACAGTTATGAAAGGACCAGATTTCCCAACAGGCGGTATTATTCAAGGGATTGATGGTATTAAAAAGGCGTATGAAACAGGAAAAGGTAAAATTATTATTCGCGGAAAAGCAGAAATTGAAACAGTGCGCGGTGGGAAACAACAAATTGTAATCACTGAAATTCCTTACGAAGTGAATAAGGCAAACCTTGTAAAGAAAATGGATGAATTACGTCTAGATAAAAAGTTAGATGGCATTGCTGAAGTACGTGATGAGACAGATCGTACTGGTTTACGAATCGTTGTTGAATTAAAGAAAGAAGTAAACGCCGAAGGTATTTTAAATTATTTATATAAAAATACAGATTTACAAATTCCATATAACTTTAATATGGTAGCGATCAATAATCGCCGTCCAACACTTATGACATTACCGAAAATTTTGGATGCTTATATTGGACATCAAAAAGAGGTTATTACGAGACGTTCGCAATATGAATTAAGAAAAGCAGAAAATCGTCAACATATTGTAGAAGGTTTAAAGAAAGCATTATCGATTTTAGACCAAGTAATCGAGACAATTCGAGCTTCAAAAGATAAACGTAATGCGAAAGATAATTTAAGTGCAAAATTTGGCTTTACAGAAGCACAAGCAGAAGCAATTGTATCCTTGCAATTATATCGCTTAACGAATACAGACATTACGGCGTTACAAGAAGAAGCCGATGAGCTTAATAAGAAAATTCTAGAGCTACAGTCAATTTTACAAAGTGAAAAAAGATTACTTCAAGTCATTAAAACTGATTTGAAGAGAGTGAAGAAAACATATAGTGATGATCGTCGCGCTATTATTGAAGAACAAATTGAAGAGATTAAAATAGACGTAGAAGTGATGATTCCACAAGAAGATGTCATCGTTACTGTAACGAAAGAAGGATATGTGAAACGTACTGGATGGCGCTCACATAATGCATCAAACGGCAAAGACTTCGGTATGAAAGAGGGTGACATCTTACTTGAACGATTCGATACGAATACGACTGAAACAGTTCTTTTATTCACAAGTAAAGGAAACTATATATATCTTCCAGTATACGAAATGCCAGATATTCGTTGGAAAGATTTAGGTCAGCACGTTGCAAATATCGTTTCACTCGACCGAGATGAAACAATTATTTGGGCAACTGTCATACCGAACTTTGAGGAAGAAAAACGATTTATCGTATTTGTAACGCGAAATGGTATGATAAAGAAAACAGAATTAAATCAATATAAAGTTCAGCGTTATTCAAGGGCATTCGTTGCTGTAAACTTGAAAAAAGATGATGAAGTTGTCGATATATTTGCGACAGATGGAACGAGTGATATCGTTCTTGCTACACACGGTGCATATGCACTTATTTTCCATGAAGATGAAGTAAGTCCAGTCGGTGTAAGAGCTGCTGGTGTAAAAGCAATTAATTTAAAAGAAGATGACTATGTCGCTTCTGGTAAACCGTTAAATGGTGACAAAGATCAACTTATTCTCGTAACGCAACGCGGTGCTATAAAGCGTTTAAAAGCATCAGAAATTGAAAAGTCAACGAGAGCGAAGCGAGGTCTTGTTATTTTCAAAGAGTTAAAACGTAATCCATACCGTATTGTAGGTATTGAAATTGTACGAGACGATGAACTAGTTTACATGAAGACAGAGAAAAATATTGTAGAAGAGGTTGATCCGAAAGCGTATCGAAACAAAGACCGGTATAGTAATGGTAGTTTAGTACTAGATGTTAATGATACTGGTGAAGTAGTAGAAACGTGGACGAAGAAAAGACCGGAATAAAGGAAGCATCTTGCTATGAATAATAGCGAGATGCTTTTTTCTAAGCGAATTATTATGTATATGAAAATAATCTTGTTATAATAGTGAAATGAAATCGTTCTCATAAAGTGAAACTTTAATCAGTGGGGGGCTTTATTCCCTACTGATTATTAGTTGAACTAATCGGGCTTTTACGGACAGTAAGGCCCTCACCTAACTTCTTAGTTTTCGCTGAATTTTGAGGAGGGATCTTACTGTCCGTTAGTGCGGGATAATTGGAGGGGCAACATGAAAAAAATAGGTGTAGGGATTGTAGGATTTGGATTTTCTAGTACAACATTTCACATCCCGCTATTACAAACGATAGAAGAATATGATATTCGAGTTATTTTATCTTCAAAAGAAGAAGTAGTGAAACAAACTTTACCAAATGCTGCTGTTGTTGACACAATTGATGAATTAGTAAAGCGATCTGATATTGAACTAGTTGTCATTACTTCACCGAATACAACTCATTTTCCATATGTAAAAGAAGCGATTTTACATGGTAAGCATGTTGTAGTGGAAAAACCATTTGTTGTTTCAATTGAAGAAGGGGAAGAACTTATCTCATTAGCAAAGCAGCATAATGTGATGTTAAGTGTATATCATAATCGTCGTTTTGATAATGATTTCCTAACAATTAAGAAATTATTAGAAGAAAATAGAATAGGAAATGTATACGCATATGAAGCGCATTTTGATCGTTTCCGTCCACATGTACGCGATCGATGGAGAGAAAAGAATTTACCAGGTTCAGGTATATTATATGATTTAGGATCGCATTTAATTGACCAAGCGCTATCATTATTCGGAAAACCAGATGCGATAAGCGCAGATGTAATAAAACAAAGGCCAGGTGCGGAGATTGATGACTATTTCCACGTAGTACTTCATTATGGAGTTAAGCGTGTCATTTTACGTAGTAGCAGTTACGTGAAACAAGCAGGACCGCATTTTACATTACATGGGGACAAAGGTTCTATCGTGAAATACGGTATGGATTCGCAGGAAGAACAATTAAAAAATGGAATGAAGCCAGGCGATATAGGTTATGGAGTAGATGCTGAAGAGAATTTTGCTACTTTAGAAACAGAAGAAACTTTAAATCGCATTTCAACAGAAGTCGGTTGCTATGACATGTACTATAAAGGTGTAAGAGATAGTATATTAAATGGTGAGAAACTACCTGTAACAGCGCAAGATGGTTTAAATGTTATTAAACTAATTCAATTAGCGGTTGAAAGTAGTGAAACGGGTAGAGTCATTTCGGTAAAATAAAAAAGACACGAATTTCGTGTCTTTTTTATTTTGTTGGAACAGAAAGGCCGTAAAAGAACATCGTAACGATATCTTGTATATGTTTTTCTCGATCTCCTTCAAGAAGCTGTGCCCCGAAATCATCACCTAACTTAGTAAACATTTGAATGTAAAGTAACATCATTTCTTTCGTAAGGTGTGGATTAATTTCGTTTTTGCGCTGAGCTCGTTCTAATATTTCTAAATACCAGGGAAGGATTTTTTCATTTTGATAACTATAAATAAACTTACGGAGTTCTTCGTCCCTTTGCATCATTTGTAGTAACATATCAGGTTGAAATAACCCGCCAGTATTCATTTTTCTTACAATCATTTTTTGCATCATATCATGAAAAGGTAATTTTTCTTCTGCAAGCCCTTTATAATATTGAAATTCAGATATGATAAATTCTTGTATAAGCTCCCTAAATAACGCATCTTTACTTCCGAAATGATTATAAATTGTAACTTGAGAAACGTTTGCTTCTTTTGCAATATGTTCTATTTTTACTTCATTAAATCCACGTTCTGAAAATAATACGAAGGCCGCCTCTTTAATGGCGCGTTTTTTCTTTTCTTTCACTTTTTCAAAGCCGTTCAATGTAATCACCTCACTTAAAATATACAAGAAAAAATAATGGAAAACAATATTTTTGAAATATGGACTAATAAATATTTCAAAAAGTTGTTGCGAATATGAAAGATGAGGAGTACAATAATTTTGAAATATCATATATTAAATATTTCAAAAAATGAGGTGGACTTATGATTTCAGTTCAAGATGTTACAAAACAGTTTTCGAATGGAAAAGGTTTGTTTCATATTACATTTGATGTAAAAGAGGGAGAAGTATTTGGTTATTTAGGACCGAATGGTGCCGGAAAATCAACGACAATTCGTAATTTAATGGGATTTATAAAACCGACAGCTGGTAAAGCGACAATTTTTGGATTAGATTGTTGGAATGAAGCAGCGAAAATTCAAAGGGAAGTTGGTTATTTACCGGGTGAAATTTCTTTTATTGAAGGAATGAACGGATTAGAGTTTTTAAAATTAATGCAAGGAATGCGTGGATTAAAGGATACGAAAAGACGAGATGAACTGATAGATCGTCTGCAATTTGATGTGAAAACACCGATTCGCAAAATGTCTAAAGGAATGAAGCAAAAAGTAGGGATAGTCGCTGCATTTATGCACGATCCAGAGGTGTTAATTTTAGATGAACCAACATCTGGACTTGATCCACTGATGCAGCAAGTATTTATAGAACTAATAGTAGAGGAAAAACAAAGAGGAAAAACGATTCTTATGTCTTCACATATTTTTACTGAAATTGAGAGAACTTGTGACAGAGTAGCTATTATTAAAGATGGTCGACTCGTAACAGTTGAAAATATTCATGATTTACAAAGTATGAGACGACAGGTAATAGATGTAACTGTATCATCGCAAGAAGAAATTGAATCTCTTACAAAGTGTAATTTGCAATTTGAAGCGGTAAAAGGCAGAGAGGCATCTATTATTGTACAAGGAAACTATCAAACTGTTTTACAAACACTTTCAAACTATAATGTAACGGCACTTCAAACGAGATCGATGGATTTAGAACATTTATTTATGCATTATTACGATAAGAAAGAAGGGGTAACGCATGAATAAGCAATTGTTTTTAGCTAGTTTGAAAGAAACACAAAAAAGTATTTTTAGTTATGCGATTGGTGCGGCTCTCTATTTATGGTTATTAATTTGGATATTCCCATCAATGGTATCAGCGAAAGGATTAAATGAATTAATAAGTGCTATGCCTGATAGTGTGAAAAAAATTGTTGGTATGGAAAGTCCGATTCAAAACGTAATGGATTTTTTAGCTGGGGAGTATTACAGTCTATTGTTTATTATCATTTTAACAATTTTTTGCGTAACAGTTGCGACACATTTAATTGCGCGTCATGTAGATAAAGGAGCGATGGCATACTTGCTAGCAACGCCTGTATCCAGAGTGAAAATTGCTATTACGCAAGCTACTGTTCTCATATTGGGGCTACTTATCATTGTAATTGTCACGTATGTAGCAGGTATAGTAGGAGCAGAATGGTTTTTAAAAGATAATAATTTAAATAAAGAATTATTTTTGAAGATTAATGTAGTCGGAGGGCTCATATTTTTAGTCGTTAGTGCGTATTCATTTTTCTTTTCTTGTATATGTAATGATGAAAGAAAGGCACTTAGTTATTCAGCAAGTTTAACTATATTATTTTTCGTACTAGATATGGTAGGGAAATTAAGTGATAAGTTAGAGTGGATGAAAAGCCTATCTTTATTTACGCTGTTTCGTCCGAAAGAAATTGCTGAAGGAACATATAATATATGGCCGGTAAGTTTAGGTTTAACCGTTGGGGCAGTTTGCATCTTTTTGTTAGCAATAGTTATGTTTAGAAAGAGAGATTTATCGTTATAAAGTAGCAAGTCCACTGTGAAAGTGGACTTTTTTGTTTGTAAATTTGAACCGATATGTTCATTGTGTGCCACCATAAAAAGGATATTTATCTTTTTATTTACAAAAATATTCAAAAAAATGAACCTTTTTATAGGCTACGCAGTCTAATACGTGTAAAGTTAAATTTGAAGTGAGGATGAAACAGGAGGAGCAATTGTGAAAGTAATCCCTTTATATAAAATGATTGTAAAAGAAGAAACGGATGTTTCCTTAGCGAAAAAAGGTGATCATGAAGCCTTTATGGCGCTTATACATACGGAGAAAGTGAAGATGTATCGCATTGCAAAGGCGATGTTACATGATGAGACAAACATAGAGGATGCGATACAGACAACAATTTTAAAAGCTTATGAAAATATAAAAAAACTAAAAAAAGAAGCGTTTTTTCAAACTTGGTTAATTCGAATTTTAATAAATGAGTGTAACAATATAATTAAGTCATATAAAAAACTAATTATAATCGAGGATCATGATAGTAGTATGGTAGCGTTCGACCGATATAAAGATATTGATCTTTGTAATGCCATTCAGTCTTTAACGGAAGAATTAAGAGCTGTAACTGTACTTTATTATTATGAAGATATGAATCAAGAGAGTATTGCGTCCCTTTTAGAAATTCCAAAAGGGACGGTTAAGTCAAGGTTGTCACGTGCAAGGGAACTATTAGAAGAGCGATTAAAGATGGAATAGGGGGTGTATAGAATGGATAGTGAAAAATCATTTGATGAGAAATTAAAAAAGAGAATAAAAGATGAAAATGTTATTTTACCGTCAAAGTTAAATGGAAAGATTAATGATACACTGCATAATCTTCCAGTAAAAAAGAAGAGTTACAGAGTTCATATGATGGTAATTAGTGCCGTGGTTCTAGCGCTTTCTATTGTTTATATGTCTGAATTTTCTATACAAAGCTTTGCACAAAATGGTGGAGTATTTGAATATGTGAAGAAAAAGGCGTTTTCTGATTATGAAAATGAAGAAGAAATAAAATTGAATGTAAATTATCCAGATAAGGAAAAAATTCATATAAAGATGTTGGATTCAATTGATCATTTTAAAAATATTTCAGGACAATTTGAGGAATATTCTAGCTCTACAAGAATGGCTACAACATACAAGTATGCGATTGATACGGAGAAACAAAGAGGCATTGCATCTCAAGAAGATAAACGATTGAAAAAAAGAACGATTATATATAACGAGGGTAGAAAAAAAGAGTTTGATGATGAGAACTATACATATAAAGAGTCAAAATGGAGCCCAGAGGAAAGAAATAATGAACTATTAAAACTAAATCCTACGGAAAGATTGTTGAGAAAATCAGGTGAGAGGAAACGGTATGATGGCGAATATGTGGGATTGGCTAAGCATAGTATTCAATCAGAATTCGCAGATTTGTTAATTCGATATAAAGATTGGAATTATAAAGAAACGAAATATCTAGGACTCGATTGTTACAAAATTGAAGGGGTAATTAATATAGAGATGCCTATTAGCGCCTCTGAAGATGTAAGAGGGAAATTTGAAATGGTTGTGGAGAAAAACACAGGGGTTATGTTAAAGTTTCTTAGTTTTCATGAAGGTATGATTCAATATTCAGTTACTACCGAATGGATACAAATAGATAAAGGGCTGAAAGAAAGTATGTTTCAAAAGGATAGCACGAAATATGAAAAAATGAAAAATATATTGGATGAATAGAAACAGGAGGAGAATAAATGGGGAATCATTCGTCTTCAAGAGAAGAGAAAAATAAGCGGAAATATAAAAAGACAACGATAATAAGTTTACTACTAGGAGTATTACTATTTGGCGGGGTTGGATATGGCACCTATGTATATATGAAAACTTCTAATCTTGTACAAAAATCTAATTTGAATTTAGCGCGTGGTGAAAAATCAAATTTACGTGAGAAAGCAGTAAAACCAATTGCAAACAATGTTTCACTTTTAATTATGGGCATTGATGAAAATCAAGAACGTCAAAAGGAGTATAGTGGTGCATTTCATACAGATGCGTTATTGCTGGCAACTTTTAATAAAGATGATAAGACAGTGAAATTAACAAGTATACCACGTGATACGTATACATATGTCCCAATTGAAAAGAAAAAGGATAAAATAACGCATGCATATGGAAGAGGGCTTGTTAAAAATGGTAAAGATGGAGGGCCACAAGCATCTGTTGAAGCAGTAGAAAAATTGTTACAAGTCCCCGTTGATTATTTTGTGAAGTTTAATTTTAGCTCATTTATTAAAATTGTTGATGGATTAGATGGTATTGAAATAGATGTCCCAGTTGAATTTACAGAACAAAATAGTAAAGATGAACCTGATGCGATTCATTTGAAAAAAGGACTACAAAAATTAACAGGAGAAGAAGCACTTGCGCTGGCAAGAACGCGTCATATTGACAGTGATGCAATGAGAGGGCAACGTCAACAACTTGTTATTGAAGCGATGTTAAATAAATTAAAAAGCACAGGTTCGATTACAAAACTAGAGAAAATGGTTGAGGCGGTTGATGGTGATTTTAAAACAAATTTAGCCATGGATGATATTTTATCTTTTTATAAATATGGTTTAAATGGTTCAGTTGAAAAGACTCAATTAGCTGGTGATGATCTTTATTTACCTAATGGCCCAAATGGACAACGTGTCTATTACTATAATCCTAATAAAAAAGACCTACAAAGTTTGAGTGATACTCTTAGAACACATCTAGGATTAAGTGCGAAGCAGATTGAGGAGAATTAAAGCAGACGAAATGTCTGCTTTTTTATTAGCATCTACTCTATCTGCAATGAATGTTATCTCATTAGAAGGGTTAGCGCTACTACTTGGGGGAGATCGTTTCATGTCAGAAGCACGTGCTATCGTTAATTTAATTGGTAACGGTATTGCGACTGTAGTTGTTGCAAAAAGTGAAAATGAGTTTGATGATGAGAAGTATAAGAGAGTGGTAGAGGAAATGAAAAGAGAAAAAATTGCCGGGTAAAAAAAGTCAGTTTAGCTGACTTTTTTATTTTTGTAGAAAAGATGTTTTTAGATATATGCATTATTTATTAGAAATAATTAACAAGTATTCAAGCGGTAAATGAGATGAAAGTGATTAAATCAACGAATGTGTATAAAGGAGAGATAAGGTTTGAACAACGTATGGCATTTTTATGAATATTACTGTAAAAAAATAATTTTTTAAAAATTTTCAATAATAATACTTTACAAAAATTAAAAAATTAGTAGAATAAGAAGTAGTAAGAATCGTCTGATAAATATATAAAGAAAAACAGAATTATCAGAAAATTCTTTAATAGCTATCGTTAAGAATTAGGGAGGGTACAAAATGAAAAAGAAACAAATGAAAAAACTAACAGCAGTTGTAGCACCAGTTTTAGCAATGAGCATGGCGTTAACAGCATGTTCTACATCAGGTGGAGATAAGAAGACAAGCACAAACTCTAGCTCTAGTGGAGATAGTAAATCTGAAGGAAAACTAGCAGCGAAACAAGTGCTAAATCGTACAGAAACAAATGAGATCCCAACAATGGATACTTCAAAAAATACAGATACATTAGGTTCTCAAATTTTAGGGAACACAATGGAAGGGTTATATCGATTAGATAAAGATAATAAACCAATCCCAGCTGCAGCAGAATCTAGCACAAAAAGTGAAGATGGTAAAAAATATACATTTAAACTACGTAAAGATGCAAAATGGTCAAATGGTGATCCTGTAACTGCAAAAGACTTTGCGTACGCTTGGCAACGATTATTAGATCCAAAAACAACTGCAGAATATGCGTTTATCGCATTCCCGATTAAAAATGCAGAGGCAATTAATAAAGGTGAAAAACCAGTAACTGAACTAGGAGTTAAGGCGGTAGATGACTATACATTAGAAGTTGAATTAGAACAAGCGGTACCATACTTCTTAAACTTAGTTGCGTTCCCATCGTACTACCCATTAAATGAGAAGTTTGTAAAAGAAAAAGGGGATAAATTCGGTTTAGAGTCTGATACAACAGTATATAACGGACCATTTGTTCTTACTGATTGGAAGCACGAGCAAGGCTGGAAACTAAAGAAAAATGATCAATATTGGGATAAAAAGACTGTAAAATTAGATGAAATCAACTATAGTGTAGTAAAAGAAATAAATACAAAGGTCAACTTATTTGATACAGGTGCAATTGATTTCGCACTTCTATCAGGTGAATTCGTTGATAAATATAGAAATAACAAAGAGGAGTTTGGCACATACTCACAAGTAAGTACCTACTTCTTACGTATGAACCAAAAACGTGGTGGACAAGATACACCATTAAAGAGTCAGAAATTACGTGAAGCAATCGCGCTTTCTATCGATAAGAAAAACCTAGCAAACGTTATTTTAAATGACGGATCTAAACCAGCTGACTTCTTAGTACCCAAAGGATTAGCGACTGGACCAGACGGCAAAGACTTCCAAGAAACATTTAAAAATGGTATCAAACCAGATGCGAAAAAAGCTGCTGCTGCATGGGAAGAAGCGAAAAAAGAACTTGGTAAAGACCAAGTTACAATTGAGCTATTAAACTATGATACTGGTAATGCGAAAAAAGTAGGGGAATATGTAAAAGACCAAATTGAGAAAAATTTAAAAGGTGTAACAGTTAATATTAAACTTCAGCCATTCAAACAAAAACTAAAACTAGAAACAGAGCAAGATTATGATATATCATATGCTGGTTGGGGACCTGACTATGCTGACCCAATGACATTCTTAGATATGTTCCAGTCTAAACATTCTCATAACCAAATGAGCTTCGCTGATCCGAAGTATGATGATATGATCAAAAAAGCTGGCACTGAATTAATGGGTGACGCGAAGAAACGTTGGGAAGAGTTAGGGAAAGCTGAGAAATTACTTCTTGAGCAAGATGTAGCACTTGTACCTTTATACCAACGTGGTGATGCATATGTTCTAAAACAAAATATTAAAGGTATTGTAAAACATAATATCAGTCCGGAATATAGCTTTAAATGGGCATATGTTGCTGAAAAATAAAAGAGTTGAAAAAGCATTTCAAAGTAGCTTAGCTACCTTGAAATGCTTTTTTGTATATTGGAAATTAAAATGTAAATTTGTAGTATAGCAAAATAGAGAAGAATAAGGAGTAAAGTATGTACATATGGTAGATGGGGGATAAATCATACTAAATTACGAAGTTTAAAATCAGAATATTTAAAATAAAACTATTTACAAATGTGAAAAAAAGAGTAGAATAACATTAGTTGTAATTTTCTGAAAAATATTTAACAAGGAGTCTCTCAAGGTTGGTAATGTACATATAATTAGGGAGGGTTAAAAAATGAAGAGAAAAAAAATGAAAAAATTAACAGCAGTTGTAGTACCAGTTTTAGCGATGAGTGTTGCATTGACAGCGTGCTCTAGTTCAGGTGGAGAAAAGAAAACGACTACTACATCTAATAGTGGGGAAGAAAAAACATCTGATATTAAATATGCAGCGAAGCAAGTATTAAATCGTACGGAAAATCAAGAAATTCCAACGATGGATACTTCTAAATCTACTGATACGTTAGGGGCACAAATTTTAGGAAATACGATGGAAGGCCTATATCGTCTTGATAAAGATAATAAGCCAATTCCTGCTGCGGCAGAATCTAGTACGAAAAGTGAAGATGGTAAAAAGTATACTTTTAAACTGCGAAAAGATGCAAAATGGTCGAATGGTGATCCTGTAACAGCGAAAGATTTTGTTTTCGCATGGCAGCGCTTACTTGATAAAAATACTGCGGCAGAATATGCGTTTATTGCTTACTATATTAAAAATGCAGAAGCGATTAATAAAGGAGAAAAACCTGTAACTGAATTAGGAGCGAAGGCGGTAGATGATTACACGCTAGAAGTAGAATTAGAAAAACCGGTACCGTATTTCTTAAATTTATTAGCATTCCCATCATATTATCCATTAAATGAAAAATTCGTAAAAGAAAAAGGCGATAAGTACGGTTTAGAAGCAGATACAACTGTGTATAATGGGCCATTTGTTATGTCTTCATGGAAACATGAACAAGGTTGGCAGCTGAAGAAAAATGATAAGTACTGGGATAAAAAGACTGTGAAATTAGAAGAAATTAATTATAGTGTTGTAAAAGAAGTAGCTACAAAAGTAAATTTATATGATACAGGATCAATTGACTTTACATTACTATCAGGAGAATTTGTAGATAAATATAAATCGAATAAAGATGAGTACGGTGAGTATGCAGAATCAAGTACATTCTTCTTACGTTTAAATCAAAAACGTAACGGACAAGATACGCCATTAAAGAGCAAAAAGCTTCGTGAAGCAATTGCATTATCAGTCGATAAAAAAGGATTGGCGAATGTAATTTTAAATAATGGATCAAAAGCAACGGATCAATTGGTTCCGAAAGGGCTTGCGACAGGACCTGATGGAAAAGATTATCAAGATACATTTAAAAATGGTCTGAAATATGATCCGAAAAAAGGTGCAGCAGCTTGGGAAGAAGCGAAAAAAGAACTTGGAAAAGATCAAGTTACAATTGAATTACTAAGCTATGATGATGGAACTGCGAAAAAGATTGCTGATTATGTTAAAGATCAAATTGAGAAAAATTTAAAAGGTGTAACGATTAATACGAAAATTCAGCCGTTCAAACAAAAATTAAAATTAGAGACTGCACAAGATTATGAAATCTCTTATGCAGGTTGGAGTCCAGATTATGCGGATCCAATGACATTTATTGATATGTTTGAATCGAAGAGCCCGTATAACCAAATGAGTTATTCAAATCCAAAATACGATGAAATGGTAGGAAAAGCAGGTAATGAATTAATGAGTGATGCGAAAAAACGCTGGGAAACGTTAGGGAAAGCTGAAAAATTATTCCTTGAAGAAGATGCAGGATTAGTTCCTTTATATCAAACAGGAAGATCGTACGTAATGAAACCGAATGTAAAAGGAATCGTGAAACATAACATCAGTCCAGAATATAGCTTTAAGTGGGCGTATGTAACTGAGGATGGCGGAAAAAAATAAAGTGAAAGCATTTCAAAAGTGGCTGAGCTGCTTTTGAAATGCTTTTTAGTATGTATAAGGGAAATATATCTCGTTAGCCTATTGAGAAACGGGTAGGGAATTAGGAAGATTCTATCGGAGGACATTAGAGAGAGTTCAGTAAGTAGTAAGACAGATGAATGATAGTAAGAGATCTCATGCTAATAAGAAAAATATAGAACGTAGTAATAGAGTGGAATAAGGGGAGGGATGTTTACATATAGTAGACGGGGGATAATTCATAAAGTAGTTAAAACAACAAGTTACTATCACAAAAAAATAAATATTTAGAAAATTTACAAAAATACTTTACAAAACTCAGAAAAATAGTAGAATATTAATTAATAAGAATTTTCTGATAACGAAAGTTAATAGAGAATTTCTAAATGTTAATATCGTACATATAATTGGGGAGGGTACAAGAAAATGAAGAGAAAAAAGATGAAAAAATTGACAGCGGTCGTAGCACCAGTTTTAGTAATGAGTATGGCATTAACAGCTTGCTCTGGATCAGGGGAAAAAGATAAGGCAAGCACAACACCAAAAAGCGGTGAAAAAGAAGGCGGAAAATTAGCAGCGAAGCAAGTGTTGAATTTAACAGAGAGCCAAGAGATTCCATCTATGGATTCTGTTAAAGCGACAGACCAAGTATCGTTTCTTGCTTTAAACAACGTAATGGAAGGTTTATATCGACTGGATAAAGATAATAAAGCAACACCAGGGGTTGCTGAATCATATAAAAAGAGTGATGATGGTAAGAAGTATACATTTACATTAAATAAAAATGCAAAATGGTCAAATGGAGAGCCTGTAACAGCGAAAGATTTCGTATTTTCTTGGAAACGTGCTGTAGATAAAAATACAGCAGCGGAATATGCATACATTATGTTCGATGTAAAAAATGCAAAAGCAATTAATGAAGGAAAAGCAGCGCTTGATACGTTAGGTGTAAAAGCTGTAGATGACTATACGTTAGAAGTAGAATTAGAAAATGCAGTTCCTTACTTTGTTGAATTAACTTCATTCGGAACATTCTATCCACAAAATGAAAAATTCGTAAATGAAAAAGGTGCAAAATTCGGTTTAGAAGCAGATACAACATTATACAACGGACCATTTACATTAACAGACTGGAAACATGAAGAAGGTTGGAAATTAAAGAAAAACGCACAGTACTGGGATAATAAAACAGTTAAGTTAGAAGAAATCAACTTTAACGTAGTAAAAGATAGCGGTACACGTGTCAACTTATATGAAAGTGGACAGATTGACCGTTCAGGATTAGTATCTGAATTTGTTGACAAATATAAATCGAATCCAGATTTCTATACACAAAAAACACCATCAACGTTCTTCTTACGTTTAAATCAAAAACGTGGTGGTCAAGATACGGTGTTAAAGAACAAAGATTTACGTTTAGCAATTGCAAAGGCGTATGATAAAAAAGGTTTAACGAATGTTATTTTAAATGACGGATCTACACCTGCAGATTACTTAGTACCAAAAGAATTTGCTAAGAGTCCGGATGGAAAAGACTTCCGTAAAGAAAATGGAGATATTTTAAAAACGGATGTGAAAAAGGCAAAAGAGCATTGGGACAAAGCGAAAAAAGAGCTTGGAAAAGATCAAGTAACAATTGAGCTGCTAAACTATGATAGCGATAATGCGAAAAAAGTAGGGGAGTTCTTAAAAGGAGAGCTTGAGAAAAACTTACCAGGCTTAACAGTGAACTTGAAAAACCAGCCGTTTAAACAAAAATTAAAATTAGAATCAGATCTAGATTATGATTTATCTTACGCTGGTTGGGGACCTGACTACTTAGATCCAATGACATTCATTGATATGTTCGTTACAGATGGACCTCATAACCAAACTGGTTACTCAAATAAGAAATATGATGAAATTGTAGAAAAAGGTAAAGGTGAGCTATTAACGAAAACGAAAGAGCGTTGGGATAGCTTACTGAAAGCTGAGAAAATGTTACTTGAAGATGCAGCAATTGCACCATTATATCAACGTGGTGATGCAATTGTTCAAAGAGCGAAAGTAAAAGGAATTGTTCACCACCCAGTTGGTGGAGATTACAGCTACAAATGGGCATATATCGGTGAGGAAAAATAAGCTGAGGGGGCGCGTGATGCGCCCTTTTTTTATGCACTTTTCATTCTTCCTTGAATATATAAAATAAAAAAGGGAGAATCCCATGGAACGAAATACTTACATCGATTTCTTAGCTTATTACGGAATAGGAAGTGCTCATCCTGGTGGTTTTACGTTAACAAAACAATTGCTAGCACAACTGCCTCTTAGACAAGGAGCGGATGTCCTTGAGATAGGTTGTGGTACGGGGAAAACAGCGGCTTACATGACAAAAGAATTCGGTTATAAAGTAACAGCGATTGAAAAGAATGAAATTATGATTCAAAAAGCGAAAGATAGATGGTTGTTTGAAAGATTGAATGTACAATTGATTCAAGGTGATGCAGAGCGATTACCTTGTTTAAATGATTCATTTGAGTTTGTGCTTGGGGAATCGATACTCGCTTTTACAGATAAAGAAAGGGTTATATCAGAGTGCTATCGTGTATTACAGAAGGATGGTAAGCTTGTTGTCATTGAAATGATTATTAATACACATATTGAGAAGAGTGAGGAAGAAAAAATTGCCCAATTATATGGCATGAAAGAATTATTAACTGAGAATGAGTGGGTACAACTATTTCAGAAAGCAAATTTCAAAAGAATTACAATTGCTGGCGGTGGTACAATTGCAGAAACGATATCTAGCTATATAGAAGAGCCGGAATGGAATGTATCAACATATATTCCGAATGAGTTATATGAGGCATGGGTACAACATGAAAACGTACGACGTATGTACCAACATGTTTTAGGACACCGTATATTTATATGTGAAAAGTAGAGAAAAAGAGTTGGCTAAAGGTAGTCAACTCTTTACTATGTTAAATGAAAAATAATGCAGCTAAAGTAATTCCGAAGATGAAACCAAATCCAAGTTCAACGCCCCAGCCACAACCGCCACCCCAGCCGCCGCCACCACAATTACCGCAACCACGACCGCCACATCCACAGCTACTGAATCCACCACCGCAACCGAATCCGCAACTATCACATCTGCTAATGCCGCCGCAAAGATCACAACCACCGTTTGTATATGCGTCATAGTATCCGAATCCTGTATCAAAAGATGAGCGCTGTTGCATTGGTTCGATCCATACAGATTCATTTGTCACATCGATTATTTTGCCTAAATGAATGCGACCATCACGATCTTCAATTCGAACAACTTTACCGAAATAACGTCGGCACGTATCATAACATCTTTGTCTATGCATGTTCTGTCCTCCTTCCCCCTTACAGTAATACGATATGTAAGGGGGACAAGTGCGGCTTGTACGAATGACCTACCTATCATAATTGTTATATGAAAGGGGAAATATAAAGAAAGGATATAGTAAGGAGGGAAAGGCAATGAAATCTACAGATCAGTTTCAAACATACGAAGTACCGTGGAAAGAATTTATAGAAGCATTGCGAGATGAAATGAAGAAAAAAGTAGGAGCGGATATTATTGATACAGTAGTTTGCAATTTAGAAGATGGATTTGAAGTGTATACATATATACAGGGGGATTTAGAGTTTGAATATAAAGAAGCGCTTGAAAGAAAATACGGAAGTGATGCTAAGACTCCTAATTTGTTAACGATTATGCTATTAGCCAGCATTTATAATACGAGTGAAGCGAATATACGCTTACATGCAGATAACAAAGATAATCCAATTGTTGAAGTATATGTGAAGCAATGAAACACGCTGTGAAAGGCGTGTTTTTTATTTATCCCGCTATTTTTGGGCAGTAAAACTCCTACCAAAAAATTTGGCTGGAGCAAAAAAGTTAGGGGGAGCCAGACTGTCCGTAAACGCCCCACTGATCAAAGTTTTACTTTATATGATAAAGTATTAGAAAATTAGGCATCTTAATTTAACGGTTACAGATGTAGTAGCTACTAGAGAATTTTTAGAAAAATATTTTGGATTAATTTGAAGTGGAACGAGGGGAAATGGCTTTGCAGTTATGCGTGATAAGGATGGGTTTATACTAAATTTAATGAAAGGGAAAGAAGTTCAGTATCCTAAAACATTTCATGTAGGATTTCCGCAAGAAAATGAGGAACTAATAAATAAAATGAATCAAAGATTGAAGGAAGATGGATTTTTGGTTGAACCTCCTAAACATGCACATGCGTATACGTTTTATGTTGAAGCGCCTGGTGGATTTACAATTGAAGTAATGTGCTAATTAAAAAATCAAACTTTTTGTTGTGTGTTTTTAATATGAAAAGTAGGAAAAGTCTGTTTTAAGTATGGAGCTTAGACAGGCTTTTTTGCCTATATAATTGGATAGAAAATGCTATAAAGAATATTACCAAGTGTGTATATATGTTTACATAATAAAGTTATGGTGGGTTAGTTGTCCTAAAATACAAGTCATATATCTTGTTTCCTCTCATAAATTTAAACATAGGAATTTGTCTACAAAGGTGGCGAAGCCTCATCATGAAAATTCGAATTTGTGCCACATTCATGTTGTTTCTATTTATATGGTTACATCCTTATTGGACTTTTGCAAAAGGAGAGGAGGCAAAGGAAAGGGTCGTTTCACTTGTATATGATGATTCGGGCAGCATGAGAAATAACGATCGCTGGAAATATGCCAATTACGCTTTGCAAAGTTTAGTTGCGCTATTAGATGAAAAAGATACATTTTCTTATGTTCCAATGAGCAAGCCGAATAATCCGTTAAACATTTCGTTAACGAAGGATAAAAGGCAAACAGAAATTGAAGGAATTGGAGCGTGGAAAACGTATTTAAATACTCCTTTTAGCGCAGTAGAGACGGCGATGCAATCTATAAAAAAGGAAGCAGATATAGATGGAAAACGTGAATTTTGGCTTATTGTATTAACTGACGGGGCATTTAATGATCTAGAAAAAGATAAAGTTGGCGGAAAAGAACAAATTACAAAGAAACTAACAGACTTTAAGAAAGAAATGGATGTAAAAAAGATATCTTTACATCCTATCTTAATTACGATGGAAGAGGATTTAGGGCAGCAAGAAAAAGAACAATTAAATACGTTTAAAGAAATATGGAAGAAAGAGATAAACGGAGTTACGATGCCGTCAAGCGGAGAGGATGGCATTGTAAAAAGTGTAAATCAAGTGGCAGCATTAGTTGCGAATCGTGATCCATTCTCCTCCGTTGAATCGATTGTAAAAACGAAAGTAGTAGGAAAGAAAGTAGAGATTACAACGCCGTTCCCATTAAAGCGTATGACGCTTGTACGACAATCGCCTTCGCTGTCTAATTATCAGGTCACACAAATTTCGAAACCATTACAGTTACAGTCTTCTTTTTCCATACATGCACCCGGAGAAGCGAAATTATTCGGAAATATAGTTCATATAAGCACGGAAAATCAGGAAGTCATTAAACCAGGAACATATACGATAGAAGTGGATCGGGATATTGAGAAAGAAGGATTGCAAGTACTTGTTGAACCAGCGCTTAACTATACGGTTTCTACTTATGACAAAGATGATAATAGTCAAAAAAATGTTGAACAAATGTACGAAGGTGTTACTGCTGTTATTGAAGCAAAGCCTACTGAGTTACCAATTCAGTCTTCTTACTTTCAAGCAGAAGTAGAAATAGACGGAAAACAATATCCGATGAAGTGGAACGATAAGAGGCATGTGTTTTATTACGAAACGAAGATTGGTAAAGGGTTAGTACGTGGAAAAGTTCATATGAATATAAAGGGATTTTACAGACAGACGAAAGAATTCAAAATTGAAACAACAGAAAAGCCAAAATTATCACTTCAAACTGTTACGAAAGATTATGAAGAAAAAGTAACAAATTTAGAGAATAGTAAACCGTTTATTTTACAACCAAAGTTAGATGGTAAGCCGATGACAGAAGGGGCTGTAAAGAAACTATTAAAATCTACTGGTGTCACATCTAAACAATCAATCAACTATGAAATAAAACAACGTGGTAATCAAATTTACGTTTATCCTCGTCCTTATTACTCCGACACATTCAATTTCACAGATACTGGCACCGTAGAAGCTACCATCGTTATACAAGATGCGAAATTACAAGAAGTAAAGAAGCAAATATCACTCCATATTCAAAGTGCGCCGTTTTATGAAAAGTATGCGCTTATTTTTAAGTTTGTCATTCCTATCACTTTATTGCTGCTAGTAGTAGGCATAACCGTTTTAGGATGGATTGTTCGTCCAAGATTTCACCGGAAAGCGCTATTGTATTACGAATGGGATCAAGAAGTAGCGAAAGATTGGTTATATCAATCTGAACCAGAATTACTTCGAAATAAATGGTGGAAACATTATTTTGGTATCCCATTTCGAGCAGAAAGAAAAACTGTGCAATCCGTTACGTTTATAGCCAAGAAAGGTTCGAAATCTGTCTTTGTAGCGAAAGAGTCACAAGTAGTAGGAATGATTATTGATGGGATGTTTATAACAGAGGAAGAAGTAGGAATGGAGCATAAGACACTATATCCAAATGAACTTTTATTAATTGATAGAGGATATGGTAAGGAGATTTACAAATATGAATGTGAATAGTAGGTAGGGATAAGAGGGGAGTCTTAGCTTTCTTTCCCTTTCTTTTTAAACAAGAAAGAATAGGAAGGTGGTTCACATGACATTACAAGTTCCAACGATATTAATTGGATTAGGTGGAATCGGTAGTACTGTGACGCATCAAATATATGAAAAACTGCCTGAAGAGCGCCGAAAAAAGGTAGCGATGCACGTATTTGATACAGATGTGAATACATTGAGTAAATTTGATCATATTCGAAAGTTTAAGACACAAACGAGTTCAAGTAAAACGCCTAGAGAGTATATTGCAGGAGATCCAACGATTCCAGAGTGGTTTCCAATGGATCCAACTATACTTGATAAACCATTAACAGAAGGAGCAGGACAGTTACGCGTCATTTCACGTTTAGCGTTACGTGCTGCGATGAAAGAAGATAAATTGACGTCCTTTTGGCAAGAAATTGAGAAGATTTTTCCGGTTACAAGTGATCAAACGGAATATGGTGTGCGAGTTATTATTGTAACATCACTAGCAGGCGGAACAGGTTCGGGGATGTTTCTGCAAATTGCATTATATTTACGTGAAATGCTTCGGAAAAAACTGCAGCATCATAACATTTTAATACGCGGTGCATTTTTAATGCCTGATGTGTTAGTGAAGACGAGAACGGTTAGTGCGAAAGAATTTGAAACGGTGCAAGCAAATGGTTATGCGTCTTTAAAAGAATTGCATGCCATTACGCTCGGTTCAACTGGAGAATTATCAAAACGCGGTGGTGTAACGATTGAATTAGAATACCGCCCGGATCAAGTAGATGAGGATGGAAGAACGAATCATACGATTAAACAACATCATTTACCGTACAATTATTGTTTCTTATACGATTACGAAAACTTACATGGACACCATTTACACAATTTATCGGATTATATGGAGCAGATGGCAAATACGATTTATTTACAGTTATTTAGTCCGATGTCCACAAGTCATTTTGCACAGGAAGATAATCAAATTCAGCAATTGGCAGAATCAAGCGGGAAAGGACGATATTGCGGGGCAGGAACAGCAAAGCTCATTTATCCATATGAACATGTGTTAAAATATTGTGCTTTAAAATGGGCTGTGCAAGGTTTAGACGAATCGTGGCTTCATTTGGATCAACTCTTTCAAGAAAAGAAGCAAAGGTACGACCAAGATGTAAAACGTGGTATGCAGCGTGAAAAGCCAGAGCGTGGCAAAAGTTATTTAGAGGATTTAGAACATCTTGCTACCCGTCCAGAACAAGCCCATATTTTCTATAGACAAATGTACAATGAAACGCGTGAAGGAGCAGAGGGCGGTAAGCTCGGAGTTGCGAAATCTAAACTGTTTTTAGAAGCTGTAGAAAGCTATGTACAGCGCACAGTGCAAAAAGATGAGGAATTAAATCGTTTGCAGCACGAGTGTAAAATTTCAGCTGCGAAACTAAAAATGATGGAACAAATGAAAGGAGAAGTAGCGAGAGTAGATCATGCGGTTCGTTTATATGCGTATGCGATTCCGAGCCGTGTACATGAACATGTAACGACACTTTTATATGACATGATTGAATCAGACCGTTTTTCACCAAGTGGGTCTGAAGGACAGTCCTATCAATTAAATACATGGTTTTTAAAGAAAACAGACCCTGTTCATCCAGTAGCAGCGCGTTTTATGTTATATGAAATTCGAAAGCAGTTAGTAGAAAAAATGAATCGACTACATGAAAATAATGAACAGAAGCGTAATGTAATTCAAAATTATGATAAAAAATTTAATGTAGGTAATATAGATGGAACGGTAACTGCTGTACGCCGCGTTGAAATCGCTCAGCAACAAGGTTGGTTTGGAAAAATGGTGAATAATCAACAACGTTTATTTAAAAAAGAATTTGAAGATATCGTAACGCAATATGTACACAAATTAAATGAGTACAGAAAAGAAATGCTGTTAGAACTCGTTTATCAATCGTTATATCAAGCAGTTAATAAAATGATTCAATATTGGGAAAGGTTTTTTGATAATTTACATGAAACACGTGAAAATTTATTGTTTGAAATTCAAAAAAGAAGTAAGGAGTTTGAAGGGAAAACAAACCCAACGAATGTATACGTATTAGCGGAAGAGAAGTTGCAAGAAAAAATATGGCAAGATATGCAGCAACATTTAAATTTAGGTGTATTGCCGAAAGATATATCAGCGGAAATTTATATGAGTTTGTATGGGGAATATTGTCGGGATGCGAAAACGGAAGAAATTCAATCGAAAAAGGTAGAAGATTTTTACCGTGAACATATATTGAGCTATTGTTATGATGAATTACAAGTACGTTATCGTGATAAATTAGAACTTAATATTATAGAGGCATTGCGAAAAGAAGCGGATTATAAGAAGCGTGATCGTGATGAATACGTTCGTGAAAAAATTGAAGATCTGTTCCATTTAGCTAGTCCATTCGTGCCGAAAGTTTCTCACCATAGGGAATTACAATATTGGGGTATACATCCAACTTTAAAGAAAGAACTGCAAGAAGAATTAATTCAAGAAATGTTTAAAGAAAAAGATACAGTACATGAAGCTTTTTCACCATTTGAAGTGATCTGTTACCGGGCACATTACGGTTTATCATTGCAAGATTTTCCTAAATTATCATCAGGACACATTGCGAACGGTTTTATGAATGATAAAGGTGACTACTTCCAATCATATTATCGCCGTGTAAACAAATTAAATAGTAAAAAATCTAGTTTAACGCCGCATTTAGATAAGTATTGGCACTTACCAGCCTTTATGCCCGACTTGAATGCGACTCAAACGAAGTTAGACTACGATAAATGTAATCGTGCCCTTCTATATGCGTATATGTATCGCTGGATTAGTTTAGTTGCTGTTGATGGGCAGTTTGTGTATCAATATAACGGCGTTGGACGTAGCTTCTTAATTCAGTCGATGGGGAAAAATATTTCAAGTGAAAGTTATAAATTACACAGAGCATTACTTCATAATCCGTTTATTTATGAAAACATCTTGTCCAGATTTGAAGAAGAGCAAGAAAAGGCAATGATTCAAGGTGGACATTTATATACACATCCGTTCGTATTAGGAGCTCAAGATGTAAGATGGCTTAGAAAAGAACATGTTCACAATCTTTTAGATATGATTTTAATGTATGACCGTGAGGCGAAGTATGATCCGACGTTAGAAGAAACGTCAGATGAATTATTAAGATTATTCCTTGATGAAATCGAACTATACTTCCAAAACTATTACGGTACAGGTGCAGATATGGTTGCGAAGAAAGAGAAAGAAATGTTTATTAAACAATTGTGGGATCGTTCGTATGCGAAAGGGTATGTGGATCCAAATAGCGCTCCTTATAAAAAGTGGCAAAATTTATTAAGTGTTCAAGATGAAGAAGAAACGCCAAAAACGAATGTATAATGAATGAAAAGGGAATCCTTAAAAGTGGCAATACAACTTTAGAAAAGAGGGATTCTGATGCCGTTTTTAGGAAGTGTATATCAAATATTTGGATTGTATCCAGAACTTTATTATGGAATGATTTCAGCTGATATAGAAGAAGAAGCTCAGAAAGAGAATCTTGAAAATAGTAGTGCAGAAGCTGAAATGAAAGAATAAAAAAAGTGCAGATGAAAATCTGCACTTTTTTATTCGCTTAAAAAGGTTGCATAACTTCAAATGAATTATTATTTAAAGATAGTATTTTGATTAAAGGTATGATGATTTCATTTGAATTCTATGTAATGAAAATTGTATGAAAATCAGTGAGGGAAAATGAATATGAACATGAAAACAGAAAAAAACAATGTTTTCGAGAAAATAATTATGTTTAAAAATAACATTTGATACATAATTAACCGTCTTTGTTTAATTAATTATATTGTTGACAATATAATTAATTGTATGATAAATTCAATCAGCATTCTTAGAGATGTATTTTCGCAATAATTATTTTTAAAATTTACTATGAGTTAAAAAGATTGATTTTTCTGTTTTTAAGATTGCTAAGTCTATAAGAGAAAAGGAGTAAATTGTGTATAATTTTATTTTCTAAACAGAACAGTAATAAAGATTGTAATTAGTAAGAGATAAACTTGAAAAAGAGGTTTCAATGAATGAATCTTTTAATAAAGAAAACAATGGATGAAGAAAAGAAAAAAGTATTGAATCAAACTTTAGGAGCGATTGATTTAACTCTTTTAGGAATTGGAGCGATTATTGGTACAGGGATTTTTGTATTAACTGGTATCGTAGCGGCGAAACATGCTGGTCCAGCGATTGTATTATCATTTATATTAGCGGCCATTGTATGTGCATGTGTAGCTTTCTGTTATGCTGAATTTGCATCTGCAGTCCCAGTTTCAGGAAGTGTATATTCGTATACATATATGACATTAGGTGAGATTTTTGCATTTATAGTTGGTTGGTGTGTGATGTTGGAGTACTTATTAGCAACTTCTGCGGTGGCAGCAGGATGGTCAGCTTATTTTCAGTCATTGCTACTAGGGTTTAATATTCACATCCCTACAATCTTTGCATCAGCACCTGGCATGGGGAAGGGTGGAATTATTGATTTACCAGCAGTTCTGATTATTTTAGTTGTAACATTTTTATTAAGTCGTGGTGTAAAAGAAAGTGCCCGAATTAATAATATAATGGTTATTATTAAACTGGCTGTTATTGTAGGATTTATTATTGTAGGGACACAATATGTAAAACCAGAAAATTGGCAACCATTTCTACCGTTTGGTTTTCACGGTGTGGTAGGAGGAGCAGCCACTGTATTCTTTGCTTTTTTAGGATTTGATGCAGTTGCAACAGCTGCAGAGGAAGTGAAGCGTCCACAGCGTAACGTACCGATTGGGCTACTTGTTTCTTTATTCATTTGTACCGTTCTATATGTAGGAGTTTCATTCGTGTTGACTGGAATGGTTCCGTTTACGGAATTGAATGTTGCTGATCCAGTTGCATATGCGTTGCGCACTGTAGGAGAAGATAGAATTGCTGGCTTGTTATCGGTGGGGGCAATAGCGGGGCTAACGACAGTTCTGTTAGTAGCTATGTTTGCATTTGTTCGTGTATCTTACTCGATGAGTCGAGATGGGTTGTTACCAAACAGACTTTCCAGTGTTCATAAACGTTTACAAACGCCATTTTTTAATACATGGGTTACAGGTATACTAGCAGCTTTATTAGCGGGATTAGTGGATTTGAACTTATTGGCTAATTTAGTGAATATGGGAACGATAACAGCATTTGTTTTTGTATCTATAGCTGTCATTGTACTAAGAAAGACACATCCTAATATGAAAAGACCATTCCGTGCTCCCCTAGTACCTTTTTTACCTATCGTTTCAATAGTAAGTTGTATATATTTAGCTTTGAACCTTTCTAAGCTTACTTTAATTAGTTTTGTGGCATGGATTATAATCGGTGTTTTTATATATTTTATATACGCAAAAAAACATAGTAATGTTAGAAACGGAAATAGAGTATAGTCTGTTGAAATAATACTTGTCATGTAAATGAAAACACGCTATCTGTTCTTTATACTTATAAGAACAGATAGCGTGTTTTTTATTTAATAATCCCATTTTCTAAAATTTTGATAGTCGGTGTTACTTTTGCGCTAGCTTTGGAAAAGGAATTAGGCCAATCGTCTTCAACCTTCTTCCATTCTTTATATTGAAAAGCCCTCGCATAATCACCAAATCCGAATGGATCCAGTTGCTGTTTTTGAATTTTGTGAATTAATTCGTTTAAATCTTTGTTTAGTTGTTTTGCGATAAATGAAGTTAATTTCTTTTTATCTTTATCTAAATCCATATTGAATGTAATCTCAGATATAGCAATTTTTAAATTCATTTTAATATTAAATTTGAAACGGTTATCGCTATAGCCTGAACGAATGTTACGATTCATGCTAAGAACATTTATAGTTACGAAATCGTTGCCTTCTGTATCTTTTAAATTACTATTACTTTCAACTCGAGTAGAAGGGATCTTCATTGTAAGAGAAACTGGTGTATTAGCCTTCTTTTGTAATAGAAGAAGAAGTGCGCTTTCATAACGATTTCACTGCAGCCTGTCCAATTACAATTCCTCCTACGACGCCGATCGTTTGTCCAACGGGACCCGGAAGCCGAACCGCAGCTTCACGGAGCATTTCAAGTACTAATTCCATCAAAAGTGCTTCTAATATAGGTGGAAAAGGAATTTTAGCACGAGACTCGCCGATTGTTAACAATAATTTAAGCGGAATCACTTCATAATGAAAGGAAATCATAGCAATATAAAGAGCAGGAGCAAAAATTGCAATAAATAACCCTGTGAAACGAAGGAGACGTATAAAAGATGGAATCATTGGCCTGAAGCTGTAATCATCTATTGTTTGAAAAAAAGCTGAAAAGGTCATAGGTCCAATTAATACGCCGGGTGAGCGATCTACAACAACAGCGATTCGCCCATTCAAAATGTGATGGGCCGTCGTATCAGGACGTTCGGTTATTGATAATTGTGGAAAGAGCGTGTATGAATTATCTTCAACAAAACCTTCTAATTCACCGGTAGTAAGAATAGCATCCACTTTTATTGATTCAATGCGGCATGTCATTTCTTGTATGACATCTTCGTTTGCGATGTCTGCTAGGTAAAGTAAAAAAACTTTAGAACTTGCTCGCTCGCCAACGGTGAATTCCTTCACCTTTAATTCGCGATTTGGGATATATCGGCGAATAAGAGCGAAACTGTCGCTCGCTACTTCATTAAATCCTTCATGTGAGCTTTTTATTGATGTCTCTGTTGTAGGTTCTTCAATGCTTCTTTTTGGTGCCGCTTGCGTATCTAGTTCTAAAGCTGATAGTTGCCCATCTATAAATAAAATACTTTTACCATGTAAAAGGGATTGTTCAATGTCTGTCCACTTCTGAACCTTTTTTATATTTCCGATAGAAACGGAAGATTCCCAAAAATCGTCCTCATTCCACTCTTTAAATAAAAGAGGACGAAGAATATCTACATTAATAACAGTTTTATCTACAAGTCCTTCCATATATATAAGAGCAACCTCTTGGCCGTTTTTTAACGGAAAAGTACGTGTAATTAATTCTGGAATACCACTAAATAACTTGGACAAGTGTTTTAAATTAAGTGGAAGAGAAGAAGAAATAGGCTTATGTAATGTATGATCAGCTTGCTCTTGTGCAGAAAAAGATTTTTCACCGCGTATCCATTTGTTAAAAGACCCCATTTGTTCACTTTCTCCTTGTTATGTTTTATCCCGGATTAACGGGCTGCCCGTAAAAGCCCGATTGGTTAAGGCTGATTAAAGTTTCACTTTATATGGGTTATTATGGATAGTTGCATGCAGACATATGCGTAGTTTAAATTACATATTGTATATTTTTAACTTTAACGCTATAATAATAGTGTTAAAGATGGAATCGTGATATGACCTGTTATGAATCTATCGTTTTATTTATGAATAAATGGATTGGTATTTTAGCAAGATGTGCTAATACACTACTCCACCATGATGATAACGTGCCCAAAATGTGGTGCGTATATTTTCGTGGTGGAGTTTTTTTATTCTCAAAAAGGGGGAAAGACCATGAATGACAACATGGTTCATATTACAATTGACGGAAAAAAGTATACAGCGGAGCCCGGTTCAACGATATTAGGCATCATTAATGACAACGGGATTGAACATCCGCAAATTTGTTATGTACCAGAAGTAGACCCTATTCAAACGTGTGACACTTGTATTGTAGAAGTTGATGGAAAGTTGATGAGATCTTGTTCGACAGTGGCGACGGAAGGTATGGACATTGAACTCGGTTCTGGTCGTGCGAAAGAAGCACAAACAGAGGCGATGGATCGATTATTAGAAAACCATTTATTATATTGTACGGTATGTGACAACAATAATGGGAACTGTAAACTGCATAATACTGCAGAATTAATGGAGATTGAACATCAAAAATATCCTTACGAACCAAAAATAGATGTAAGTGAAGTTGATATGACTCATCCGTTTTATCGCTACGACCCTAATCAATGTATCGCATGTGGTCAATGTGTAGAGGTGTGCCAAAACTTACAAGTAAATGAAACGATATCTATCGACTGGGAAGCCGAGCGTCCTCGTGTTATTTGGGATAATGGTGTAGATATCAATGATTCTTCATGCGTGAGCTGTGGGCAATGTGTAACGATTTGTCCTTGTAATGCTTTAATGGAGAAATCAATGCTTGGTGAAGCTGGATTTATGACGGGATTAAAGCCGGATATTCTTGAACCGATGGTAGATTTAATTAAAGAAGTTGAGCCTGGATATAGCGGTATTTTTGCGGTATCAGAAGTGGAAGCGGCCATGCGTGAGACTCGTACGAAGAAAACGAAAACAGTATGTACATTTTGCGGTGTCGGTTGTTCATTTGAAGTGTGGACGAAAGGGCGTAAAATCCTTAAAGTACAACCATCTTCAGATGCGCCAGTTAACGCAATTTCAACTTGTGTAAAAGGGAAATTTGGTTGGGACTTCGTAAATTCTAAAGAACGAATTACGAAACCATTAATTCGTAAAAATGGAACGTTTGTTGAATCTACATGGGAAGAAGCACTGAATGTAGTTGCAAATAAATTAGGCGCTATTAAAGAAGAGTACGGCAAAGGTTCTATCGGATTTATCTCTTCCTCTAAAATTACGAATGAAGACAATTATGCCATTCAAAAATTAGCTCGGCAAGTATTTGGAACGAATAATATTGATAATTGCTCACGTTATTGCCAATCACCAGCAACGGATGGTTTATTCCGTACAATTGGTATGGGCGGTGATGCAGGAACGATTAAAGATATTGCGCAATCTGGTCTTGTTATTATTGTAGGATGTAATCCGACAGAAGGTCATCCTGTTTTAGCTACACGTATTAAACGGGCACATAAATTACACGGACAAAAGTTAATTGTAGCGGATCTTCGTAAAACAGAAATGGCAGAGCGATCAGATGTCTTTATTAGTCCAAAACAAGGAACAGACCAAGTATGGTTAATGGCTGTTGCGAAATATATGATTGATCAAGGTTGGCATGATCAGGAGTTTATTAATGAAAATGTAAACTTCTTTGAAGATTTTAAAGAGAGCTTAAAAGAATATACACTTGAATATGCAGAAGAAGTAACAGGTATTTCAACAGAAACACTTATCCAAATGGCTGAAATGATTCGTGATGCAGATGGTACATGTATCCTTTGGGGTATGGGGGTAACGCAAAATACAGGTGGTTCTGATACTTCCGCTGCAATTTCAAACTTACTTCTTGCAACAGGGAATTATCGTCGTTCAGGTGCAGGTGCCTACCCACTTCGAGGTCATAATAACGTACAAGGTGCTTGTGATATGGGAACTTTACCAGGATGGCTTCCTGGATATCAGCACGTTACGAACGATATGGAACGTACGAAATTTGAAATGGCTTACGGAGTGGAAATTGATAGTGAACCAGGTCTTAATAATATTGAAATGCTTCACGCAATTGAAGAAGGAAAGATGAAAGCTATGTATCTTGTCGGAGAGGATATGGCTCTTGTAGACTCGAATGCAAATCATGTACATGAAGTGTTATCAAGCCTTGATTTCTTCGTTGTACAAGATGTTTTCCTTTCTAAAACTGCTCAATACGCAGATGTTGTATTACCGGCAGCACCATCTCTTGAGAAAGAAGGTACTTTCACAAATACAGAGAGACGTGTGCAAAGATTGTATCAAGTTCTTCCTACGCTTGGTGATGCGAAGCCAGACTGGTGGATCGTGCAGGAGATTGCGAATAAATTAGGTGCAAACTGGAATTATAGTCACCCAAGTGAAATTTTTGCTGAAATGGCAAGCTTATCACCGCTATTCTCACAAGCAAACTATGAAGTACTTGAAGGATGGAATAGTTTCCATTGGGGAAGTTTTGATGGAACGAATACACCGCTACTTTTCCAAGATGGATTTAATTTCCCAGATAAAAAAGCGCGTTTTGCGATTGCTGACTGGGTACGTCCAGCTGAATTCCCAGCGGAGTTCGACCTTCACATTAACAACGGTCGTATGTTAGAACATTTCCATGAAGGAAATATGACAAATAAATCAACAGGTATTCAAACGAAAGTACCTGGCGTTTTTGTTGAAGTTTCTCCAGAACTTGCAAAAGAACGTGGCGTGAAAACAGGTTCATTAGTGCGCCTTGTTTCTCCTTTTGGAGCACTAAAATTACGGGCACTTGTAACGGATCGTGTAAAAGCGAATGAGTTATATGTACCGATGAACTCTACAGATAATGAATCGGCAATTAATTTCTTAACAGGCCCTGCTGTTGACGTACGTACGAATACACCTGCTTATAAACAGACGAAAGTGCGCATGGAAGTGTTAGAAGTTAATGGCGAAAATCCGATGCCAAAAGCGAACCCGCGTAATAAAAAACGTCATCCTCAAGCTGGTATTGAGGTAGATCGTAAGTGGGCACGTCCAGGGTATGTACATTTAACGGATAAGTAGGGAGGAGAAAAAATATGGCTGCACCTATTAAAACGATTCAAAAACATGAATTAACTGAGGAAGAAATAAAACAGCAAAAGTTAGAGGATTTAAAGGAGCTTCTAGCTAATAATGAAGAAGCTTTAAATCAAATGTTTCATATTGTCGGGGAATTAAATGATATTGGCATGCTAGAAGCAGCAAATTCTATGCTGAAAGCGAAAGAACCAATCGCAAAGATCGTTCTCGGTCAAGTAACTCGTAAACCTGTTACAAATTTAATTAATAATATGATGGGTGCTGCAGGTGCTTTAACAGAACTTGACCCAGAACTTACGAAAAAACTTATAGGTAGTTTATTAGTAGGACTGGAAGAAGGTAATGAGCATCTAGAAAGTAATAAAAAAGTGGGGATATTCGATCTTATGAAAGTATTAAAAGATCCAAATATTAACCGTGCTATCGGGTTTGGTCTTCATTTCCTAAAAGGTATGGGTAAAGGATTAAAAGACGAATAAACTTCATGAAGTTAACCTTTTCGTCCAAATATTTGTACGAAATAGTTTGGGCGAAAAGATCATTTTGGTAAAATATATAATAAAGTAAAATGAGGCTTTTAGGAGGTATGATTTTATGACGAAAAAGGTACATGAATTTAATGATATGATACGAAAACTCCGAAAGGAACTATTCGGAAAAGGACCAGAACGAATTCATACTGTATTTGCTGAAAATATGGCGATTGCAACACTGTATGGGAACTTAACACCTACTGAGAAATTCATTTCAAGTACGATGGATGGCGCGGAAATGGTTCATATGGCTAGAACGAAAATGATTCAAGAAGTTTACGCTGCGAATTCTCGTGAACATTTGGAGGAACTTGTTGGAGCGAAATTAGTGAACTTATTTTCAGATATGAAAGTAGAAGAAGATATTGCTGTTTCGGTATTTGTTTTTGATAAAAATATAACGTGAGAGAAGGATGCTGATCGTGAAACCGATACAGGTAGAAAGAGAAGTTTTCCGTTATGAACAAGGGGTGTTTAAGCATATAGAGGACAGCATTGTAACAGAGTTTCCAGTCACAATTAAAATGAACGGACAGGAGTTTGTTACAATGGTTAGTACTCCAGAATATATAGAAGATATGGTAATAGGCTTCTTAGCATCTGAAGGAATTATTCGGAAGTATGAAGATATTGATCACATATGGGTACAGGAGAAAGAAGGATTTGTACATGTGACGACAACAAAAATAAACCCGTATTACGAACAAATGCAAAATAAACGTTATATTACTTCGTGCTGTGGTATGAGTAGGCAAGGGTTTGTTTTTGCAAATGATGCAATAAGCGTAAAGAAAATGAATGGTGTCCATGTAAAGGTTGCTGTCGAAGATTGTTTTCGTTTAATGAATGAAATGCAGCAATCTGCGGATGCATTTCGACATACTGGCGGAGTGCATAACGCAGCTTTATGTGATGTAAATGGTATTATTTTAGGCCGAATGGATATTGGTAGGCATAATGCGCTAGATAAAATTTACGGTTATTGTTTAAAAAATAATATTTCTATAAAAGATAAAATCATTGTTTTTAGTGGTCGTATTTCTTCAGAAATATTATTGAAAGTTGCAAAAATCGGCTGTGAAATTATACTGTCAAAATCAGCGCCAACTGAATTAGCTTTGCAGTTAGCGGAAGAGTTAGGGATTACTACGATAGGGTTTATTCGTAATCAGTCTTTAAATATATATACGCATCCAGAACGTGTTTTAAATATAAAATAAGTAAAAGTGAGGCAAGGAAGATGAAATCAATTACATTAGACAAATTGCATCGTCCGTTAAAGGATTTACGTATTTCAGTTACTGATCGCTGTAATTTTCGCTGTCGATATTGTATGCCAGAAGAAATATTTGGTCCTGATTATTCGTTTTTGTCTAATGATAAAATTTTATCTTTTGATGAGATTGAAAGGATAACACGTATTTTCGTTTCTTTAGGTGTGAGAAAGTTACGGATTACAGGCGGAGAGCCGTTACTTCGAAGAGGGCTTCCAGAGCTTATTGAGCGGCTTAATAAAATAGATGGTGTGGAGGATATCGGTTTAACAACAAATGGATCGTTACTTAAAAAGTTTGCACCTGATTTATATAAAGCGGGGTTATCACGTGCGACAGTTAGTCTGGATTCATTAGAAGAAGAGCGCTTTTTCTATTTAAATGGTAATAGAAGCAAAGTGCAAAGGGTTCTTGAAGGTATACAGGCTGCGGCTGAAGTTGGTATGAAAATTAAAATAAACATGGTCGTTCAAAAGGGGAAAAACGAACAGGACATCTTGCAGATGGCGCAATACTTTAAGGAAAATAAGCATATTCTTCGTTTTATTGAGTATATGGACGTTGGAAATTATAACGGTTGGGAGTTAGGTGAAGTTATTTCCAAACAAGAAATAGTAAATACAATTCGTGAGGTTATGCCGTTAGAACGGATAGAAGCAAATTATCCAGGTGAAGTAGCTACTAGGTACCGTTATATAGGCAGTGATGAGGAAATAGGTATCATTTCATCTGTAACTGATTCTTTCTGCTCATCATGTACGAGAGCTCGCATTTCTGCAGAAGGAAAATTGTATACTTGTTTATTTGCTTCTAAAGGAAATGATTTGAGAGCATTGCTTCGATCGGGGGATACGGATGAGGAAATTACAGCTGTAATTCACGACATTTGGAATAATCGAGAAGATCGATATTCAGACGAACGCTTAAGTCATACTAATAAGAAAACAATGCCTAAAATTGAAATGTCACATATCGGTGGTTAATATATAAGGCTGACATAATAGTGGAAAATGGAAAGTGTGCAAGAGATGTGGACTTTCTATTTCATAGTAAAAGTGATGATTGATCTCTCTGTAAAAGATGTGCAGAGACATTAAGCAGCATTCAAAAACCTTTATTTTCAGGAGGTTTTTTGAAGCTGCTTTTTTATTTGGAGAAAATGGAGGAATTGGTAATGGCATTTCATAAACCGGAACAAATTGCTGAACTCGTAATCGAGGCCGGTGTTCAAAAAGTAAGCCAGACGCTGCCAGCAATGCTTATTCTCGGTTTTTTAGGAGGAGCATTTATATCATTAGGATTTTTACTTAACATTCGAGTATTAGGTAATTTGCCGGAGCATTGGGGAAGTTTAGTGAATGTTTTAGGAGGAGCAGTGTTTCCTATTGGGCTTATGCTCGTAGTGTTAGCAGGAGGAGAATTGATTACAGGAAATATGATGTCACTGTCTATGGCGCTTTATGCAAAGAAAATTACATTGATAAGTGTACTGAATAATTGGGCTTGGATTACTGTAATGAACTTTGTTGGTGCAATTTTCGTTGCGTATTGCTTTGGACATCTTGGCGGATTAACAGAGGGAGATTATTTAAATAAAACGTTAGCGATAGCGGAAGGGAAGTTACACGAATCGTTTGGGAGAACTTTAATTTTGGCGATTGGTTGTAATTGGCTCGTTTGTCTTGCGCTTTGGCTTGCTTACGGCACGAGTGATTTTGTCGGAAAGATAATTGGGATTTGGATTCCAATTATGGCATTTGTAGTGATTGGATTTCAACAAGTAGTAGCAAATATGTTTGTCATATCAGCGGTTATTTTTGCAGGTCATCTGACGTGGCTGGACCTCGCTAAAAACTTTGTTCCTGTTTTTATCGGAAATGTCATTGGAGGAGCTGGATTTGTAGGGTTTGCTTACTTTGCTTGTTATCAAAAACAAGACTCTAATGTGAAATAGATTTCTTGAAAGGAAGGGTATGCAATGGAGGAGCGGTATTCTCGGCAACAGTTGTTCAAACCAATCGGGAGTAAAGGGCAAGAAAAAATTCGGAATAAGCATGTGTTAATTGTAGGAGCAGGTGCATTAGGAAGTACAAGTGCAGAAAGTCTCGTGCGTGCAGGTATTGGTAAGTTGACAATTATTGATCGTGATTACGTAGAGTGGAGTAATTTACAAAGACAACAACTTTACTCTGAAGAAGATGCAAGAGGGAAAATCCCGAAAGCAATTGCTGCTAAAAAACGGTTGGAACAAATTAATTCAGAAGTACAAATACATGCTTTCATAATGGATGCAAGTGTAGAAAACATGGAAGGGCCATTAGAAAATGTCGATGTAATCATTGATGCTACAGATAATTTTGATATTCGATTTATCATAAATGATTTATCACAAAAACATAATATTCCGTGGGTATATGGATCTTGTGTTGGATCGTACGGTATGAGTTATACGATTATTCCGCAAAAAATGCCGTGTTTACATTGTGTACTGAAGAATGTTCCTGTTATAGGTGTGACGTGCGACACGGCTGGGATTATTAGTCCAGCTGTTCAAATCGTTGCGGCATATCAAGTGGCAGAAGCACTCAAAATTTTAGTGGAAGATTACTCAGTAATTAGAAAGACGTTTTTCATGTTTGATATATGGAGTAATCAAAATCATTTTATAAAACTAGGAAAAATAAAAACGGACGATTGTCCATCGTGCGGTTTAAATCGAGCTTATCCTTATTTATCATACGAAAACCAAACGAAGGTAGCTGTTTTATGCGGAAGAAATACAGTTCAAATAAGATCAATAGAAAATAGGCAATACAATTTTGATGACGTAGAAAAAGTATTAAAAAAACTTGGGGAAGTAGAGCGGAATCCATATTTACTATCTTGTCAATTAGAGGATTATCGCGTCGTTATTTTTCAAGATGGTCGTGTGTTCATTCATGGTACAAACGAAATTCCAAAAGCGAAACAACTATATTATCGCTTATTCGGTTAATAGAAAGGATTGTCAATAATGGGAAGAAGAGTGCCAATTACGGTTGCAGAAGCTATTCGAAAAGTGATGGGATTTGCTAACAATGGCTTAAAAGAGCTACTACCTATTGAATTAGCTTACGGACGTATATTAGCGGAGGATTTAGTAGCTAATCATGACGTACCTTCATTCAATCGTTCACCGTATGATGGGTTTGCTATTAGAGCAGAAGATACGAATTTAGCAAGTTATGAAACGCCAATTGTATTTGAAGTAGTTGGTGAAATTGGTGCAGGATCACTATTCGATGAGAAAGTAGGTTCGTTTCAAGCAGTTCGAATTATGACAGGAGCACAAATTCCAAATGATTGTGATGCGGTTGTTATGTTAGAACTGACTCGTCAATATGAGGATAATGGGAACGATTATATGGAAGTGAAACGCTCATTCAAAACGGGTGATAATATTTCTTTTCAAGGTGAAGATGCTCGTAAAGGAACGGTGCTTGCAAAGAAAGGATCGTACATTAATCCAGGTATTTCAGCTCTTCTTGCTACATTCGGTTATAGTGAAGTGCCAGTTGCGAAAAAGCCAGTAATTGGACTATTAGCGACTGGTAGTGAATTACTTGATGTAAATGAGTCGTTAGAGCCAGGAAAAATTCGAAATAGTAATACGTACATGATACTGTCTCAAATTCGAAGAGTGGGCGGAAGAGTAAAATACTTTGGGAAGTTTAGTGATGATTTTGATACGTGTTTTACAGCTGTGAAAGATGCGTTAAGTCAAGTAGATATGCTCATTACAACGGGCGGTGTATCAGTAGGAGATTACGATTATTTACCAGCTATATATGGAAGGTTAGGTGCATCCGTTCTTTTCAATAAGGTTGCAATGCGACCAGGAAGTGTAACGACTGTAGCACAATTAAATGGCAAGCTATTATTTGGTTTATCAGGAAATCCATCAGCTTGTTACGTAGGGTTTGAATTATTCGTAAGACCGTGTATTCGGACGTATATGTTTAGTGAAAAAGTACATTTAAAAAGAGAAAAAGCGTTATTAGGAGAAGATTTTCTAAAACCGAATCCATTTACAAGATTTGTACGAGCAAAATTGCAATATGATGAGGGGAAATTAATCGCTTATCCATCAGGGTTTGATAAATCTAGCTCAGTTTCTTCATTGGCAGAATCCAACGCGTTTATCGTATTGCCGGGCGGGACGAGAGGATATAAAAAAGATATGTTTGTCGATGTTCTTTTATTAGAAGATAACGAAGGTAGTGAATGGCCTTGGACATTTCATAAAGTGAGAGGTGGTTTTAATGGGACAAGTGCTATTTGAGATTGTAGAAAAACCAATTTTAGTGGAAGAAGTAACGAATAAAGTCGCAAGAAGAGAAGCGGGTGCGATTACAACATTTATTGGTACGGTGAGAGAATTAACAAAAGGAAAACGAACGCTACATTTAAAGTATGAAGCATATAAACCGATGGCAGTAAAACAACTTACGAGAATTGGTGAGGAAATTAACGGGAAATGGCCGGATGCACAAGTAGCCATTACGCACCGTGTAGGGCGGCTGGAAATAATGGATATTGCGGTAGTTATTGCAGTTTCATCACCGCATCGTAAAGTAGCTTATGAAGCGAATGAGTACGCGATTGAACGCATAAAACGCATCGTTCCAATTTGGAAAAAAGAATTTTGGGAAGATGGAACGATGTGGATTGGAGATCAACTTGAAAATACATCATATCCAGAAGGAAAACCGAAGAAGAAAGAATGAGAAAATGATTACAATTTTACTGTTTGCAAATTTGCGTGAGGAAGTCGGATCGGATCAATTAATAATTTCAGAAAAAAAAGAAATGACTGTTGGACAATTAAATGAATGGTTGAAAGATAGTTATCATTTGCAATCTTTGGATACAGTAATGGTTGCAATTAATGAAGAGTTTGTAACGAATGAAGAGATGATAAAAGCTGGAGATATCGTCGCATTAATCCCGCCTGTAAGTGGGGGATAATAATGCTTTCTCGCAACGATGACTATTAAAGACATTAAAAAATAGATGGAAACTTTCATCAGTTGAAGTAATAAGAAGATGCTATATATAAATTAGAATAAGAGAAGGGATGAGCTCTATGCTTACTCAAGAACAAATAATGAACGCATTACAACATGTAGAGGATCCAGAGTTACACAAAAGTGTTGTAGAATTAAATATGGTTAGAAATGTACAAATACATGGAACAGAGGTTAAGCTTGAAGTAGTGTTAACCATTCAAGGTTGTCCGTTAAAGGCGAAAATTCAACAAGATGTGGAAGAGTCCCTTCACGCAATTGGTGCATCTAAAGTGGATGTAACATTTGGTTCGATGACACAAGAAGAAAGAGCTATGCTAACAGAAAAATTAAAGAAAAATAGTAGAACAGAAACAGGTATGCCAAGCATGCTCCGTCATGATTCAGGTGTACATTTTATTACTGTAACGAGTGGGAAAGGCGGAGTCGGAAAATCAACGGTGACAATTAATCTTGCTACTGCCTTAGCTAGAATGGGTAAAAAGGTTGGGATTTTAGATGCAGACATATATGGTTTTAGCATTCCGGCTATGATGGAAACGAATCAAAAACCAACAATGATTGATCAAACAGCAATTCCAGTCGTTAGTCATGGTGTTAAAATTATGTCAATGGGATTTTTTACAGAAGGAAATAATCCAGTCATGTGGCGTGGACCGATGTTAAATAAATGGATTCAAAACTTCCTTGCGAATACACACTGGGGAGATTTAGATTATTTACTTCTCGATTTACCACCTGGTACAGGAGATGTTGCCATTGATGTTGCAGCGATGATCCCACAAGCGAAAGAAATTATCGTTACAACGCCGCACAATGTAGCTTCATTTGTAGCTTCTAGAGTAGGCGTAATGGCAAAACATACAAAACACGAGATTGTAGGAATTGTGGAAAATATGGCTTATTACGAAGAGCAAGATGGATTTAAAAATTATCTCTTCGGAAAAGGGGGCGGCGAAATGTTAGCAGAACAATTGCAAACGGAAGTAATTGCACAAATACCTTTTGCAAAACGTGAAGAAAATAGCGATTCATCTGTATATGATGAAGACTCTCTCGTTGGAGAAGTATTTACTGCATTAGCAGAAGATATTATTTATAGAGGATAGAGGAGGAAGTTTAATATGGCATGTAATATTGATCATTCTATTGAAGATGTAATGAATAAGCTTGAAAGTCAAAAGGATTTTTTATCTGAAATTCTTTTCAAAGATTTGAATGGATTTTTGCAAAATAAACATTCACAGGAAATATTAAACGACATCTTTCATTTATTAAAAAAGTATGACTTAGTCAGTGAAGAAGAACGAGAGAAGAGAAATGCACAATTATTGCACATTATGAATTAAATACTCTCTGGCTTTAGAGTTTTTTCAGAAGGGGTGAATGTGATGGATATGAAAAAGATGATTGAAACGATAGAAACAACAAAAGTGACTGACGTAGAATTATCGATTTCTACTTTACATCAAATGCTTGTGAAACTGTATAGCGAAAAAAATGTTACAAATTATACAGAGCTCTTAAAATATATTTTGTCTTTATCTATAAATCTTAAGTTAAATCTTGTGTTGAAATATTTGGGTGTGCGTCCGATCGTTGCTTCTGATGAACGTATGCAATTTCAAGAGATATTTAAATGTTTAGCTAAGCAAGATGATAATGGGGAATGGTTTTTGAATTTCGTTTCTTTATATGTAGGGTTAATTGTTGTTCTTCATTTTGATGAGAAAGAGATTGAGAGAAGTTTTTTTGATGATGTGGTTGTGGTGGGTGAAGGGAGTGAAATATAAAGTTCTGTTCATAACATCTTTCTTTTTAATAGCTGTAATCGCGCTTTATATTGATTATATAAATGTAAAGATAATCAATTAAAATAAAGGAATGAAACTAATTTGCTAAAAAGTGTTCTTCAGTTGTTTCTATCGTTTTTTCATGTTACCATTAAGCGAATTTTTCATAGGGAGAGAAAGCGATGAAATGGATTTATTTTATTATTATTAATGTTATAGCTTTTAGCCTTATGGGGCTTGATAAACGAAAAGCAAAGAAGAAACAGTGGAGAACGCCAGAAAGCACGTTGTTTTTATCAGCGGCAGCTGGAGGAGCGGTTGGAGCTTGGATCGGTATGTATATGTTTCACCATAAAACGCATAAAAAGAAATTTGTTTTCGGCATACCGTTACTTGTTGTAATAACGGTATGTTTATTTTTCGCTATATGAGAAATGTCGAAAGAATTACAGATTGATTATTGGTAAAGTGAGCATAAGAAACCGTATAATGGAGAAAAAATGAGAAGAGGAGAAAAAGGAAGATGGGGAGTCAATCAGCACAGCAAAAAAAAGGGATTATATATGCGGCTGGTGCTTATACGATGTGGGGAATCCTACCGATTTATTGGAAATGGGTTGAGGAAGTTCCAGCAGATGAAATATTAGCACACCGCATTGTTTGGGCGTTCGTTTTTATGTTAATCGTATTAGCTGTTACGAAGAGGTTTCGCCAGTTTATTGGGGAATTTGTGAATCTTTTTAAACGACCTAAATTATTAATGTCATTAACAATTGCTTCAATTTTGATTAGCGGAAACTGGTTTGTCTACATATGGGCCGTTAATCATAATCATGTCATTGAAGCAAGTCTTGGCTATTATATTAATCCGCTTATTAGTATTTTACTTGGTACAGTCGTTTTAAAGGAAAAGTTAAACTTTTGGCAATATGTTGCAGTAGGTTTAGCTGGAGTAGGGGTTATCATTTTAACAGTACGTTTCGGGGCTATCCCGTGGGTTTCTTTATCACTTGCCTTTTCATTTGGATTATACGGATTAACAAAAAAATTGTTAAACTATGATGCGACGATTGGGCTTACGATGGAAACGATGTTAGTGACGCCGTTTGCGTTCATTTATCTCGTTATGACAGGGGTACATGGTTTCGGTTCATTTGGAGCTATTTCAATGCTATCGACGTTACTTTTAATAGGAGCAGGTATTGTTACAGCGCTACCACTATTTTATTTTGCAAAAGGAGCACAACTTATTCCGCTTTATATGGTAGGCTTTTTACAATATATTGCGCCAACGATTAGTTTAATTTTAGGTGTATTTGTATTTGGTGAACATTTTACAACTACTCATATGATGGCATTTTTCTGTATATGGGTTGCTTTATTTGTATTTTCAATAGCGAAGACAAAGTTTTTAGTGCAGAAACAACCGAAATTTATAAAAAATAAATCAGCAAAAGTATCATAATGCGTAGTATTTTCTACGCATTTTTCTTTATACTGATACTATATAGAATTTCCATTATAGCTAGTAGGGAGCTGAGAACATGGAAACAATTTTACATAATGATCCGCTGATGGCTGCTGTAATTTCGTGGTTTATAGCACAGTTAACAAAAGTAGTCTTTAAATTAGTTAAAACGGGTGAATTTGATTTTGCAAAATTTTTTGCTTCAGGTGGGATGCCAAGTTCTCATGCTTCAACTGTTACAGCGCTTGCGACAGGTGTTGGAGTTGTGGAAGGTGTGGAAAGTACCATATTTGCAGTGGCTGCAATCTTTGCAATCATTGTTATGTATGACGCTTCAGGAGTAAGGCTTGCGGTAAGTAAACAGGCGAAAATATTGAATGAATTTTTTCATGGTAAACAAACAGAATATAAGAAGTTAAATGAGCTTGTCGGACATACACCGTATGAAGTAGTAGTCGGTGCTTTATTAGGGGTTATTGTCGGAGTGGGATATTGCTTATGAGCAGAACATAATATGTGTTCTGCTTTTCTTTGTTTTTACACATATTCGGTTGCTTTTTTGAATATCGTTATACGGATTTCGAAAGGGTAGGTGAATGCCTTGTTATTATATGGAAAAGTGCATGGAGAAATAGCGAGAAGGACAACTGCACTTCAAACGATGCAAAGGCAAGATGGTACGTGGAGATTCTGTTTTGAAGGAGCACCATTAACTGATTGCCATATGATATTTTTATTAAAATTATTAGGTAGAGATAAAGAGGTAGAACCGTTTGTAAAAAGATTAGCTTCACTCCAAACGAATGAAGGGACATGGAAATTGTATGATGATGAAATGGGGGGCAATTTATCTGCTACCATTCAATCTTATGCTGCCCTACTTGCTTCGAAAAAGTATACAAAAGAAGATGCGAATATGAAGCGAGCGGAAATGTTTATTACAGAACGTGGGGGAGTGGCGCGTGCTCATTTTATGACGAAGTTTTTATTAGCAATTCATGGAGAGTATGAATATCCTTCGCTCTTTCATTTGCCAACACCGATTATGTTTCTGCAAAATGATTCCCCACTCAGTATATTTGAATTAAGTAGTTCGGCACGTATCCATTTAATTCCGATGATGTTGTGTTTAAATAAAAGGTTTCGTGTAGTGAAAAAGTTACTGCCTAATTTAAATCATATTGCGGGCGGGGGCGGAGAATGGTTTCGGGAGGACCAATCTCCAATGTTTCAAACATTATTAGGTAATGTGAAACAAATTATATCTTATCCGCTTTCCTTACATCATAAAGGAAATGAGGAAGTAGAACGTTTTATGAAAGAGCGTATCGATGAGAATGGAACGTTATATAGTTACGCAAGTGCTTCGTTTTATATGATTTATGCTTTACTTGCGCTAGGACATTCTATTCAATCGCCAATGATTCAAAAGGCTATAACGGGGATAACATCTTATATATGGAAGATGGAAAGAGGGAACCATTTACAAAATTCCCCGTCAACTGTATGGGATACAGCATTACTTAGTTATGCGTTGCAAGAGGCTCGTGTTTCGAAAGAAAGTAAAATGATTCAAAATGCGTCAGCATATTTATTAAAAAAACAACATAAGAAAAAAGCTGATTGGAGTGTGCATGCGCCCGCGCTTATTCCGGGCGGTTGGGGTTTTTCTGATGTGAATACGACAGTTCCTGATGTTGATGATACAACAGCTGTGTTAAGAGCATTGGCACAAAGTAGAGGGAACGGAAATGTGGATGATGCTTGGAAGAAAGGGACGAATTGGATTAAAGGATTACAAAATAATGATGGTGGTTGGGGAGCATTTGAAAAAGGCGTGACAAGCAAGTTATTAGCGAATTTACCAATCGAAAACGCAAGCGATATGATTACGGATCCTTCTACACCAGATATTACAGGCAGAGTGTTAGAGTTTTTCGGGACATATACGCAAAATGAATTGCCCGAGAAACAAAAACAAAGTGCAATCAACTGGTTAATGAATGAACAGGAGGAAAATGGATCGTGGTATGGAAAATGGGGCATTTGTTATATATATGGTACATGGGCAGTGATGACTGGCTTACGGGCGTTAGGAATTACTTCTGCTCACCCTTCTTTAAAACGAGCAACTTTATGGCTTGAACATATACAGCATGAAGATGGTGGCTGGGGAGAATCTTGTCAAAGTAGTGTGGAAAAAAGATTTGCTACTTTACCATTTAGTACACCATCGCAAACAGCATGGGCTTTAGATGCTCTTATTTCTTACTATGATAAAGAAACACCAGCTATTCGAAAAGGTATTTCATATTTGCTTGCGAATCCTTATGTAAATGAAAAATATCCTACTGGAACAGCTTTACCAGGTGGGTTTTATATTCATTACCATAGCTACGCTCATATATATCCGTTACTTACTTTGGCGCATTATGCAAAAAAATATAAAAAATAAACCGAGAGATGTTTCTCGGTTTATTTTGTTGGGTAGTAGGTCCCTGTTGAAAAGAATAAGGTTATGATTTCCCCTTATTTTTCTGTTGACTGGCGTTTTTGACGTGCATCAGCGGCATTTGCACGTGCGTTTGCTTCTAAGTCGTTGTGGTCAGCGAGTTCACGAGAGAACTCAACATCAATACCATCAGTGGCTTTGCTTTGTTTGAAATTTTTTTTGTTCATTCGACACAATCTCCTTGCACTTTATCCCGCATAGCGGGTAGTAAAACTCCCACCTCAAAATTCAGATGGAACAAAGAAGCTAGGTGGGAGATTAACTGCCCGTAAATGCCCGATTGGTGAGGGCTGATAATCAGTGGGGGATGAACAAACTTCCCACTGATTAAAGTTTCACTTTATGCGACGTTGCAAAGTTAGTTTGACACAAATAGACTTTTTTATACAAAGAGGATTTGGAAAGCAAAAAGCCGAAATATACAGTATAAGTAATAGAAATGGGGGATAGGGATGGGATTTTTAAATGGGAAAACAGCTGTTGTAACAGGTGGCGCCCAAGGAATTGGAAAAGAAATTGCACGAGTTTTTGCTAGGCTTGGGGCTAAAGTTTTAATTAGTGATGTAAATGAAGAAAAACTACAAAAAACGACACGTGAATTATCGGACGAAGGATATGAAGTAAGCTTATATCGATGTGATGTAAGTAATCAAAATGAAGCGAAATCATTAATTGAGTATGCAGTTCAAAAATTTGGGACACTGCATATTTTAGTAAATAACGCTGGAATTACAAAAGATGCAATGTTACATAAGATGGAGAAATCAGCTTGGGAACAAGTATTACAAGTAAACTTAACTGGCGTTTTTTATTGTATGCAGCCAGCTCTTCTTTATATGAGACAACAACAATATGGGCGCATTATTAATATTTCTTCAATAAGTAGAGAAGGGAATATTGGACAAGCAAATTATGCGGCAACGAAAGCTGGCGTTGTCGGTTTAACGAAAACAGCAGCGAAAGAAGTTGGAAGCTTCGGTATTACTTGTAATGCAATTTGTCCAGGATTTATGGATACGGATATGACAAAAACAATACCAGATAAAGTAAAAGAAAAAATGGTTGGAGCAATTCCGGTTGGTAGAATTGGAACGCCAGAAGATATTGCGAACGCGGCGGCCTTTTTAGCGTCAGAATACGCATCCTATATTACAGGGGAAGTATTAAATGTGAGCGGAGGGCTGCAAGTTTAAAGGAATACATAATGAAAAGAACCTGACCGAGTGGATCAGGTTCTTTCGATTTAATTTAAGTTTAACCAAACGCTCTTCACTTCTGTATAGTTATTTAATGCGTAAGATCCCATTTCACGGCCAAGACCAGATTGTTTAAATCCTCCAAATGGAGATGCTGCATCAAAGACGTTATAACAGTTTACCCATACTGTACCTGCGCGTACTTTACTTGCAACATAGTGTGCTGTCTTAACATTTTCTGTCCATACACCAGCTGCCAAGCCAAATTGTGATTTATTCGCACGTTCAATTACTTCATCAATATCGTTAAACGGTATTGCAGAAATAACTGGACCGAAAATTTCTTCTTTTGCGATTGTCATCTCATCATTGACGTCGGCGAATACTGTAGGAGAAACGAAGTAGCCTTGATCAAATGGATTACTTCCTCCACAAAGTACTTCAGCGCCTTCTTCAATCCCTTTTTCAATGAAGCCCATTACACGTTTTTGTTGTTCTTCGGAAACGAGAGGACCGATTGTAGTTTCTGGACTTAGACCAGCACCTTGATTTAATTTTTTAGAATAAAGGACGAGATCAGCCATGACATTATCATACATTTTCTTCGGAATAAATAAGCGTGATCCAGCAGAGCATACTTGTCCTTGGTTAAACATAACACCAGAAAGTGCACCAGGAATAGCGCGAGATAAGTCGGCGTCTGGTAAAATAATATTTGGTGATTTACCACCAAGTTCTAAAGTAACACGTTTTAATGATTCGGATGCTTGTCTCATAATTTGTTTGCCAACTGGAGTAGAACCAGTAAATGCAATTTTATCAACGAGTGGATGATTAACGAGAGCTTGTCCAGCTGATTCACCGAATCCAGGAACGATATTAATAACACCTTTCGGGAATCCAGCTTCTTCAATTAATTCAGCTAAGTATAGAGCGGATAGTGGAGTTTGTTCTGCAGGTTTTAAAACGATTGTACATCCTGTAGCAAGCGCCGCTCCCATTTTCCACATTGCCATAAGAAGCGGGAAGTTCCAAGGGATAATTTGACCAACGACACCAACAGCTTCATGGCGTGTATAGTTAAAGTAATCACCGGAAACAGGAATTGTTTGACCAACGATTTTCGTCGCCCAGCCAGCATAATAGCGCATATGCTCAATTGCAAGTGGTATGTCTGCTGCCATTGTTTCACGGATTGGCTTTCCGTTATCTAACGTTTCGAGCTGTGCAAGCTCTTCTTTATGTTCTTCCATTAAATCGGCAAGCTTGTACATAAGGCGGCTTCGTTCAGCAGTGCTCATGCGAGACCAAGGACCTTCGTCAAAAGCCATGCGAGCTGCGACTACAGCTTTATGAATATCTTCGCGACCAGCTTCAGAAACGATGGCAAGCGTTTCGCCAGTTGCAGGGTTAGGCGTTTTAAACGTTTTACCGGAAGCGCTTTCAACGAAAGATCCATTCACATATAACTTTTTCGTGCCTTGAAGAAACTTTTCTACCTTTTCATGAAGATTTACAGCTAGTTGACTCATTGTATAACCCCCTTGAAAATATAATGTAAACGCAGTACGAGACGGCGTTTATTCCGAAATCAAGGATGTAGGAACTAGATGGAAAGCCTCTAATTAAAATCATAATTAACAATTACTGAAAATTCAAATTTCATTTGTGTTACAATTGTAAAAAATATGTAATGTAAGAGAGTCTTCTATATAATTATAAAAAATCCTGCTTGTTTTTGCTTTCTAGTAGGAAAAACTAGAAGAACAATGGTACAATAATACATCGTGAGAGGAGGGAGAAAATGAAGAATTATCATGATGATCCACGCTTTCGAATCGCCCATAGAGAAGCGTTAATTGGTCTTGGACTTGCTATTATCAATTTTATAATATGGTACGGATTTGCTTATGGGCTTGGTAGTAAAAATCCAAGTGAATATACATATGTATTCGGTTTTCCAGCATGGTTTTTTTATAGTTGTATTGTTGGATTTGTCGTAATGGTTATTTTGCTTAGTTTAGTTGTTCGTTTTGTATTTCAAGATATTTCACTCGATGAGGAAGAAAAAAGTGAGGAATAATAGATGAATTGGTATGTAATCATTCCAATGATAATTTCGTTTATCGTTGTATTTTTAATTGGTATATATGCTTCAAGACGCGTGCAAGCGACTGCTCATAATAAATTTTTGCAAGAATATTTTCTTGGTGGACGTGAGCTTGGCGGTTTATTATTAGCGATGACAATGATTGCTACGTACGGTAGTGCAAGTAGTTTCATTGGTGGCCCTGGTATTGCTTACAATATGGGACTTGGATGGGTATTATTATCTGCGATTCAAGTTGTAACAGGGTATATCGTTTTAACGGTTATCGGTAAAAAGTTTGCAATTATTGCTAGGAAGATGGAAGCAATTACGCTTATCGATTATTTAAAAGGAAGATACAATAATAAAGCGGTTGTTATACTTTCGGCGTTATGTATTATTATCTTTTTATTTTCAGCAACAGTAGCCCAGTGGGTCGGCGGTGGACGATTAATTGAGTCGCTAACAGGTCTATCTTATACAACAGCACTATTTTTATTTACTTTTTCTGTACTTGTGTACGTATTAATTGGTGGGTTCCGCGCAGTTGCGTTATCAGATACGTTATTAGGTATCATTATGTTAGTTGGAACGACAATCATTTTAGTTGCTACTGTTATTGCTGGTGGTGGAATCGAAAAGATTATGCAGGAACTTGTTCAAATCAATCCGAATTTAATTACACCATTCGGAGCAGATGGTAGTTTAACGAAATCATATGTTACATCGTTTTGGATTTTAATTGGAATTGGCGTTGTCGGTTTACCACAAATTAGTGTGCGTGCTATGTCTTATAAAAATTCAAAAGCTATGCATCAAGCTCTAATCATTGGAACGGTTGTCGTTGGTACAATTATGATCGGGATGCATTTAACGGGTGTATTTGCACGAGTAGTACTTCCTGGTATAACGGTACCAGATAAAGTCATGCCGCTACTCGCGATGGAAGTGTTGCCGCCTTGGCTAGCTGGCGTTTTCTTAGCGGCACCAATGGCAGCGATTATGTCTACAGTAAATTCGCTATTGTTACTTGTAAGTTCATCGATTATTAAAGATATATATGTAAATTACATAAATAAAGATGCAGCAGACAGTACGATAAAAAAAGGAAGTTTGTGGATTACGGGTATTGTAGGACTGCTCGTTTATGCAGCGGCGATTAAACCACCAGATTTTTTAATATGGTTAAATTTATTTTCTTTCGGTGGATTAGAAGCAGCATTCATTTGGCCGATCGTCTTAGGGTTATATTGGAGAAAAGGGAATGCAACTGGAGCGCTTGCTTCCATTTTAGTTGGGGTAGGCTCATATATGTGTATTCATCTTTTCTACCCAAATCCGTTCGGTATACATACAGTTGTCTTCCCAATTTGCTTTGCGTTTATCGCTTACATAGTGGGAAGTATGATTGCTGTGAAAAAAACAGCATAGGCTAGATGAAGAACGTAGTCCGTATAGGACTGCGTTTTTTTTATATAAATTTCATCTTTTTTATTCTGTATATGTAGGGCTATTCATAAATTAATAACAACTGAGGGGATGGAGTTGAGGTCGATGAAAAAAGTGTTATTTTTAGGAGACCCGGGAATAGATGACTCTTTAGCAATTATGTATGGATTGTTGCATCCTGATATTGATATTGTTGGCGTAGTAACTGGATATGGGAATGTAACACAAGAAAAAGCGACAAGTAATGCAGCGTATTTATTACAGTTAGCAGGTAGGGAAGATATACCAGTTATTAATGGTGCGAAAATCCCTTTATCTGGAGATATTACAACGTATTATCCAGAAATTCACGGGACGGAAGGTTTAGGGCCAATTCGTCCTCCGAAAAACCTTTCTCCAAATATAAAGCCTTTTTGTGAGTTTTTCGATATTCTTGAAAAATATAAAGGAGAATTAATCATTGTTGATGCTGGTAGGTCAACGACATTAGCGACAGCGTTTATTTTAGAAAAGCCGATGATGAAATATGTAAAAGAATATTATATAATGGGCGGTGCTTTTTTAATGCCTGGCAATGTTACACTAGTGGCGGAGGCGAATTTTCATGGCGATCCGATTGCGTCACAGTTAGTTATGCAAAATGCGAAGAATGTAACATTAGTGCCGCTTAATGTTACATCCGAGGCAATTATAACGCCAGAGATGGTAAAATATATTACGAAACATTCTAAAACGAGTTTTAATAAGTTAATCGAGCCGATATTTACGTATTATTATAAAGCTTATAGAAAGTTAAATCCGAAAATAAAAGGAAGTCCAGTACATGACGTCGTTACAATGATGGTTGCGGCAAATCCATCCCTTTTAGATTATGTATATCGTCGTGTCGATGTAGATACAGCTGGAATTGCAAAAGGAGAAAGTATTGCAGATTTCCGTCCTCAACCTGATGCAAAAGCCTTGAAAAATTGGGTACGAATTGGTTGGTCATTACATTATAAAAAATTTCTTGAGGATTTTGTGAAAATCATGACGTAGACATAATAGGAGTATACAAGTTAAAATAATGGAGATGGTTATTTAAATGACCATCTCCATTATTTTGTTTTTTAAAGATAGAGAGAAGAGTTATACAATAGGAGAGGAATTTTACTTGAAAAAAACTATAGTATGCGCAGTAATTGTGGGTATTTTCGTTTTGCTAATATCGGGTAACTTTTTAGTGAAAAAAGTATGGAGTTCAAATAATGATGATGCACAGTATATTGCATCTTTTATTGAAGAACATAAAGATGAAAAAAATAGTGCGCTTCTAGTAAAGAGAAATGATAAAGTTGTTTATTCTGTAAATCCAAATGTTGTATTGCCAGTTGCTAGTACGATGAAATTAATTGTGGCGCTTGAATATACGAAACAAGTTACAGAAGGGAAAATTGACCCGGCTAGTTTCGTTTCAATTAATGATGTCAATCGATATTATGTACCGAATACAGATGGTGGTGCACAAGATAGATGGCAAAGGTATTTGGAGAAGACAGGCAAGATAACTGAAGGAGCCGTTACTTTAGAAGACGTGGCAAAAGGAATGGTTAAGTTTAGTTCGAATGCTAATGCGGAATATTTAATGGAAGTGTTAGGATTAGATAATATTAATCGAAATTTACAAAGTTTATCGCTCCCTGCACATCAACCACTATTTCCGATTGTTTCATCTTTATATATCCCAGGATATTTGCATAAAGAATTACATGTTCCAAAATATAAAATAGAGAAAAAATTAAAAGAAATGACTCAAGAGCAATATCGTGAATATGCGATGATTATTCATGAGCGCTTAAAAAAGAAGGGGTCATTATTACAGAAAGAAATTCCTCTTTATTTAGAGGAACGTTATGATAAAATTTGGTCAGATAGATTACCAGCTGCGTCCGCAAACGATTATATGGTATTGCTGCAAAAGGCAAACCATAAAGGTGGCCTGACAGAAGCTGAAGAAAAAGTGTGGGCGAGTATCGTTGAAACAGATATGAGTGCCAAGAAATATCGTAAAATATTCAGACACGCAGGACAAAAGAATGGGTATACGCCATGGACGGTTACAAAAGCGGTTTATGCTATGGATAAGCGCGGGAACTGTACAGAAATTGTATTCTTAGCGAATAATTTAAATGAAGATGACAGTGCAGAAATACGTAAACATTTAGCAAATTTACATTTCCAAGTGTTGCAAAGTGATAAGTATGATGCGACTTTTATTAAATAAACTCGGTGCATAAAGCACCGAGTTTATTTTTGTCCCGCTATTTGTGGACAGTAAGACTCCCATCTCAAAATTGGGCGAATGCGAGAGAGTTAGGTGGGAGTACAATTGCCTGTAAAAGGCCGATTGGTAAGGGCTAATTAAAGTTTCACTTTATGTATAAGCACTTTTTTACTATCTCTGGGTATGATGGGTAGTAATACTTAGGTGAAAGGGGAAAAGGTGATGAAACAGAGTAAAGAAGAATTTATAAAGAATGAAGGCGCTGATTTCCCTGGGAAAACATATGTGGATTGTGTATTACAACATGTATTTAATTTTCAGCATAACTACTTATTAAAAGATATGTTTCAAGTGCATAAAGCACATATTATGATGCTGACTGAAGAAAGTTTAATAAAAAAAGAAGAAGCTACAGTTATATTAAAAGCACTAAAAAAGGTAGAAGGAATGCCCAAAGATCAATTGCGATATACAGAACAACATGAAGATCTCTTTTTTTTAGTTGAACATTTAATTTCTCAGGAAGCAAAGTGTGATTTTGTAAGTAATATGCATATCGGTCGAAGTAGAAATGATATGGGAGTAACGATGTATCGTATGAGCTTAAGACGATATGTATTACGATTAATGGAACACCATTTATTATTGCAAGAAAGTATATTGCAACTTGCTGATGATCATAAGGGAACAATTATGCCAGCTTATACACATACACAACCAGCACAACCAACAACGTTTGGTCATTATATGTTAGCAATTTATGATACGATGCAAAGAGACTTAGAACGAATGAAAAAAACGTACCAAATTTTAAATCAGTCTCCGATGGGGGCAGCTGCACTTTCAACAACAAGTTTTCCGATTAAACGAGAACGAGTTTCTCATTTACTTGGGTTTACAAATGTAATTGAGAACTCATATGATGCTGTCGCTGGAGCGGATTATTTATTAGATGTTAGCTCGTTACTTATGATAATGATGACAAATACGAGTAGATGGATTCATGACTTCTTATTATTAGCGACGAAAGAATATGATGGTATTACTGTTGCGAAGCCATATGTGCAAATTAGTAGTATTATGCCACAAAAACGAAATCCAGTTTCAATTGAGCATGCTCGTGCTATTACGAGTAGCGCTTTAGGAGAAGCATTTACAGTATTTCAAATGATTCATAATACACCATTTGGGGATATTGTCGATACGGAAGATGACTTACAGCCGTATTTATATAAAGGAATCGAAAAGACGATTCGCGTATTTTCTATTATGAATGCAGTCATTCGAACGATGAAAGTAGAAGAAGAAACGTTAAAAAGTCGTTCCTATAAACATGCAATAACGATAACTGATTTTGCAGATGTTTTAACAAAAAACTATAAAATTCCATTTCGGCATGCTCATCATGCAGCAAGTACGATTGCTAATATGTCATTGGTGCAGAAAAAGGAGCTTCATGAATTACATTTCAAAGATGTAAATATATACTTACAAGAAAAATTTAAAATACATTTATTAGAAAAAGAGTGGAAAGAAATTATATCGCCAGAAGCTTTTATTCAAAAAAGAAATGTATACGGAGGACCGAGTAAAAAAGAGATGGAACGAATGATTCAAAAGCGTAAAGAGTCATTTGAAAATGAAGAAGAGCGATTTGAAACGGAAAAACGGAGAATATTACGAGCTGAATATAATTTGAACATATTAGTTTCAAATATTATCGAATCGTAAAAGAAGGATTTAATGAATTAATCGCCAATACTTAATTAAAATATAAATGGAGAGAAGAGATTGTCGATGATTCAATTACACGTATATAAAGAGATTCTTCATTTTAAAGAAGATGTTACACCATTTTTAGAAAAGAATGAGCAGGAAAATAATTTAATGTTAGGTATATTACAAGTAGCTCAAGAACCGACGTTTATGGGGGTAGCGAAACGAGGAGAAGAAATTACAGTTGTATTTCTTCAAACAGAAGAGAAGATACAAATGATTGTTGCAACTTCTGAAAATTCGGAAGTAGATATAGTGAAACTTGCAAAAGAGTTATCGAAAGTATATCCGGACATTCCTGGATTGATCGGTAATAAGGAAATTGTACAGAAATTAGCTGAAGAGCTTGCGGTGTTAGAAAATAAGAAAACGAATGTTGTAATGAAACAAGGTGTATATGCATTACAACAAATTAAGAAGAAGTGGAACGAGGATGGAATTTTTCGAGAAATAACTAATGATGAGTTGCCATTAATAGAAAAATGGATATATCAATTTTGTGAAGATGTGAAGCTCCCAACTACGAAAGAAGAAGCGGAACAAACCGCACATACATTAATCACTAATAATCGTCTATTTGGTCTAGAAGTAGATGGGAAACTCGTTTCTGTAGCTGCAAAAACGAGACCAACTACAAATAATATAACAGTAAATTTCGTTTATACCCCGAAAGAAGCACGAAAAAAAGGGTACGCATCTAATTGTGTAGCGGCACTCAGTCAACGTATGTTAGACGAAGGGTACAAGACGACTACACTATATACTGATTTAGCCAATCCGACATCTAATAAAATTTATCAAGAAATTGGTTATGAACAAATTGCGGAGTCTGTGCTCATATTTTTAGAGAAGTAGAATAAAAAGGCGTGCTATTTTAGCACGCCTTTTTATTATTCATCAATTCTAATAACTTCGCCTTGCGGGAAGTTCTCAGTTTCTAGTAAGTTACGAATAGCTTTTGCCACATATTCAGGTGATAATAGCTTTCCTTCTTCTTTTAGTGTGATGAATCGGTCTAAATTTGTGAAGTCTTCTTTATTTGTTTCACGAATTTGTACTTGCATATTTGTATCCACAACACCAGGTGCAAAAGCGACGATTTTTACTGGATATTCTTTTTCCTCTTCTTCAGTCGCTACGCATTGTGTAAACATATTCACACCAGCTTTCGTAGTACAATAAGCGCCCCAGCCAAAGTAAGGTTTTTTTCCTGCACCAGATGAAATGTTTACAACGCGTTTATCTACTTTCCAGTCTTTCGTATGTTTCATGAACATAGATGTAAGAATCATAGGGGCAAGTAAATTAATGTGAACGTTCGTAATGAATTGTTCGCTTTCTGCTTTTTCAATCGGCTTCATAGGTGCAACTGTACCCGCATTATTAATTAAATGAATAGAAGATACATTGTCTTCTTTAATGGATGAAATGATTTCGTTAAAGTTAGTTTCTAAATGATGTACATCTTGAAGATCTAAGGAATGGAAAATACAATTGCTGTTATATTGTTCTGCAAGTTTAGTAAGCTCTTTATTTTCTCTTCTAGAAATAGAGATGATGGTTGTGCTTTCTTCTAATAATTGCGCGGCAATTGCCTCACCTAAACCTTGTGAAGTTCCTGTTATGATAACGTAGCGCATAGTTTTATAAACTCCTCTCGTATGTGCGGAATTTTGTTGGACAACGTACACTCTATAGTTTGTCTACATTTTATAGTATAGAGCACTTTTTACTATAAATGAAATGAGATGATTACGTGCCTTTTATGAATCGCTTTACAACGACAGTTACTGGTGCCGTCACGTTCACTGGGAACACGTTGGGACTCAGTCCTACATCTCCTGCACCAGGCAATAATTTCGGTACGATTGATGTATTTACTACGGTAAATACATCGCTTCAAGTGCCAGGATTCCCAGCAGGAACGACAAATGATTGGCGATTAAATTCTGCAAGTGCAATTTTGAACCTTCCAGCAGGGAGTAGTGTCTTATACGCAGAACTTGTGTGGGCTGGCACATACCGGACTGATACGGAGGATGTTACTGCGTTTTTAAATGATAATATTACCTTTACAACACCAGCGGGGACATTTTCTGTTACACCAGACCCAGCAACTGCCCAGCAAGGTTCAGTAGGGAAGCAGTTTTATTATAGTCGTTCTGCTAACGTAACGAACCTTGTTAGTGCAGGTGGGGCTGGCACATATACAACAGGTGCCGTGCCAGCTGCAAGAACTTCAGCTGATTCAACAATTAGTCGTTCGGTTGGCTGGACGCTTGAGGTAGTTTATCAAAATGTGAGTTTACCACTAAGGAATTTATCGGTGTATGCAGGACAAGAAATTATTGAGGCATCATCACCACCAGTAGATGCTGTTATTTCAGGTTTTGCAACGCCGTCTACGGGAACAGTTACAGGAAGAGTACTTGTAACTGCCCAAGAAGGTGATGCTAACATTGTTGGAGATCAACTTCGTTTTGGGCCGAATGCAAATGCTACAGTTACTTTATTCGGACCGAGAAATCCTGCAAATAATTTCTTTCAGTCACAAATTTGTAATGACAATGGAAATTTAGATACGAGCGGAACATTTGGAAATCTGAATCAGCCGTTAGGAATAGCTTTAGCGATCCGAAGACAAGGGTGGGATATTACGAATGTAGATGCCTCCTCATCTTTAGTAAACAATCAGACGTCAGCAACTGTTCGCTTTGTCACAAATGGAGATGGATACGCTGCAGCTGGTTTTGGTGTTCAAATTGATGCAACAGGTCCAATCATTAATCCTGTTAAATCGGTAAATAGAACCGTTGCAGGGGTAGGGGATACTCTCACCTATACGATTACGGTCCCGAATACAGGAACAGGAAGTGCAGAAAACGTTGTATTACAAGATAGTATTCCGAACGGAACTACATTCGTAGCAGGTAGTGTAACGGTAGGTGGAGTAACGCAACCGAGTGCGAATCCCGCGAATGGAATTAATTTAGGTACAATCCCAAATAACACGCAAAGAATTGTTACATTTCAAGTTCGAATAACATCGTTCCCGAACCCAAATCCTATTCCAAATCGTGCAATGGTGTCATATCAATTCCGTCCTTTTGTCGGTAGTGCCCCTATTACAAGTACGTCTTCTTCAAACACAGTACAAACGACAGTGAATCAAGCGACTATAAGTATGCAAAAATCTGTAGATCTACAGACGGCAACTCTTAATGATGTATTAACGTACACAGTTAATGTGACGAATAATGGGAATGTTGCTGCAAACAATGTTATTTTTGTTGATAGTATCCCTGCAGGAACAACATTTGTAGCTAATAGTGTTACGGTTAATGGAGTAGCACGTCCAGGAGCGAATCCATCAAGTAGTATTAATCTTGGAAGTATTAATGCATCGCAAACGACTGTAGTACGCTTTCAAGTACGAGTGACATCGAACCCTCTTGTCAATCCAATACCGAACCGTGCAAGTGCAACCTTTACCTTTACCCCAGTGCCTGGTCAACAACCAATTTCAGGTCAAGCGACGAGTAATACCGTAGTTACTACAATTAATATAGCTGATATAAGAACGAGAAAAACAGTGGATAGAGCTTTTGCGACAGTGAATGACGTTCTTACGTACACCGTTACAATTGAGAATACAGGAAATGTACTTGCGACGAATGTTGTTTTTCAAGATCCAATCCCAATTGGAACGACTTTTATTGCAAATAGTGTGACTGTAGATGGGGTTTCGCAACCTGGGGCAAATCCAGCGACTGGGTTTGCGGTAGCAAATATATCTCCCGGCGGAAGTAGGACAGTGACTTTTCAAGTACGAGTGACATCTACGCCATCAGGAGGTACGATTGCGAATCGTGGAAATGTATCTGCTAATTTCGTCGTTAAACCAAATCAGCCGCCAGTAACGATTAATAGACAAACGAATACTGTAGTGACACAAGTTAATACGGGTGGTTTAAATGTAATAAAAGAAGCGAATACAACGCAAGCGGCAGTAGGGGACACTTTAACATACACAATTGCCGTCCAAAATACAGGAAATGTTCCGTTAACAAATGTGTTTTTCCAAGACACTATTTCTTCCGCTGTTTCTTTCGTTGCAAATTCTGTAACAATTAATGGAGTACCGCAAAGTGGATTGAATCCGAATACAGGATTTTCTCTTCCAAATATTCCTGCGGCTCAAACCGTTGTAGTCACATTTGACGTATTAATTGTACAGGATCCAGAAAATGAAGATATTTTAAATCAAGCAAATGTAACAGCAAGTTTTCAAGTGAATCCGAGCGAACCGCCAGTAACAATCAATGTACCGAGTAATATTGTGAATACAACTGTACAATCAGGGAATTTTGAAGTTGTGAAAGCAGTGAATACAGATGTTGCAACGGTAGGGGATGTTTTAGTATATACAATCGAAGTTATAAATGCAGGTAGTGTACCAGCTACAAATGTATTTTTCCAAGATTCAATTCCACAAGGGACATTATTTATTGAAAATAGTGTAGTTGTTAATGGTGTTTTACAAGAAGGGGCAGATCCAGAACTTGGATTCCCATTAAATAATTTGCCTACTGGTGCGAGTGTAATTGTTACTTTTGAAGTATTAATTGATGAAATTCCCCAAGGAAATAATGTCGTAAATAATGCGAATGTAACTGGAGATTTCCTTGTAAATCCGACAGAGCCACCGATTACTGTAACAGTACCAAGTAATACTGTTATGACAGTCGTGAATTCTTCAGGGTTAAATGTAATGAAAAGTGTAAGTGCTACTGAAGCAGGTGTAGGAGATACGTTAACGTATACAGTTCGTATACAAAATAGTGGAACAGTAGCAGCGACAAATGTATCATTCCTTGATCCAATTCCATCTGGAACAACGTTTGTAGCAAATAGTGTAACAATAAATGGAACGCCTCAGCCAGGTTTAAACCCAACAACTGGATTTCCACTTGCTAATATTCCAGTAGGAGGGATGGTAACAGTTACTTTTCAAGTGACGATCACGAGTGTACCACCAAATAGAGTTCTTCCGAATAATGCGAATGTAACTGCTGATTTCCAAGTAAGTCCTCTGCAGCCACCAATTACAATTGTAACGATTAGTAATATTGTTGTGACGCGAGTAAATGTAGGATCAATTAATGTAATAAAGAGTGTAAACACACCGCAAGCAGGCGTAGGAGATACGTTAACGTATACAATTCTTATTCAAAATACAGGAACTGTTCCTGCAACGAATATTATTTTTCAAGATCCGATTCCTGTTGGAACTGCGTTTGTAGCAAATAGTGTGACGATAAATGGAGTTGTTCAGCAAGGCGCGGATCCTATGGCAGGTTTCCCAGTACCAAATATTCCGGTCGGACAAACGGCTACGATTACGTTTCAAGTTACAGTGACGAGTGTTCCGAGCGGTGGAAATATTAGAAACCAATCGAACGTTACTGCAAGTTTTCTTATAAATCCAGCAAACCCTCCAATAACGACTGTTACGAATAGCAATTTTGTCGTGACACAAGTAAACACAGCACAGTTAAATATACAAAAATCTTCATCTGTACAACAAGCGGCATTTGGAGAAACTTATACGTATTCTGTTGTCATTCGAAATAACGGCACAGTACCAGCGACGAATGTTTCTTTCATCGATCCAATTGCTCCAGAAACAGCATTTGTCGCAAACAGTGTGACGATAAATGGAATTTCACAGCTTGGTTTAGATCCGAATATTGGTTTCCCGCTTCCTAATATTGCAGCTGGGGCATCAGTGACAGTAACGTTCCAAGTTACAGTAGTTACGCCATCCCCACGCGGAGCAGTATTAAATACGGCATCTGCTACAGCCACTTTCTTATTAAATCCTTTACAACCACCTGTAACAACGACAAATTCAAGTAATACGACAGTAGTTACAATACCGTTACCTCCTCCTGGTGAAGTAACAGCAACAAAAGCAGTTGACGTTGCGACTGGGGCTGTTGGAGATGTATTAACGTATAGCGTGCTAATTACGAACGTAGGAATTATACCTGTTACAGATGTACTCTTCCAAGATGTCATTCCGGAAGGAACGACATTTGTCGAAAATAGTGTAACGATAGGTGGGGTTCAGCAATTTGGTTTAAATCCAGAAATAGGATTTACTGTTACTCCATTATTAATTGCTGGTGGAAGTATTACGGTAACATTCCAAGTGACAATTACAGAGATTCCAGATAATGAAGTCATATTAAACGATGCTGACGTTACATTTACTTCACAACCGAATCCCCAGGAACCACCGATTACGGAAACGATATTAACGAATTTAGTCGTTACGACAATTAATATAGCGTTTATTTTTCCGTTAAAACTAGTAGATAAAGAAGTAGCGACTGTAGGAGAAATTTTAACGTATGATGTATTGATTTTTAATTTTGGAACAGTGGCAGCGACGAATGTTCAATTTATAGATACTACTTCCGCGGGTGTAGCATTTGTACCAGGAAGTGTGAGCATAAACGGGGTACCGGCACCAGGATTAGATCCTTTCATTGGTTTTACAGTTCCAGATATACCTGTAGATGATTTTGTACTTGTCACATATCAGGAGACGGTAACGAGCATACCAGAAGGTGGTACAGTTATTAACTTTGTAGACGTTACCGCGACATTTGCTGTAAGTGAAACAGAACCACCTATTACTGAAACGACGACAAGTAACACGACATTAACAGAAATAAATGAATCTGGTTTGAATGTATTAAAATCAGTGAGTCAGCCGATTGTTGCAGTAGGGGATACAATCACCTATACAACAGTAGTTCAAAATACAGGGACAGTGACAGCAACGAATGTTCAATATAGTGATGTATTACCTTCTTCTATAGCATTCGTGCCGAACAGTGTAACGATAGACGGTGTGTTACAACCTGGATTCAATCCGAATAATAGATTCCCGCTTCCAGATATAAATCCAGGTGAAAGTGTAGAAGTAACATTTCAAGTAACAGTTGTTAGTGTTCCATCAAACGGAACAATTGTCAATACGGCAAATGTAACAGGTAGCTTTGTATTAGTACCAGGAGAACCACCAGTTATAGTAAACCAACCGAGCAATACAACACTCACAACTGTCAATAGAGGACAATTTAATGTTATTAAACAAGTAAATAGAGCGGCTACTCTCGTTGGAGATGTATTAACGTATACGGTTCAAATAACGAATACAGGAACAGTAATAGCTAACGATGTTCAGTTTGTTGATACGATTTCAGCAGGAGCGTCATTTGTACCAAATAGTGTAACGGTAAATGGAGTTTCGCAACCAAACTTAAATCCGATTACTGGCTTTGGAGTTGGAGATATACCAGTTGGTGAAACGGTTATAGTGACGTTTCAAGCGACAGTTACAACCATCCCGTCATCAGGAACAATTACGAACGTTGCAAATATAACAGGAAGTTTTACTTTAGTGCCAGGAGAACCACCGGTTATAGTGACAGATCCGAGTAATACGACTATAACAAGAATAAATAGAGGACGTTTCAGCATTATAAAATCTGTAAATAAAGAAGCGACACGTTTAGGAGATACGTTAACGTATAGTGTGCAAGTTACAAATACGGGAACGGTAACAGCGACGAATGTTCAGTTTATCGATGTTCCATCACCTAGTTTAGAATTTGTTCCTGGAAGTGTACAAATAAATGGGATTCCGCAAGTAGGTTTAGATCCTTTTGTAGGCTTTTCATTACCGGATCTTGCAGTAGGGGATAGCGTATTAATCACATTTGAAGTAAATGTAATTTCAATTCCGCCTTCTAGTAGCATTATGAATACAGCGAGAGTAACTGGTGATTTCGAATTGATTCCAGGAGAACCACCGTTTACAATTACCAATTCAAGTAATACGACAGTCACACCAGTAAATAGAGGCAGTTTAGATATGCTGAAAGAAGTAGATCATTCAATTGTTGGAGTAGGAGAAACGGTAACGTATCGTGTTCGTATATTAAATACTGGTACGGCTGACGCAATGAATGTTCAATTTATTGATGTGCTATCTCCGGAAGCTGTTTTTGTACCAAATAGTGTAACGGTAAATGGAGTAGCGCGTCCGGGAGTAAATCCGCAGGTTGGATTTACGATTTTGGACATTCCAGTCGGTGAGACGGCGATTGTAACATATGAAGCTACGATTACGAGTTTTCCAGATGGTGGTACAGTAGTGAACGTTGCTGGGGCATCAGCAGAATATATTTTAGTACCAGGTGAACCGCCAGTTACAGTGATGGACACGAGTAATACAGTTATTGTAACGGTAAATACTGCAATCTTATTTGTTGCAAAAGGAGCAAACTTTGAAGTAGCAATGGTAGGAGATGTTGTCACTTACGGCATTGCCGTCATAAATGATAGTACAGTTCCTGTGACGAATATTGTTTTAACAGATATCATTGATCCAAATACGTTATTTATAAATGGCACGGTAACGGTAAATGATGTACCTCTTCCATTTGCCAATCCGAATACGGGTATTCCGTTAGGTGATTTTCAGCCAAATGATGCGGCAATTATTAATTTCCAAGTTGTAATAACGGGAGGACAAATAAATAATTTAGTTACAAATACTGCTACAGCGACTGGGCTCGCAACTGTAAATCCGAATGAGCCGCCTGTAGTAGTTGAAGGTGATAGTAATACAGTTGTTATCCCGTTTATCCCTCAAAATGTCTCAACGACAGTCGTAAAAACGGCAAATCTTCAAACAGCAACAATTGGAGATGTCATTACGTTTACGACAGTCATTACAAATACAGGTGATACTGTCATGCAAAATATTCGTTTTCAAGACATGTTAGATAGTAGTGTTCGATTTATCCCTGGAAGCGTAATAGTCGATAGTGTTCCATTACGAAATGTAAGTCCAGTATCAGGGTTTCTTATAGGAAATTTAAATCCGGGTGAAGCGCGGACAGTTTCGTTTCAAGTAGTAGTTCAGAGCGCACCAAGTGGTTCAGGAAATTATATTAACCAAGCGAGTATTCGCTTTGAACATCAAGTAGGTACAGTATTGCCACCTGTTACACAAATAATAGAAAGTAACATGGTAGTCATCCCATTTGTTCCAACGATAGAACAAATTTGCGAAACGAACTTTAATTGCTTAGATAAAATTCCATTTCAATGTTCTCCATGTAATCACTTACAAATAAATAAAAAATAAATACCAAAAGAGCATCCTGTAAGAATAGGATGCTCTTTTTTATGTGTATCAATCATATAGATTCTTTTTCGGGTGAGGTGAAAAATTCATTGGTTTTGTTGGAGAGTAGAAATGGAATAGCTCCTTTTATGACAGAAATATCCCAGTCCCACCATGCAAGTTTTTCTAGTTTTTCAATGGTTTCTTGTGAAAAACGATAGCGAACTAGTTTGGCAGGGTTCCCAGCTACAATTGCATATGGAGGTACGTCTTTTGTAACTACACTCTTTGCGCCGATAATGGCCCCGTTACCAATTGTAACACCAGATAAAACGCAGGATTGATAACCAATCCATACATCATTGCCGACTACGATATCACCTTTTGATGAAGGATGACCAGTAATATGTGCTCCTTCATCGAAGAGAGCATTAAATGGGTAAGTCGTTATCCAATCAGCACGATGCTCGCCGCCAAGTATGAAAACGACTTCTTCTCCTAATGAACAAAACTTACCTATTTTCAATTTCGTTTCATCATTCCAAGAAAAAATAGTTGGACCTACTTTACTATAAGTATAATCACCAATATCATATTTACTATATTCAGGTTTTTGATTTAAATATAACATAACAAATTTAGCATCCTTTCTAAAGCAAGTAATGGATATGGAACATTATATGCAAGGTGGAGTAAGGCGAACTGTGTTGTATGAATTAGTAAGATGTAAGTATGTTAGTAGAGAAAATGAATAACGGGGAGTGGAGTGGATGAGATACGAAATGGGGTTATATAATAAACCTTTTCAGTCAATTCAATCAGGAAAAAAGGTATATGAAGTACGCTTATACGATAAAAAACGTCAACTTATAAAACAAGGCGATGAAATTGTATTTACGAACCTTACGACAGCAGAAACGATGGTTGTAAAAGTAACGGAAGTAAAGCGATACGAAAGCTTTAAAGAAATGTACGAGCAAATTGATAAAAAGTTATTGGATTGTGAAAATGATAGTTTAGAGGAAATGTTAGAAAGTACATACAAAATATATACGAAAGAACAAGAAGAAAAGTGGGGAACAGTTGCGGTTCGTATTGAGGTAATAAAATGATGAGAAATCGCGGCGTGGCTATTATTGTACAGGATGGAAAAATTGCTCTAATAAAACGTGTTCGAGACGATGAAGTATATTACGTTTTTCCAGGCGGTGGAATAGAAGAAGGAGAAACATCGGAAGAGGCAACGAAGCGAGAGATATACGAAGAATTAGGGGTACATATAGAAGTAAAGCACCTTATTACAAAGATAAAGTATAAAGGTACCGAATATTATTATGAAGCCTATATTACGGACGGAGTATTCGGAAGCGGAAAAGGTGAGGAGTTTAAGCAGAAAGATAGAGGTTGTTATATTCCGTTATGGATACCGATAAATGAGTTGAAAAATGTGAATATAAAACCTTACGAAGTGGTCGAAAGTATATTCGATTATTATAAGATGCAAGGTCTGACAACATACAAAAAAAACCATTGACATAGCCTGCTGATTTAAGTATTGTATTCGAGTATGTTTATAATCAGGAGGTTTATATGAGCAATCAAACTACTACACATCATGTGAAAATGACAACAGCAGATCCATCTGGAATCGGTCTATTTGGATTAGCAATGGTAACACTTGTAGCATCATCTCAAAAGTTAGGTTTAACAGATGGCGTTTCACTTGTATTACCATGGGCAATCTTTTTAGGGGGATTTGCACAAATCTTTGCATGCATTCACGATGCAAAGCATAACAACACGTTCGGTACGACAGCATTTGGTGCGTACGGCCTGTTTTGGTTAGGTGTTGGAATGACTTGGTTAATTCAACTTGGAGTATTCGGCGAAAAATTAGCCCAAACTGCAGATTCAAAACAGCTTGGTGTAGCCTTTATCGGATATTTAATTTTCACAATCTTTATGACGATTGGTGCAATGGAAACACATAAAGTATTATTTATGATTTTCGTACTTATTGATTTCTTATTTATTGGTCTTTCATTAAGTACTTTAGGTGTTATGCCGCACGCAATGCATAATTTAGCAGCATATTCTGAACTATGTATTTCATTATTATCTTTCTATGGTTCAGCCGCAGCAGTGTTAAATACACACTTCGGAAAAGTTGTTTTACCAGTTGGAAAGCCATTTGGTATTTTTAAAAAGTAATAAAAAAGCACAGGTGATTGTATAGTCATCTGTGCTTTTTTGTATGGAATAAATAAAAATGAAAAATATAATTGAAATTGATTCTCATTATTAATATAATGAGAATGAGAATCATTCATTGCAAGAGGGGGATGCCAAAGTGGCGAAAATTTTAATTGCGTATGCGAGTATGTCAGGAAATACAGAGAGTATTGCTGATTTAATAAAAGTAAGTTTGGATGCTTTTGATCATGAAGTAGTATTGCAAGAGATGGAAGGCATGGATGCTGAAGAATTGCTAGCTTATGATGGAATTATTTTAGGATCTTATACGTGGGGCGATGGTGAATTGCCGTTTGAGGCAGAAGATTTCCACGAGGATTTAGAAAATATAGATTTGTCAGGAAAAAAAGCAGCTGTATTTGGATCAGGTGATACGGCATATGAACTGTTTTGTGAAGCGGTGACGATATTTGAAGAACGTCTTGTAGAACGCGGTGCAGAACTTGTACAAGAAGGATTGAAAATTGAATTATCTCCAGAAGATGAAGAGGATATTGAAAAATGCAGTAATTTTGCAATTGCATTTGCTGAGAAGTTCTAAGAATGGGAGTGTCAACGTGGAGACAATGTTAAGTGCAACTGCTATTACAAAATTAAGAGATGGAAAACTTATGTTAGCTACTACATATGATGGCTTATTTATTGAACAAGACGGAGAATGGAAACAAATTTTAAATGGCTTTCAAAAACGAATTCGGGATTTACATAGCGTAGATAATATAGTTTATGGTGTAGGCGACGAAGGGATTTTTATTCGTAGCATGAATGGTGGAGAGAACTGGACAATTCAGCGTTTTCCAACAAAAGCAACGAGTTGGAATGTGTGTAGTAATGTACAAGGAACTGTCATTGCTCATGGAGATAAAACATTGTATCTTTCTAATAATTTCGGTTCTACATGGGAGACCATTCATCCATTTCTTGATTATGGCAGTGATGCACCGTCTATTCGTTCGTTATTCTTATATAAACATTACTTATTTATTGGTACGAAAATACATGCGAAATATGGTGGTGTTTGGCTTTTTGATTTAGAGAAACGTAAATTAAAAAGAATTAAAATAGCGATGAATCAAATGATTTCTGCGTTGACTCTACATAATTCTTATCTAGTAGCAGCAAGTGGATCGTGTAAAGGAATTGGTGGTAATATTTCTTTTTGTAAAATAGATGAAAGTATTGAGAATGAAAAACTATATTGGCATACATGTCAAAGTGAGCAGAAAGCTAGTAGCTATTTAGACTTAAGTGTAGATCAACATGTGCTATATACGACTTCAACGCAAAATAAGGCGGGCGTTAGCACGGTTTGCCGTGTGCATCTTAATGAAGGGATTGTTACAGTATGTGACTCGGTTAAAGGGCATGGTTGGCGCATTGTTAATCAAAAAGAAGGCTATGTTGTAGCTGGATCAGGTGAATCAAAAGCGATGCAGTGGAAGAAAAAAGTTGTTTAGCAAAAAAAACTTTGCTTTTATTATATTGATATGATATAGTATGTTTAAACCATTTTACTTTTAATAATATAGAGATTTAAATGAGCTGTAACTTCCGAGGAGGATAGCAATGTTAAATCTCCTCAGGGGTTGCAGTTTTTTAATGTCTGGTTTATTATTGTAAGGTGGTTGAAAATGAATATGTACATATAGGTACATTGTAGGAGGATTTTTTTCATGCAAAACGGTAAAGTAAAATGGTTTAACTCAGAAAAAGGTTTCGGTTTCATCGAAGTTGAAGGCGGAGAAGACGTATTCGTTCATTTCTCAGCTATCCAAGGCGACGGCTTCAAAACTTTAGAAGAAGGTCAAGAAGTTACTTTCGAAGTAGAACAAGGTAACCGTGGACCACAAGCTACTAACGTTAACAAGAAGTAATTTTTGAAAAAAAGAAGGGCTCGCCCTTCTTTTTTTTGCGTTCTTATTGAATATCCTCCAATGTACATATGATAATAAGACTGAATTTTTGTTTTTTATACGAGGTATTTCATGCATAAAGTGTATGAATAAATAGATACTGAAAATAAAGTATGTGTGTGAAAAGGATTTTAGAAAGAGGTAAATAAATTGAAAAACGCTACACATTTTATTGTGTTTGATATAGAGAGAAATTTTAGGCCGTATAAATCAGAAGATCCGTCAGAGATAGTTGATATCGGAGCTGTAAAAATAGAAGCAAGTACAATGAAGGTAATTGGAGAATTTTCGGAGTTAGTAAAACCGGGTGCACGACTTACTCGTCATACGACAAAATTAACGGGAATTACAAAAAAAGATTTAATTGGTGTAGAGAAATTCCCTCAAATTATAGAGAAATTTATTCAGTTCATTGGAGAAGATTCTGTATTTATTTCATGGGGAAAAGAAGATTATCATTTTCTATCTCATGATTGTACATTACATGGCCTAGAATGCCCGTGTATGGAAAAAGACAGTAGATTTGATTTGCAAAAATTTGTTTTCCAAGCGTATGAAGAATTATTTGAGCATACACCAAGTTTACAATCTGCAGTAGAACAACTCGGTTTAACGTGGGAAGGAAAGCAGCACCGCGCTTTAGCAGATGCTGAGAATACAGCAAATATACTTCTTAAAATATATAGCGAGAGAGATATTAATAAGCGATACAAGAGACATGGTGAGCTTGAACTTGTAAAGAACGGAAAACTAACAGAAAAAGCGAAAAAAAAGATGCGAAAATGGGTGTTTAAAGAACTGAGGAAACATGCAGAACGACCATTTGTGTGGAGTACATTTGAAAGTAGTGAAACGTGGGAAAGTATAACGGAAAGGTATTATATAAGTGAAAATACAGTAGAACTTCTGAAAAAACATTTCCCTACAGCGGTGAGAAAAGCGGAGCGGCAGCTTAAATATTTGGCTGAGATGGAGGAGAATGCACAGTCTAGGTGACATTCTCCTCCATTTCTAGCTATATAAATTTAAAGTCATCGTATTGACGGATGAGTAAAGTATTCAAATTTAATTAGGAACCAATTTGTTGTTGTAATTTGGCTATTATAATTGCTTTGAAAATTAAGGCGTCGTAAGAATTTTAAAATATATTAATAAAATAAGAGCTCATAAAAATGAAAGAGGGTACAGTTAAATGGAAGCAATCTTTAACATTTTAACTGTTTTATTTTTTATATTATATTCACATCACTTTTTATTTTTATTACACTTCCTCTTATAGTAAAAAGGAGTTAGAAAAAGCTTAATATATCTTTAAACCGCGGTGGATTAAAGATTAAAATTGAAGAGTAAGATAAGCGTTATATATATGGGAGATGCGATGATGATAAATTTGGATATCAAAGATATTAACGTAAAGATGGAATTAAACGGTGTCTTTTGGAATGAGGATAGGATTGCTGAAATGATGGTAACTACAACAGCAGAACATTCTCTTATTCTTCATATATTAGTTGACTTAGAAAATAAAACTATTTGTGCGATGAGTGCCACGATAGTGAATGGGTTCTGCCCTCTGTGCAAACAGAAAAGGGACGAATGCAGTGAACTTAATGACCTACAAAATAAAATGGATATTTTAGAAGAAGCCTACGATTGGGTGAGAGAGCATCCAGAATATCGTTTTCAATTATCTTTTTACGAGTACAATAAATTTGAGGTAGTAAAGTGAAATTTTTATTTTAATAACATACATAGTGACTATAAGGAAAAACATCAAAAACTTATAGAAGGACTGGGTCTATTAGTAAAAAGTGAAAAAATTGTAGTACGTTGTATACAAGAACATATTGAAAAGGATATTTCAACTGGAAATGTGTTTGTACAACAAGGAACGAATTTATTTAGATACTGCAACAAATTTTATCTTAAATCAAAAAAATTTAATAAATAAGCACATCTTGTTATAAAGCAGAGAAACCGATTCTTAGTAGAGTCGGTTTTTAAAGTAAACGTCAAGTAAGTCCAAAATAAAAGAGCGCTTTGTTAATAGCGCTCAGTAAAAAAATAGTTATAGGGAAGCATTTATTCAATGTTAGAATCGAAATTTTTAGTATTGTGTGGTCTCATTTGTAGACACATAGTTGTTATTTAAAACATGTTTATTGGTTACTTGATTTTCTTTATTCAACCCCGTTCGGATCATATGAAAACTGTTGCTTATTCTCAATCCGCTCAATCACATCTTGCAACTCATCTGGCTTCAGAAACTCAATAGGAGAGAAGCCTTTTTCAAACGTAAGTGTATCAGCCTCAATCATTAATACGTATCGGTCATTTACCTTCGCGATATGTATTTGATCTCCGAAATCAGCAAGCAGGGCCTTCACAGAGATATGATCTGCTTTTAGCTTTAATTCCACTTCTGGGGCGTGCTCGACGATTTGAGCGGTAGCTTCCATTACTTCTTCGGTTGAAAATTGTTCCATAATTTCTCGCTTCGGACTGGCAGCCCATACTTCCATTGCTTGGTCGAATTGTTCGCGTTCTTCCGTACCTTCTTCAAATACATCTTCAATTTGGTCGTATACCATGTCCATTACTTGTGTTTTCATAATTTCAGGCATAGAGCGTTCGTATTCGACGAATTTTAAGAAGTCCTCGAAGTAGCGGGCGTGTGATGCTTGGTGAATTTTTAGCTCACCCACTTCGACCATACCTTCTTCAGGCATGTACGGATATTGGATAGATTTCATATTCTTCGTTGTGATGGCCATTTCAACGTTACGAATAAGCGTTGATTCATCTGAAATAGAGGCAACTTTCGGTTCAAAGTCACATTTCATAACGAATACGAACGGGTCATCAAAGTATTTACGTAGTTTTGCTTGAGCAATTAAAAATACACCACCACGAACAGCGCTTGTGTCAAGATATGTATAAACGAGAGGCTCGCTCATATCTTTGAAGTTTTCTTTTGTTTCTGCAAAACGAATACGATTAAATAGGTTGTAATGAGGGTTTGAATCGAGTTCGTGCCCTTCTTCTACAATAAAGCGCCCAATCTTTGTTGGGGCTTGTTCCGTTTTAGCATGACGTTCTACTTTTCGCTTTGAAATTTTTAATAATTCACCATTCAAAAATTCTTTTAAAGAGCTATCTTCATATTCTTCAGCGTCTAATGTTTGAAAATGTTTATAGCGTTTATCAACTGCTTCGCCTTTTCCTTCTACTTGTACAACATAAAAGGAAAGAAAATTTATTTCAAAATCCATATTTATCACCTTGTTTCATTTCATTAACTCTTATCAGTATAGAGATGGAGAAAACTTTCGTCAATTTATATAAGGAAGGGGAGACCCTTCCTTATATATTTTTTATTTTCAAAATTAAAATCCGTCTTCTAACGCTGCAAATGGAATGTTAAGTCTGTTTTCTATTGTACGTAAACGTTGGTTTAAGCGATTTAGCCTACGTGTATGGCGCTCAACAGTATTTTCTAATTGACGTACTCTTTGCTCAAGCTCATTTACTCGTCGTTCTAGTTGACGGTTTCCAGTACCAGGGAAAGAGATTGGAAGTTGAAATTGTCTATTTTGGTCATATGGATTAACTTGTTCTGTTTGATCTATATATTGTTGGTATTGTGCTTGTAAATCATATTGAGGCTGATAACCGTATTGGTTATATGAATCATATGGATTGTAGGGGTACATAAAAACATCCTCCATTTCTTTAAAATAGGTTAAATACACGATACTGTATGTGTAAAAGCGGAGCTGTGGCACGGCAAATACCTAATTATATTTACGTGATTTACTTTTATACATAAGAACAGGGAGTTGTTACATTTGTTTTTCATTTATTTAATGGTATATAATGGATAGAAGGGGAGAGGTTACATAAAGGTTACAAATTTGCTAAACTTACATTTTCATAAAAATATGTATAGACATTTACAAAAGAAAAGAGTAATTTAAATAGAGTAAAAAATAACTTGTAACATTTTATAAACATATTGTAAAATGATTGTAACAAAACATACATAAAAATGAAATAATACATAAAAGCAGTGTTGGGGAAAAGGAGAGAGTATATTGTTCCGTAAAATAAAGGGTATTTTAGTTGGGGTGCTATGCGTAGCTGTAGTGAGTGGTTGTGGTACAAAAGTAAGTGATGTTGCATTAGTAAGTGATATTGGTGGACACACTGTCGCGGCTAAAGCAGAAGTGCAGGATTCTATTAGTTTAGTTGATAGTCGAACAGGTACTGAAGTGAAAAAAATAGATTTGTCTAGTTTAGGCTATTTTGAAGACGAAGCAAAATTTAAAAAATCGGTAACGAAGGTTGCTAGTGAGGTTGGGAAAACCGTTGATAAAAAGATGGTTCCATCACGTATAGCACCTGATGGAAGTTGGCAAGAAGGAAAACCTTCTTATGAATTAATGGAAAAAGAATTAGTAGATAAATTGTTAAATGTTGGTATGTGGGATTCTTCATATCAGTTACCAATCACAGAGAAAAAGCCTACGGCAACATTAAGTGATGCGCAAGGAAGTGGTACGGTAATTGGTAGATATGAAACGAATTTAGGTGGATCAACAGGTGGCCGTATTGAGAATATTCGTTTGTCAGCGGCGAGCATAAATGGAGTTGTATTAGCAAAAGGAGACCGCTTCTCTTTTAATGCATTAATCGGTGATACAACGCCAGATAAAGGATATCAATTAGGAAAAGAAATTGTAGATGGTAAATTAGTAGATGGATATGGTGGAGGTGTTTGTCAAACATCTTCGACTTTATACAATGCAGCAGATCAAGCTGGTTTGAAAATGGTAGAGAGAACGACGCATTCTAAAACAGTAGGTTATGTGCCACAAGGAAGAGATGCTACAATTGCATATCCATACTTAGACTTAGTATTTGAAAATACGAACGACGCACCTGTGAAGCTTTATATGGGCATTCAGGGCGGAAAGTTAGTTGCTGAAGTACATAAAATGAGATAAGAGTTATAAAGTCACTTTTTCTGAAAGTTAGAAGAGGTGGCTTTTTTATTAAGAAAATAAAAATATGCATAAATTCTGACTTTTCTTATTTACATAGGGTGATTTTGGTTGTATTCTTCATAGTAACGGTTATATGTAATGGAAAAATATTGGGATAAGGAGATGGAGTTATTCATGGTACAAATTCATCCGAAAACACGTATTGGTCATGTTGCATTTAAAGTGAAAGATTTAGAACGTCAAATTGCTTTTTATGAGAATGTAGTAGGCTTAGAAGTAATTAAACAAGAGGGGAATAAAGCGTATTTATCTGGAAAGGGTGGTAAGAATACGCTGCTTGTTCTTGAAAAGTTGGAGGATGGGGCACTACAAGAACCACGTACGACTGGTATATATCATGTTGCTTTTTTAGTTCCGACTCGTGAAGCTTTTGCTTCGGCACTATTTGGGGTTCTTCGTAATAAGAATGTAATTGATAGCCCGGCTGAACAAGAAGGGCGTTATACATATTCAAATGAAATTTTACCAATTTCAAGGTTTAATAGTGCAAGTGATCATACGTATAGCGAAGCGTTTTATTTACAAGACTTAGAGGGTAATGGAATTGAAATATATGCAGACCGCCCGCGCGATCAATGGGGAGAAGGACCAGGAGGAAGTACGCCGCTTGATTTAAAAGCATTGGCAACGCTCGTTGATTATGAGTTTGCTGGTTTACCTGCTGATACTGTCGTTGGACACGTACATTTACGAATAGCTGATGTAGAAAAGTCACATGAGTTTTATGTAAAGACGGTAGGCTTTGAGGTACAACAGCGTGAAGAGGATTGCTTATTTATTTCGGCAGGAGGCTATCATCACCATATCGGTGCAAATACGTGGAACGGAGTAAATAATCCGCACCCACCAACACATGCAACTGGACTAAAGGTATATACGATTGTACTACCGCATAAAGAAGCGTTAGATGAAGTGAAAGAAAGATTAATAGAAAAACAACATGAAATAAATGAAACTACAAATGGATTTACAGTAGTAGATCCAAGTGGTATTACAGTACAGTTTGAAATAGAAGTAGCATAAAACAAGCCAGAAAGTGTGTAATCACTTTCTGGCTTGTTTTTAATTATTCATAGTTCAATCCAATACCTTCTTACAATATTTCCATCTTCCTCAATGAAATCATCATCACGAAGCCCGCCGTTATGTAAGATTGTTTTTTCTGATCCTGTATTCACTTCGTCACAAACGACAAGTACTTTCTCGATGTTTAATTCCTTCGTTTTTTCTAGCGATAACTCTAATAACTTCGTAGCATAACCTTTTCTTCTTTCAGAAGGGCGAATGCCATAACCGACATGACCTCCAGTGTTAAATAAATGTTCGGTTAAACTATGACGTATATTTACAACTCCTACAATTTTATTTTCATCTGTAACGAGCCAATACGTAGAGTCTGGTACCCAAGATTCAGGAAGGTTTACTCCGTTATGTGCATCGAGTAATTCTTGAATCATAGCTGGAAAGTTAGAAGGGTCCTTTGAAATAACCCACGGAATCATCGTTTCACCGCTATCTTTCCATTCGTTATAAAAATCTAAGTATTCTTCTTGTAAATCAGTAGTGGGTGTAATCAAAAAGACATTCATTGCTAGTAAGCTCCTTTTATTTATGTTTTATTTCACAAAAATCAAGGCAGAAAATGAAAGCGTTTTCTAACTTTCTCAACCTCATTTCTTGCACTTCATATGCAATTTTTAACTGAAGATAAGTAAGGTGTTGAACTTAAAGGTTTTTTTGTATGAGAAATAGGTTATCTTGTTTGTGCTAATATTTAAAATATTAGCATAAAAGCGTTGGGATAGTAAGTGAATTTTGATGAAATGTTTTTATATCGATAAATGGATGTGTGTGATAATTTTTGTTTTATCCATCTATAATGAATGAAAGGGGGAAGTGTTCGTGAGCTTACATATTGATTTTATTTTACGAATTGGTATTGCTGGTTTATTAGGAGCAATGATTGGTATTGAAAGGGAAATTCGATCAAAAGAAGCTGGATTAAAGACTCATTTCCTCGTAGCGGTAGGGAGCGCTTTAATAATGGTTGTTTCGAAATATGCCTTTTCAGATATTATGTTTGAAAATCATATGTCCCTTGATCCAAGTCGTATTGCAGCGCAAGTTGTTAGTGGAGTAGGTTTTTTAGGTGCAGGTACAATTATTATTCAAAAACAGGTAGTGAAAGGATTAACGACAGCGGCTGGTTTATGGGCTACAGCAGGAATTGGATTAGCAATTGGAGCGGGTATGTATGTAGTAGGGATTGGAGCTACGATTCTCGTTTTAATTGGGTTAGAGATTGTAAGTCGTATTTTTAAAGTGCGATTTTTATTTCCGCAAAATATAACAGTGCAAATTTGTATGAATAAACATGAAACGGTACAACAAATATTAGAGAAGCTTCATATGAAAGGTATTCCAATACTTTCATATGAAGTGGAATCTTTACAGCAAGATACAGGTGTAGTTTATAAGGTAGGAATGCAGCTGAAAAATATATCACCTGAAGAAAAGAATGCATTCATTCAATATATACAAACATTACCAGAAATAACGTTTGTAAAGTTAAATTCATAGCGTTGAAAAAGAGGTTAGATGTAGCAGAAATTTTGCTATTATCTATCCTTTTTTGACACAACTCGCATGGAGAGTCAAGCGTTAATTTTGCTATGAATGGATACATATGTGAACGTTACCTTATATTTTCTCAATACAGAATGAATAGTCAGAATAGTAAGATATTAATGTAGGACACTAAAAAATGTAAGGTAGGGGAGAGTATGAAAGGCTATTCAAAAAAAGTTTTAGTAGGGGTAAGTTTTGCTAGTTTACTGTTAGGGAGTTTTCAAGGGAGCATATCGGCGGAAAATACTAAGGAAGAGAAAGTTTCTTATCGAAATGTGCTCAAAATGGAGCCAGTTGGTGTACAATTGCCAGTGCAAGAATTAGCTCATTCATCAAAAGTGCTAGAAAATAAGTCTTTTGAGAAAAGGCTACAATTTGCTGATTTATCGCAAAGACCGCCAGAAGTAAAAAAAGAAAGTAAACAATTAGCTGTAGCGAAAACTTATACAATTGCTGAATTAAATCAATTAAGCAATCAGCAATTAGTAGATTTACTTGTAACAATCGACTGGGAGCAAATTACGGGGCTATTTCAGTTTAATAAAGACAGTCTAGCATTCTATCAAAATGATAGTAGGATGCAGGCGATTATTGATAAATTGAAGCAGCAAGGGCAAACTTATACGCAAGATGATTCAAAAGGGATTGAGACATTAGTAGAGGTATTGCGATCTGGGTTTTATTTAGGATTTTATAATACAGAATTAAGTAAACTGAATGAACGAAGCTATCATGATAAATGCTTACCTGCATTAAAAACGATTGCGAGCAACCCGAATTTTAAGCTCGGTACATTAGAACAAAATAGAGTTGTATCATCATACGGAAAATTAATAGGAAACGCTTCGAGTGATGTGGAAACGATAACATCGGCTGCGAAGATTTTTAAACAATATAATGATAGTTTTTCTACATTGGTAGATAATCTTTCAGCTGGAAATGCGATTTACGATATTATGCAAGGTGTGGATTACGATATTCAATCATATTTGTACGATACGAGAAAAGTACCGAAAGATACAGTATGGTATCAGAAAATAGATAGTTATATTAATGAGCTAAGTCGTTTTGCATTAATGGGAACGATTACAGCGAAAAACGGATGGCTTATTAACAATGGCATTTATTATACAGGTAGACTCGGTACGTTCCATAGTACAGGGACGAAAGGGTTACAAGTTGTAACAGATGCGATGAACATATACCCGTACTTAGGGGAGCAATATTTCGTAGCAGCTGAGCAAATCGCGACAAATTATGGCGGAAAAGATGCAAATGGAAATATGGTTAATTTAGATCAAATACGAGAAGATGGTAAGAAAAAATATTTACCGAAAACGTATACGTTTGATGATGGTGCAATTGTTTTAAAAGCTGGAGATAAAGTGACTGAGGAAAAAGTAAAACGTCTATATTGGGCAGCGAAAGAAGTGAAGGCACAATTCCATCGTACCGTTGAAAGTGACCAGCCATTAGAAAAAGGGAATCCAGATGATGTATTGACGATGGTTATTTATAATAGTCCAGCAGAATATCAATTTAATCGTCAATTGTACGGGTATGAAACGAATAATGGTGGTCTTTATATAGAAGGAACAGGTACATTCTTTACTTATGAACGTACACCACAAGAAAGTATTTATAGTTTAGAAGAGTTATTTCGACATGAGTTCACGCATTATTTACAAGGTAGATATGAAGTGCCAGGACTATGGGGACAAGGTAAGATGTATGAAAATGAAAGATTATCTTGGTTTGAAGAAGGAAATGCTGAATTTTTTGCAGGAGCAACGAGAACGGATAATGTTGTACCGAGAAAAAGCATTATAGGAGGATTATCTTCAAATCCAGCAGAGCGTTATACGGCCGAGCGAACGTTAAATGCAAAGTATGGAACGTGGGATTTCTATAATTATTCCTTCGCTTTACAATCGTACATGTACAATAAGAGGTATGATATATTTGATAAAGTTCATGACCTTATTAGGAAAAATGATGTTACAGCATATGATGCATATCGCTCTGCGTTAAGTAAAGATGCGAATTTAAATAAAGAGTATCAAGACTATATGCAAATGTTAGTTGATAATCGTGATAAATATAATGTTCCGTTAGTATCAGACGATTATTTAGCAACGCACGCACCGAAACCAGTTTCAGATATTGCAGCAGAAATTACGGCGGAAGCAAATGTAAAAAATGTATCTGTAAAGAAACATAAATCACAGTTCTTTAATACATTTACACTACAAGGAACATATACAGGTACTGCTGCAAAAGGAGAATATGAAGACTGGAAAACAATTACACAAAAGGTGAATGATACGTTAAAACGTTTAAGTGCAAAAGAATGGACAGGCTATAAAACAGTAACAGCTTATTTTGTGAATTATCGTGTGAATGCATCAGGACAATTTGAGTATGACGTTGTGTTCCATGGTATGAATACAGAAGAAGGAGCTGTGAATAAAGCGCCGGTCGCAGTTATAAATGGTCCGTATAGCGGAAATGTGAACGAAGCAATCTCTTTTAAAAGCGATGGATCAAAAGATGAAGATGGAAAAATCGCTTCTTATAAATGGGAGTTTGGAGACGGTACTGTAAGTAATGAACAAAACTCAACGCACATTTATACAAAAGAAGGAACATATACAGCGAAATTAACAGTAACAGACGATAAAGGAGCAACTAATACTGCTACAACGAGTGTGACAGTTAAAAAGAAAGAAGATAACAGTGTAGAAAAAGAGCCAAACAATTCATTCCAAACAGCAAATAAACTGCAGTTGAATCAAATTTTACGTGCTAGTTTAGGAAATGGTGATACAAGTGATTTCTTTGAAATAAATGTAGAAACAGCTAAAAACCTTCAAATCAATGTAACGAAAGAAAATAATATTGGAGTAAACTGGGTTCTTTATTCAGAAGCAGATTTAAATAATTATGTTACGTATGCCCAGCAACAAGGAAATCAACTAGTAGGTAGCTACTATACGTATCCAGGGAAATATTATTTACATGTGTATCAGTATGGTGGGGGAACAGGGAATTATACGGTAGAAGTGAAGTAGTAAAAGGGAATTTGTTTTTTTCGATGAATAGCAAAAAGATCTATGCTTTTAATGAAAAAACAACTGTAGACAATGACTCTAATGACATTAACAAATTAAGTGTCGAGAGATCTTATATTTAAATTAAACAGATTTGAACAGTAAATGAGATGAAATCGATAAATTATTAGTTCATCAAAATGTAAGAAAAGTAGTGAATTTTAAGTACGTTTAATTAAAGGATCAGAGTTTATCTATTTTTACAGATAAACTCTGATCCTTATTATTTGAAAGTAAGATAATTGATACGTAAGGTAGCGGAATTTTTAAAATTCATTTATTTAAAAAGTTAAGTAGAAAATTTTTATTATCTAAATAACTTTCATTACATTAGCAGGGGATACTAATAGAAAAGCGTGTCCCTTTACCTAATTCACTCTCTATCTCTATATCTCCGTTTAATTCTTTAATAATACTGTAAGCAATCATAGTACCAAGTCCAGTCCCTTTTTCTGTTGTTGAATAAAACGGCAAAGCAATTCGTTTTATTTGTTGAGATGACATTCCAATACCTGAATCAATAATGTTAATTATAATATTTCCTTTTATTTTTTGTATATTTATTTGTAAAACTCCACCATTTTTCATAGCCTCAATTCCATTTTGTATGATGTTGTTTAGACAGAGTCTGAATTTTTCGGGATCCCCATTTATATAAAAGGAATCTGTACTATTTTGTTTTATTTCAACTTTGTATGATAGAGCAAGTGGTGAAATAGTGTCTTTCACCTGATTTAAAATGTAATTAATATCTATTTTCTCTTTTAGGGTATTCTGTGGTTTGGTTAAAGATAAATAGTTATTGATAGTAGATTGTATTTGCTGCATTTCAATTAACATGATTTCTAAGTACTGATCCTGAGATAGCTTAGAGGCATGTTTTTCATTTAATAATTGAGTGAATCCATGTACCGTGGTTAGTGGATTGTGGATTTCGTGTGCAATTGACGCCGCTAGTTCGCTAGCTATATAAAATTTTTCAGCCCGTTGCAGTTTTTCTTTCATTTTATATTTCTCAATCATTCCCTCTATTAAATAAACTGATAATAATAATGTGAAAATATTAATGATTATATAATTTAATAAAAATTCTATGAGAGTAGCGTCTATTTTACCTCCTGTATTTATTTGAGTTACAATACCGCAGATAGAAAGTGAAGCTGTACATACTAAAATAAGGAGTAAGCTTAATAATATCTTTTTTTCTTTAAAATGCATAGGTAATAAGTAACGGAAGAGCATTGTTATACCAGAAATAATTGTAAAGATAATAAATGATGGAAGAACGCCATTTCCACCTAAGTAAAAGCGATAAGAAAGATATAAAATTCCTATAAGAACAATGTTTTTTGTATTTCCATACAGAAAAACTAATATGATAGGAATAAAACGTAAATCATAAATAAAGCCAGCATGTAAATGAAAAGGAAAAGTCATACAAAAAATAATAGCAATAGAGGAGAGAGTAGAAATTAACATATTATTACATGTTATTTTTTCTTTAAATTCTAGCCAAAATACGTGATAGCTAAGGATACAAATTATTATAATAAAGGTATTTAATAAGAGAGTAGAAATTCCCATAGTTTTGCATCTCCGATAGTTTGTAAGTAGTATTATGTATAAGTTGGACCTAGATGTTTAGTATTAGTAGACTTTCTATCTAAAAAAGGAAGGGTACTTGAAAAAATGTTATTATATTACTCGTATTAGAATTGATGAGGAAGATAGAAAAAATAATAGATAAAAAATCTACTTGAATTTATGTACATATGAAATTAGAAACTAACTTTTGTATAGGTAAAATTGGGATTGAATTACTGGTAAAATAATGGGTTTATGAGTGTGAATATTCTGTGAAAATAATATATATGACGACCATTGTTTTGTAGCTTTCGTTATATTAACATGGAATTTACCGAATTACAAAGTGAAAATTTTAAATTTTTTTATTCATATAATTTATCTGAAATGAAAACACTGTTCACTCGAGTATTGTTGTAATGAATCGTATACATTTTGTGTGAAAAAACCTTTGAAATTAACATGTTCTTTTTTATAAAACATAATACTGTAGCTTTATCTATGTGAGTTACTCAATAAATGTTAATACGTAAAGTTATTATATATATATTTAAGGATATGAATTATTACATAAAAACGCACTTAAAAAAGAATGTATGATGGTAATAGAATACAAACATCAAGGGGGAACTTAAAATGAAGTTAAATAAACTAATGCTTAGTTGTGGAGTGATTTCGGCATTAACACTTGGTGTGTTAGGGAATAATACTTATGCTGAAGAAGTGCACAAAACGAATGATGCAATTAATATAGTTGAACACGTTCCTGCAGACATATTATTAACTCAAACAATGGATTATAGTGGAGAGGCTGTCACTTCTTTTGTATATAATGGGAGTACTGATTTAAGCTTCTTTATGAAAAATAATGGCCAAAATACAATGGGGTATAGTGTAAAAGGCCCAAATACGGAGTTAATTGCTGGTGGTTATATAAGGCCTGGAGAACAACAAATTAATGTTACAAATGTACGGAATGCTTTATCTCCATTACCGATTGGAGCATATAAAATTTACGTTTCAAATGATGATGGTTCTAAGGGACAATTCCAAGTTGCAGTAAGATCTATGAATTAAATTTAAAAAACCTTGTTTATGAGCTGATTTGATTTTTACTTTCTGGAAAGAGATGATATTGACCCGAGAGTCCCCCATAAAAGTAAAAACGAGCATCCTTATGTAATTGTGAGAGGGTGCTCGTTTTTTGTTATGAAACAGAAAAGAATTACTTCCAACCACTTATAAAGACATTTTGATATTTTCTTCGCTAATCTACTAGTTTGTGTAAACGAGAGAATGTCCATTATGAAAGATTTCAAAATAAAGGTGACTTAACATGCAGCTAAATTATATTGGGAAATAGAAAAACCACTCTTATAGGAGTGGTTTCTAATCATTATTTTTAGGCTATACATTTAAAATTAGGCTAAGTTATAGAAATAATAAATATTTTATTCGTTGTTATTATTTTGGTTCTGGATAATGATTGTAGTATGAGATTCTAATAAATTCTTGGTAGACATTTGTTAATTTAGCATTTCTAAGAGCATCGTTGAATTTTTGCATACGTACACTACCTTGAGCGTAGCCCCCACCAGGAGTATAAGGATTTCTAGCTTCAAAGTCATCCATAAATACTTTTAATTTTTTATAGTCTTGAGATTGATAGAAAGCCGCGACCTCTTCAGGAGTGACATCAAAGTAAGAGGATGATGTTGAGTTATAAGAAGCTGCTTGAGCAGTAGGTGCCTCTAGCATAGTTGTAGCTCCACCGAACATAGTAAGCGCCATAGAAGATACAATAATTTTTTTGAACATAATAAAACCTCCATGTAGAATATTTGGATTAATAGTAACCCTGTAATCATTATAGTTACAATGAAAATGATTATCAAATGCAATGTTGCATAATTTATTCTTTGAATGAGAAGTTCCCCTTATATCTAAATGGAGGAGTGTAATAAGGAATTAATAGATTAAAAGAGGGGTACAGATTATTCGAGGTAACAAGAAAATGAAATGAAAAGGCTATTTTTTAATTGGGGAAAGTTAAAAGTCCCTGTTATTAAAGAGAGGGACTTTCACAAAGGAATGAGAATTAACAGCTGAAGGTATCGTTATTGGGAATTTAATTTCGTTTATTTGTGTTGAGAAATAAATAGTATAAGTTGTATAAGGCGAAATGAAGGAAGATTTCTTATAGATTTTTCGCTTAACAAAGTATGTTAAACCTTGCTCAAAATCATGTAATAGACTATGAAATAATCTTTCTAAAATATAGTTTGGCTGAAAATTAGAGGACATTAATTCATTGAAGTAGTAATTACTGTTTTTCAGGATAGGGGTCTTTTTTTTATTTAATAAAGAGAATATATTTTCTCAACAGGACAAATGGTAATCATCTATAAGTACTACTTATAAGGATAATAGGAAAATAGAAATAAATAATAAAGGAGAATGTGAAATGACAACATTACTATCTAATAGAAATCGAGTTAAAATCAGTGAAGAAGATGTAGATGTATTAAAGGTAATGGCACATCCCGTTCGATTACAAATTGTAAATGAATTAATGCACCATAAAATGTGTAATGTTACACAGTTAACGAAAATATTAAAACTCCCGCAATCCACTGTTTCACAGCATCTATCAAAATTAAAGGGAACCGTACTCCGTGCAGAAAGACGAGGATTAGAGATGCATTATTATATTGATAATGCTAAGGCCCGCCAGATTATAGGGATTTTAGGTTTTTAGGTTCATACTACGTAAAAAGTTTCCTCATATAAAATAGGGAACTTTTTTTGTTGAACAAATTGTACATATTTATAAATAAAATGGAAAGAAGTAAACTAGTAATTTAAATAGTGGCCTCTTTTAAAGATAATTAAATATGCCAAAATATATGATTACAAAGCGAAACTTTTGATGCCTTTTTTTATTTATTAGGTAAAAGCAATTGGGTGGATTTTCTTACAGTAATGGCTGGATAAAATAGAAGATTACTAACTTGAACAAAAGAACTACTAGTTACATATTTAACATACATATTTATCTGGTTAATTGCAGTCGTGTTTTGGAATCTGTATATAGTAAACTCATTTAAAAACTTGAAAAATATCAAAATGTGTAAATTTTATGACTATTTAGCTAATTTTGTTTAATATTTGTAATTTGTTGTTTTATAATGATAATCGGGTTGCTCGTGAATGTTTTAGATATTGCGATATATACTCAGATAAATTTATTTTAGGGAGGTTACAGAATTGAGTAAGAGAGTTATTATAAGAGTTTTTACATTATTATCAGTACTGGCATTATTCCTTAATGTGTTTTTACCAAGGGCTAGTGCAGAAGTTATGACGCATGAAAAATATTCAATGGACTGGAGTTATAGTAATAGTCTAGGTAAGTACATTCGAACTGAAATTATTAAAAATTCAAGTGGTCAAATTGCTTATTGCTTAACTCTTGGATTAAAATCACCAAATGGTGAAGATCTTCCTGAAATGGGGAAAACAGATAATGTAGTATATAAGGTCTTATTAAATGGTTTCCCACAAAAAAGTACTGAACAGCTGGGAGTAGCTAATAAAAATGAAGCGCATTATGCAACTCAGCTTGCGGTCTGGAATGCATTAGGACAACTTGATGTAAATGAATTAAAACATGAGAATAAAAATGTTGAAAAAGCAGCTAAGGCTATTATTAGTAATGCTAATAATAGTGAAGAGACGCAAGATATTTTTATGAATGTGATTCCTGCTGAAAAGCAAAAAGCAGAATTAAAGGGTGAGTTCTTTGAAACAAACCTATACACAGTGCAAACAAATGCTAAGAGTGGTTCTTATAAGGTAGTAGCGAAAAATGCCCCTAATGGAGTTAAAATTGTTAGTGAAAATGGTGAAGTGAGAGATCAGCTTTCAGTTGGGGAAAAATTCCGTATCCAAATTCCTAAGAACACAAAAACAGGTGAATTTAATTTAAGTGTTGCTGCTAATTTAACTAAAGTTCAAGCAATTGCTTACCGCGGCACAGATACTGTTCAGAATGCTACAGTATTATTAGAAAGAAATGAAGAAAAGCTTAGTGGTGATCTTGCAGTAAATTGGGAAGCAACTGGTTCTTTAAAAATTAAAAAGGTTGGAGAAAATGGGGAAGTTCTAGCTGGTGCAGTATTTGAAGTCTTTAATGCAAATAATGAATCAGTTGGAAAAATCACGACTGGTGCTGATGGTACTGCAGAATTAAATAACCTACAAATTGGTACATATACAGTAAAAGAAATTAAAGCACCAACAGGTTATGTTTCAGGTGATAAACCACAAACTATTGAAGTTAAAACAGGGGAAACAGGAGCTGTTCAAGTAGTAAACAATAAAGTAAAAGGTAACATCGAAATTAAAAAACTTAGTGATTCAGGAAAGGTTTTACCAAATGTTGAATTCACAGTCTTCACTGAAGATGGAAAAGAAGTGAAAAAAGTAGTAACAAAAGAAAATGGAATTGCAAACGTTGAAGGTCTTACGTATGGTAAGTATTATTTCTTAGAGACAAAAACACTTAATGGATATATTGAAAATAAAACAAAGTATCCTTTTGAAATTAAAGAGCACAATAAAACACTTACTTTTACAGTGGAAAATACCGAAGTAAAAGGTAGTGTAAAATTACTTAAAGTAGATAATGAAGATATCAGCAAAAAATTAGAAGATGCAGTATTCGAGTTAAAAGATGCAAGTGGGAAAGTTATTGGTGAATATAAGACAGATAAAAATGGTGAAGTTAACGTCAAAAATTTAGCATATGGTAAATATTCATTTGTAGAAAAGGCTTCTCCAAATGGTTATGTTCTTATTAAAGAACCAATTGTGTTCGAAATAAAGGAACATGGGAAAATTATTGAGTTATTAGCAGTTAATCATCTTATCAAAGGTGATCTAGAAATTACAAAAGTTGATGTAGCTGATGGAAACAACAAACTTCCAAATGCAGAGTTTACTATTTATAATGAAGCAGGAAAAGAAGTAGTAAAAGGAAAAACAGACGATAAAGGTATCGCGAAGTTTGAAAAGTTACCATTTGGAAAATACACATATAAAGAAACTGTTGCACCAAAAGGTTATGTATTGAATGAAGAAACGTTCTCTTTTGAGATCAAAGAGAATGGTCAAATCATTAAACATATTGTCAAAGATGAAAAGATTCCTTCAATAAAAACAACAGCTACTGATAAAACAGATGACACAAAAGAAATGCACACTTCTAAGTCTGTAACAATCCAAGATAAAGTGGAATACAAAGACCTACAAGTAGGTAAAGAGTACACTTTAAAAGGTAAATTAATGGATAAAAAGACTAATAAACCATTAGTTGTAAATGGTAAAGAAGTAACTGCTGAAACTAAGTTTACATCAAAAGAAGCAAACGGATCTATCACACTAGATTTCACTTTTGATGCAACTGGTTTAGAAGAAAAGGAAGTAGTAGTATTCGAAGAGTTACTGAAAGACGGAAAAGTTGTTACGACACATACTGATATCAATGATAAAGGTCAAACAGTTAAGTTCGTTAAGCCATTAGTAAAAACAACAGCTACAAACAAAGCTGATGGTGGAAAAGAGATTCATGCAAAGGATGCTATCACTATCCAAGATAAAGTGGAGTATACTAACTTAGTTGTTGGTAAAGAGTACACTGTAAAAGGAAAATTAATGAACAAAGCTATTAACGAACCATTATTAATTGGTGGTAAAGAAGTAACAGCTGAGACTAAATTTATTGCAAAAGAAAAGAATGGTTTTGTAACATTAGACTTTACTTTCGTTGGTGCTGAGCAGCAAGGAAGAGAAGTAGTCGTGTTTGAAGACTTGTTACATGAAGGTCAAGTAATAGCAACTCACGCTGACATTAACGATGTAGGTCAAACAGTTCGATTTGTAGAGCCTTCTATTAAAACGACAGCTACAAACAAAGCTGATGGTTCTAAAGAGTTAGATGCTTCTAAATCTGTAACAATCCAAGATAAAGTGGAATACAAAGACTTAATCGTAGGTAAAGAGTACGTTGTAAAAGGCAAACTAATGGATAAAGCAACAAAAAAACCATTAGTAGTTGATGGTAAAGAAGTAACAGTAGAATCTAAATTTACAGCAAAAGAAAAAAATGGTTCTATCACACTAGATTTCACATTTAATGCTTCTGCGTTACAAGGTAAAGAAGTGGTAGTGTTTGAAGAATTGTATCAAGATAATGTCTTGGTAGCTATACATGTTGACATCGAAGATAAGGGGCAAACAGTGAAATTTAAAGAAGTAAAACCGGAACAACCAAAACCTAATCAACCAAAACCAGATCAGCCGCATCCAGATAAAAGCATTCCAACACCAGAACAACAAAAAGCAGAAAAGACATTAAAATCAGGAATATTACCAGTTACAGGTGGAGATTTATCCATGTGGATCTCAATGGGCGTTGGCCTTTTATTATTAGCTCTTGGAACTGTATTATTTATCAAACGTAGAAACGCATAATAACTATATCATTTTTACAAAGAAGGTCTTCTAATAATTAGAAGACCTTTCATTTTTGAACTTAACTCGGATTTTGTTTGAGTCAGTTTGGACATTCGATTTTAAGCGTGAATAGCATTTAAAATCGAAAATTTATTCGTAGTAAATAATACATAATTTTGTTTTACCGTTTTAATTAAAATACGATCCGTTGTACCATATGCTGTTCCAATACGAATTACATTTGATTCTTCAACGCCAGCATAGGTAGAATCTTCGGTAACCTCAATCACATCACCTAATGGAATCGTAACCTTCGCCAACTGCCATGAAATAATTAACTCTTCCTTTGTTTTTTTTACATGAATACCTAGCATCATACCAAGACCTTTCTATAATAGAATGCTACACTTTTCATCTTATTATACAAATTTTCAGATTGTTTTTCTATATGTAGGAATAGAATGGATTTTATATATTGGAATCTTAAGAGTGGCAAAGAAATAGGAAGATATACTGTCATTTTAGTAAGGAATACTGTATGAAGAAAAGTTCACGTCAAATTAATATGGATTTGATATGGTTCAAGTATGATGAACGAGAAACAGTAAGCGTGTTAGGAAGGAAATGAATAATGAGAATTAAATTAGTAGGGATTTTCACTTGTATGATTGTGATACTAGGTGTCTTTATCGTTTACACCAATCAATCTATTGGTAAAGAACCAGAAAAGACAAATTATGAAACTCGTGAAAACTCCATAAATAATGAGAATAATAGTAAGCAAAATGGGACTTCAAATAAGATAGCAAGTTCTTTTGCTAGTATACAGGCTGTAGTAAATAAGGAATATGGATTGCCGGAAGACTATAAGCCAAAGGATTTAGTAGTACCGAATGTACCATTCTCATTTAGTGGAACGGTAGAAAAGAGTTATCTGCGTAAAGAAGCAGCTGAAGCGCTAGAAAAGTTATTCCTTCTAGCTAAGCAAGAGGGGATCCAGTTGAATGCTGTTTCAGGGTTTCGTTCCTATGAATATCAAAAAACTCTGTATGCCAACAATGTTAAAAAGAAAGGACAAGAGCATACGGATCGTTTCTCGGCAAAGCCTGGACATAGTGAACATCAAACAGGATTAACGATGGACGTTTCATCTAAAAGTGCAAATAATGAACTAGAGCTAGCGTTTGCGAACACGAAGGAAGGCAAATGGTTGAAAGAAAATGCGCATCGTGCAGGATTTATCATTCGTTATTCTAAGGGGAAGGAAAGTATTACAGGTTATGCATATGAACCTTGGCATATTCGCTATGTAGGACATATTGCTGAAAATATATATAAGAAAAACCTGACTTTAGAAGAATATATGAATCTGTGAAAATAGAATTGAAAAGTTAAACTGTATTTAATGTTTAAGAATCCTACTTTTCTTATTAAAAGGCCTAATTTCTCAATGTATTATAGAGAAATTAGGCCTTTTTCATCATTTTATCAAAGTATTTTTCAGTTAATAATTCGATGTACTGATTATATTTTCAAGTGTTCGCTTTGAGCTACATAGATATAGTTTTTGTTGCAACTGTTTGTTGAAATACCTTATCATGCTCAACAATAACCATTGTGGGATTAAATTGTTGAATAAGCTCTTCAATCTGCATACGCGAATAGATATCTATAAAATTTAGTGGTTCGTCCCATATATATAAATGAGCTTTTTATAGAATATTTCACGTAGAAATTCCCAATCTTCTGCTTGGGGACAAATTTCTTCAAGGATTTCATGAGTAAGTTTGTTCTTATCTGCAACAGGATAGGGGAAGTAATTGAATTCTACCGAAGCAAGGATTTTCCCACTATACTCATAATTCCCTAACAATAAATTAAAGAATGTCGTTTTACCTCGTCCGTTTCTACCGATAAATCTCAGTTTCCAATCCGTATCTATTTGGAAGTTTACACCTTCAAAAATAGTATCAAAGCTACGTGGGTATGAAAAAGTTAAGTCTTGGACTTTTATCATTGACATAATAATTCCTCCTTTATATATCGAAACGTTTCATATAAAGGAGGAACATCCATCCATTTTTTAATTCCTCTATATAAGTTTGATGGATATTAACGACTTATATAGAGCATTACATGTGTAATAATAGTGTCTGAAGTACTCATTTTTTTCGCTCCTTTATTTGTTAGGTGTATGTAACAATTAATAAGTTTCAACTAACATAAAACGGGAATAAAAAAATCCCCCAATTTGTAATCGGAAGGATTAGTCTTTCGTCTATAATTAATAAGTACTTATTAATTATTTGAATCATGACAAATAAAGTATGAACTGAATTTTAAAAATGGATAGACTAACCCTATATTTTGTAGTTTGAAGTTATAAAATTCAACTTAAAATTTAAATTAGTTAATCATTATTCATCCATCATTCCTTTCATAATTCTATTTTTAGAGTAACATTCTTTTTTGAGATGCAATATCAGAATCAGCTTCACCTAATCCTAAATCATTTATAATTCTTTGAGTAAGGAAATAAAACATTACCTTCTTTTTATAAATATCGTATTATTGTTCAATATTTCATGCCTTTTGTCCATTAAAAGGGGAGAGATTTGAAATTGACATCAATCTTGGTTGTAACTATAATAGTTACGGTTAGTTTCGTAAATTAATTCGAATTTCCATGTTAATGATAGTATATTTTCATTTCTTTTAAGTGTGATAGTTAGCAACTAAATATAATCCAATAGAGGATTATATTCTATCTCATATTTAAAGAGTAGTTAAGTTGTACCATCCAAATTTACTATGCACAAACACTTAAAAAACTACATTTTTCAACTTATCCTTTTTGGAATCCTCGGTATTAAAAATTGTAAACATATACAAAAAATTAACAAGACTGTTGTATGTAGAAAGAAATCTTTTAAAAAGGTCATAATATGGATAATAGGTGGCACACATTTTAATTAGTAGGAGTTGTGCCACTATCAAGACATTTTTTAATAAAAGTATAGAAAAAACTCAAGAAGGTGAGTCCATTGCGTAAACATGCATATGTGCAATTTTATGTATTGATATTGGCTTTAATAGCTTATATAAGCTTTTGCTTTATATTTTTATTTGTTTTTCCGAATCATTATTTCGTATCAGATTTTAATATCCGACTATCATCTTTAGTCATTGAAACTACTGTGTTTATCTCATTACTGTATTCTATATTAGCTAGAAAAATTAAGTTAGAAGTATTCTGGGTTTGCATTATTATTGCAATAGGGTGTTTCTTGATAGGGAATTTCATATCCGCTTTTCAAGTACTTAATGTGGAATTGCCAATACAAAATTTTAATATCTCTGATGTATTTTTGTTGTTTTTCTTATTCTTCTTTCTCTTTGCGTTCTTTTATAAAATCATGATGGAATGTAACAAGTGGGAGAAAGCGTATTTACTTTGTGATTTATGTATTGTTGTTACTGCTATTTTTACATTAGAGTGGTACCTATTTAATAAACCTTCTGCAAATATCTTATTTTTATCAATTGGAGATGTTTTTCTCTCATTTATTTTTCCGATTTTAGATTTATTGCTTCTATTACTTGGAGTTACCCTAATCTTTCGACCAGCTATTTTCAATACAAAAAGTAAATTGTTTATTTTTATCCTAGTATTAACCGGATTGGCTATTACGGACTACTTGTATTTTTATTTACAAGACGATTTATCAGATCGTTCAGTTATATTATTAAGGTGTTTGTATAGAGTTTTCCTATTATTTATCGCTATTGCTGCTACAATTCCAAAGAATGCATCTTCTAAAAGAAATTATTTTATTATTAATCCGACATTTGGAAAGAAAATTCTTGTCATTTTCCCTTATCTTGCAGTTACAGTTTTAATTGGCTTTACTTTGAAAGAGCAAACTTCTTCATCTACACTGATTATGGGAAATTGTATTGCTTTTGTATTTGTACTGATTCGTCATACAATCGTACGAATGCAAAACAAAGATTTAACTGAAACATTAAAAGTGTTTAATAATCAATTAGAACAAACAGTATCTCAAAGAACAATGGATTTAATAAACAAATCTAATGATTTGGTAAAAAATCAAGAGAGATTTAAGTCACTATATGAGTATCATCCGGATCCTATATTAACGATTGATTCAAATGGTACCGTATTAAATATAAACCAGGCTGGAAGTATGTTATTAGGAAAAGACAGTGCTGTATTAATAGGGAAAGAGTGCTTCTCTATTTTTTTAGATGAGGATAAATCTGAATTGGAATCGGCTATAAAGAAAGGAAAACGATGTAGTTCATCTTCGTTACAGTTACGTGTGAAAAATAACAATGAGAAGGATATACTCTTTTGGTATGTCACTATAGTTCCTATTATGATAGAAGGACAAACCTTTGGGAGTTATGTAATGGTAAAAGACATAACGAGGATGAAACAACAGCAGGATGAGATAAATTATCTTGCATTCCATGATACGGTGACGGAGATTGGAAATCGTATATTCTTCCAGCAAGAATTAGAAAAATCTATTAAGCGTGCACAAAAAACACAGGATAAGCTTGGGCTCTTGTATATTGATTTGAATCGCTTTAAGACTATTAATGATACACTGGGTCATTCGATTGGTGACAGGGTTTTAAAAGAAGTTGCCAACCGTTTTAGGACATGTCTGTCACCGACTATTCCTCTAGCAAGAATAGGGGGAGATGAGTTTGCGATCATTATCCATAACCAAACAGAGCAACAGCTATTGGATTTGTGTGAAACTTTATTTCGTATAACTGAAGAACCATTTGTAGTAAATCAGCATAGTTTTTACTTATCTCTTAGTATAGGAATAGCAGTGTATCCGTTTGGAGGAATAAATACTACTACACTTTTACAACATGCTGATATTGCTATGTATAGTGCAAAGGAAAAAGGTAACAATGCTGTTTGTATGTATGACGAGACATTATCTCGAAAAATAACCCGTCGATTACGATTAGAACAGGATTTACCAAATGCAATTGAAAATAATGAGTTGTTTTTATTGTATCAACCACAGATTGATAGTAAGGCAGGTAAGGTTATTGGTTCAGAGGCTTTACTACGTTGGCAACATCCAGAGCTCGGGCTGATTTCTCCTTTTGAGTTTATACCTATCGCAGAAGAAACGTCGCAGATTATTTCAATTGGGAAATGGACATTACAGAAAGCGTGTCGACAGCTGAAAGAATGGCATTCTGCGGGCTATTCAAATCTAAAGATGGGGATAAATTTATCAGCTATAGAGTTTGAACAGAAAGACTTTGTCCAAATAATTATATCGACCATAGAAGAAATAGGAGTACCTGCTAGTTCTATTGATTTGGAATTAACAGAGCGAATAGCAATGGTAGATGAAAAAGAAACTTTATCGAAGTTAAAAGCATTAAAATCATATGGTGTACATTTATCAATTGACGATTTTGGTACAGGTTATTCTTCATTAGCGTATCTGCCACTGTATCCAATTGATACTTTGAAAATTCCGAGAGAATTTGTTAATAGGATCGAAACTTCTACTGATGGAGATGAAATTATACAAACCATTATTTCACTAGCGCATACTTTAAATATGAAAGTGATAGCAGAAGGGGTGGAAACGAAGGGACAGTTAACAGTGTTACAACAAAATGCATGCTATCTAATTCAGGGCTATTATTACAGTAAACCTGTAAATGAAGATGAGTTTCTCATGTTTTTAAACACGATGTGGAATGAATAAGTGAGAACTCCGTATATGTGAAGTAAAGTGAAAAGAAGTTCTATCTATATTGAGTAGAACTTCTTTTTTATACTTATTTATCAATAGATAATTAGTTAGACCTTCAACCTAAAATATAAATAGCTTTTCTAAATGTGAAGAAGCCTAGATAGTTATCTGTGAGAAACAGAAGTAATTAAAAAGTTAATTAAAGTTTGTAACAGTTCATCAGAGCAGTCAATACTTTCTTTTTCATACACATCACTTCTCGTAGCCATTCGATATAAGGTACCCAATAAGATATGGGTAATGGTTAAGGCAAGTAATCGAGGATCTATATCTTTACGGAATGAACCATCTTGTATTCCTTCTTCAATTAATTCTTGTAATGTGAATAAAGCTTGCCCTGTAATAGATGTATATTTTTCTTCTAACTCTGGTGTAGGATACGATTTAGAATACAATTGATCAAACAAGCCTATGAAGCGGAATTGGGAGGAGTTTGTTTGATATTGATGACTAATAAATTTAAACATAGATTCCATCTTTTCGAAAGCGTTAGTTCCGTTTTGTACTTCTTCTTTTTCAGCTTCTAGTAACTCTGTTAAGATTCGGATTTGAATATTAAATAAAATTTCATGAATGGATTTATAGTATTTGTAAAGGGTAACTCTACTAATTTTTGCTTTATTAACGATATCCACAATAGTGATATCCATTAATCCCTTTTCTAAGGCCAACTCCAATGCAACATCTAAAATTTGTATTCTTCTAGCATTACGCATCTGTTCTAATTCTTGTTTCCGTGTTGAGACCATTAATTTGCACTCCATATTGTAAATAGTTTTTATTTATTAATATTACTCACCATTTTAATATGAAATAAATTACAAATCAATATTAGTCATATGGTAATCAGGTTATATAAAAACATATAGTATCAGTTTATATTATTACCTTACTAAACAAATTGCTTATTTAGTAACGAGTTTGTGATTTTGGTTTTTGTGCGTATGTTCGTTTTAGTGTTCAAATTCTCAGCTGCGTCTGTATTTACTAATGTAAAAACTATACCTTCTTTTAAACTGAAAGTACTTGCTAAGTAATGTTTGTTATTTCCTGAATTTTTTCATTCAACAAGTTCCTTAGAGCTTTTGTATAGTGTACAAACTATCATTTTTAGAGAGGATAAAGGTATTAACATCGTGTAAATACCCTAGCGATTTGAATTATATATGTGTGTTAACACGTTGTAACTATCTTTTTGTGAAATTCTTAATTTTAAGCAAGATTATATATCTGGTCTAGAATTTTTAGTATTGTCTATTGCACACAATAAAAATGAGTGTTGACATTAAAAATACTTAGGGTTACTATTTGTTTGTGGTGTTTACACGGTGTAAACACTTGGAGTGATGAAGGGAGAGAATTTTTCAGTTGAGGTAATTTACTATAGAGTAATTTATATTGTATCTATATAATCTTTTTATAAAGATAATCAGATTTATATTCGTGAATATATATTACTCAAAAAAGGAGAGATAGAAAAATGAAGTTAAAACCGTACATAATCGCTTTCAGCCTATCTGCAATTCTAGCATACAATACTATGTTAGTTTCTGCCGATAGCACAGAACAACCTATTGTTCTCGGGTATACCTTATATGGTACATCCACTGATTCTCTAAAGGTAACACAACCAGCAATGAATCAAGTATCAACAGATAACTTTTTCTTTTATGCAGATGGTACTGTGCAAGGGGAAGCACCTAAAGAAGTATTGTCCTATTCGCAAAAAAATAAAATAAAAATTTATGCAGCTTTATCTAACTTTAATAATGATATTAATTACTTTGACGAGAATTTAGCTCATAACGTTCTTTCTAATTCAGGGAAAAGAACAAAATTAATAAATCAAATATATAATATAGTTGTTAAATATAAGTATGATGGCGTAAATATTGATTTAGAAAATATTAAGCCAGAAGATCGGGACTTACTTACTACTTTTGTAAAAGAGACATCAAAAAAATTCCATGGTTCAGGTCATTCTGTTATGGTATCGGTTCCTGCCAAGAATGAGGATGATCGTGAGAATACATGGACATGGCCATTTGATTATGCTCAATTAGGTGAAAATGTAGATTTTCTTCAAGTAATGACTTACGATGAACATGGTACATGGAGTCAACCAGGATCTACTATTAGTAAGCCATGGTTAGAAGAAAATCTAAATTACACTACTAGAGTGGTAGATAATAAAAAAATTATTATGGGTATCCCTGCATACGGAAATGATTGGGATTTGAGTGATAAAAGTAATAGCAAAATGCTTGCTTGGAAGGACACAAATGAACTTATTCAAAAAACAAATGCAAAACCGCGTCGTGATGGAGCGTCTGGTTCGATGGTGTTTACGTATACGGATAAAAATAATCATAAGCATGAAGTTTGGTATGAGGATGAAACAAGTATTAAACAAAAAACTCACTATACAATCACAAAGAATCTTGCAGGGGTTTCCGTTTATGCAATAGGACAGGAGAATAAACAATTCTGGACAGCGGTATCTAGTGGCTTAAAATAATTCCTGGACATAATAATAAATCATATTTATTTTATAGAAATTATAGGTTATACTAAAGTTAGGTGCAAAAATGCACTGTTTGAAAAAGAGTGAAAAACAAAAAGGAATCCGTAAAGGGTTCCTTTTTGTTTTTTTCAATGAAGTAATATTCTAATTATCCCTGTCTTTTTTATATGCAAATGAACTCACTCATTATAAATTTAAAATGAATTTTGGGGAGATTTAGGAATTCTTGCAATAAAATATAGGACACCATTTTGGTTGTCTGCTCGTGGAACAAATGCCAGAAATACTTTTTAAGTAATTGGCTGTTCTTTTCCTTGCCAAAACCTTCAGTTATAGGAAGAGGTTCAATGAATTGCATCTTAAGTATTATACGTTATACCCGAATAATTTTAAATCTTCTCCTGAGTCTGAAATTATCTTTTCGAACTGCAATCCTACTTTTTCTAAAAGTTTTCCTGAGGCGGTGTTATCTATTGAAGTAATTGCTACAATTCGTTTCAGTCCAAATTTTTGTACACCGTATTCGATTACCGCAGAAGCAGACTCGTGGCCATATCCTTTTGAACGGAATTTTTCTAAAAAGGCAAAGCCGATATCAACATCTTCTAATGAATCTCTTTTAATAAGACCGCACATGCCAAGTGGCGTGTGGTCTTCTTTTCTTTCTACTAAGTAAAGGCCAAATCCGAGTTTGTTATACATATCGACTGGTCCGTTTACGATATAATTTTTTGCGTCTTCTAAGTTTCTAACCCCTTTATCGCCAATAAACTGAATCCATGCAGGATCGTTTACTAATTCAAGAATAAACGGAGCATCTTTTATATCGAGCCAACGAAGAGTGAGTCGTTCAGTTTCAAGAACTATCAATCTATTGCACCACCTTTAAATGTTATAACAATTAGTATGGATTGCGTAATACAAAAGTGCAACATATTTTAATTACGCTCTAATTGTTCACATAAAGTTCGTTTGTTTTGTATAAAAGGATATTTTATAATTAGATTTGATTGTAAAGAGTGAGATGCTTATACAATAACTCCTAGGTGACTAGGAGTTTTTACTATATAACTATCATTATTACTAAATATGACACACTACACATTCTACTCAAGGAGGTATATAATGAAAAAATTATATAATGCATCGTTTACGTATTTAATTATCGGTTTATTGTCAGGAATATTTGCTAGGGAGTATGGGAAGTATAAAGGGATTTTAGGCTCTACTTTATTAAATCTTTTACATACACATACACTTGTACTTGGTTTTTTCTTCTTTTTAATTGCTTTAGGATTAGCAAAAGTATTCGCGTTTCATGAAGTGAAAGGATTTAATAAATGGTTTGTTTTACATAACATTGCATTAACTTTAATGTTAGGTTCGCTGGCAGCGAGAGGGCTTCTTCAATTAAATGGAGCGGATTTTAAAGGGTTAACGTATATTGTAGGTTTCTCTCATTCATTGATGGCAGTTACTTTAATTTGGTTTATGTTGTTAATAAAGAAGTCATATAAAATGTAGTTTAAAAAGAACTTGTAGCGAGTGCTGCAAGTTCTTTTTTGTATGCTTAAAGTTAAAAAATCTCATTTTTCTAATTATTTTGTATAAAAATGGTATACTTATTTTAAAATTAAAAAAGGAGAGTTAGTTATGGAAATAACAATTGAGCATTTAGTAAATGAATTAAAGGATATACTTCCTGAAGAGCGAGTAGTAATAAATGAGACAGTAAGAGAGTTACATAGTAAAGATGAATCTTACCATACTAGTAGTTTACCTGATGTAGTTGTTTTTCCAAAAACGACCGAAGAGGTTAGCGGGATAATGAAAGTAGCGAGTGAGCATAAAAGATCTGTCGTTCCATTTGGGGTAGGCTCTAGTTTAGAAGGACATGTAATTCCGTATGAAAAGGGAATCACAATGGATTTTTCTCTTATGAATAAAATACTTGAAATAAGGGAGAAAGATTTTCTTGTGAGAGTACAGCCAGGAGTGACCCGCTCTCAGCTCAATAAAGAACTGAAGAAATACGGTTTGTTTTTTAGTGTAGACCCAGGAGCCGATGCAACGTTAGGTGGAATGGCTGCTACAAATGCAAGCGGAACGACAGCGGTTAAGTATGGCGTAATGCGTGATCAAGTTCGTGATTTAGAAGTGGTTCTAGCTGATGGAGGCATAATACATACGGGGAATTTAGCAGCGAAGTCATCATCAGGTTATCATTTAAATGGTATTTTCGTAGGTTCAGAAGGGACGCTTGGATGTTTTACGGAATTAACTTTAAAAGTATATGGTATACCAGAGCATGTTATGGCTGCCAGGGCATCGTTTCCAACTATAAATGATGCAGTAGAAGCTGTAATTAACATATTACAAGCAGGTATTCCAATCGCGAGAATTGAACTCGTTGATGAATTATCTATGAAACAAGTAAATCATTACAATGAAACAAGTTACAGAGAAGAACCGACGCTGTTTTTAGAGTTTCACGGCAATGAAGCAGGGTTAAAGCAAGATATTGAATTTACGAAAGAAATCGTTCTTGATCATAAATGTATAGAAATTGCGTTTGAGACGGAAACAGCAGCGAGAAATAAACTGTGGGATGCAAGACATAACTTAGCGTACTCTTACGTGCATAGTTATCCTGGTAAAAAGCTAATGAGTACAGACGTATGTGTGCCAATTTCGGAATTAGCTGGCGCAATCCAACATGCGAAAGAGGTATTAGATAAAGTAGGCCTTATTGGTGGTATTCTCGGTCATGTTGGGGATGGGAATTTCCATGTACTCTTAATGATTGACACAAATGATAAAGAGGAAGTGAAGAAGGCAGACGAAATAAACGAAAGTATCGTTCTGTATGCTCTTAAACGAGGAGGAACGTGTACAGGAGAACATGGCGTTGGAATCGGAAAACGAAAGTATCAAGAAGAAGAACATGGGGCGGCATTATTTGTAATGGAGAAAATAAAGAAAGCTCTTGATCCGCAAAATATTTTGAATCCGAATAAGGTGTTTCAATTAAAAGATAGGGGCTGAGTGGATGAAAATACTAGAAGCGATAAGTAATATAGCTGGAAAGTATTTTGCATTTTGGACCGGCTGCTGCACTCCCAAGTGTATTAGCGGCAGTATGGCATAACATTGCAGGGCCAATATTAGCGACAGTTTGGTCAAAAATACAAAGGGAAAATTTATCAATAAATATAGAAAAATAAGAGATAAGCATTTCATTTGAAATAGAGGAATGATAAATAATGCAAAAACGTATTGTACATTTTGAAGGAATGGTTGTATTTTTAGCCACGATTTATATGTATTCGATATATGAATTTAGTTGGATTATATTTTTTGTATTCCTTTTAGCGCCGGATTTATCCATGTTAGCGTATGGGATCAATAATCACGTTGGTGCTAACATTTATAATTTATTTCACACATATATCATATCGATATTAATTGTTATCATAGGTGTTTATTTTAAGATAGATATAGTTATTATGATTGGTTTAATATGGATAGCACATATTGGAATGGATCGAATGTTTGGATATGGGTTGAAATATGAGACGGATTTTAAGGATACTCATATTCAACGGTTATAATTTATTTTGAGAAGAGGGATACGTTGAAGCAGAGAATTGCTATCGAAGAATATGATGTCAAATAGGAAAGTGAATTTAATAAAATACACACTCTTATTAACAATGTAATGGAAGACAGCATTGTATCTATTGAACATGTTGGGAGTACATCTGTTAAAGGGCTTGCATCAAAACCAATATTAGATATTGATGTTGTAATAGAAGAGTACGAAATTTTTCATGAGGTAGTAAAAAACTGGAGAAGATAGGGTACTATCATCAGTTAGAATGGAGCTTTAAAGGAAGAGAAGCGTTTGGAAGAAAGGATGCGTTCGTTCCATGGAACGAGGGAAATACAGTTTGGATGGAACATCATTTATATGTGTGTGATAAAAATAGTGAAGAGTTGAGAAGGCATATAGCGTTTCGAGATTACCTGCGTGAACATACTGAAGTAGCTAATGAGTATGGAAACTTGAAGGAAGAGTTAGCAAGAGAGTCGAAAAATCGATCGAGCTATGGCGAAGGTAAAACAGCATTTATTACAAATATATTTGGAAAAATAAACTAAGGTCGCATTAAGTACATGCGACCTATTCTTATTAAATTGAATGCTGCCACTATAAAATAATGACAAACTGGCCCTGTTGATTGATGCGATTACTAAATATAATAGGAAAGAAAATAGAAAAGAGGGAGCTAATGTACATACCAAAATATTTTGCAATACAAGATGAAGAGATGAAGTACGAAACAATTGAACAAAATAGCTTTGCGACATTATTTTCTCAACATAACGGGGAACCATATGCAACGCATTTACCGTTGTTGCTAAATAGGGAAACGCTCACGTTATATGGTCACTTCGCACGTCCGAATGCACAGTGGAAAGATAGTGAGAATCAGCAAGTATTAGCTATATTTCAAGGGCCGCATAGTTACATCTCACCGTCATGGTATGAAACAAACAAAGCTGTACCAACATGGAACTATGTTGCAGTACATGTATATGGAGAGTTAGAAGTTGTTGAAGATAAACAGGAATTATTAAATTCTCTTCAAGACTTAGTACATAAATATGAAGATCCACAGAGCACCTACTCACTTGATGATGTAGACCCGGATTATATGGCAGGGTTAAGTAAGGGGATAGTTGGGTTTAAAATAAAGATAAATAAAATAGAAGGAAAAGCGAAGTTAAGTCAAAATCATTCTATAGAGAGACGGAATTTAGTTGTGGAGAAACTTGAGAAAGTTGGTAGTGAGGGGAGTAAGAGGATTGCGGAGTTGATGAGAAAATAAAACCTGCATGAAAGGGAAATATTCTAAATAAGCGTATTTAAAAAGACCTTCTTAATTGAAGGTCTTTCATTTTTTAAAGTGCTTTTTCAGTTGTTGTTGAGTTGTAGTCTGTACTTACGCCAACGGATTGAACAAGGTCAGGTCTTTGTGGTGCAGGAAGATCAGCATGACCCGCTTGGTATGTAAATGAACTATGAATACCAGTAGCCAAAATACCGAAAACAGATAGTCCTAAAAAAACAGAGCTAATTTTTTTTATCATTTCAATGCCCCTTTCTCAAACGTTTTTTCTTTTGCTTGTAACGCTTTATGAAAATATTCACTTGCCTTAATGTGGTTATTTTCACTATAAAATTTAACAGCTAATTTTTCTGAGTATTCTTGAGTGTAGTTATATAATAATTCTTTGTCGAAAAACGTAATTCCTTTAAGAATAATTGTTTCTAATTCTTCAGAACCAACATTATTATTTAGTTCGTTTAGAATTTTAAAATGATATATATATTCTTCATTATTTAATTCCGTACAAATTTTTAACCCTTTTTGGATTAATCCTTCAGCGATAATTGTTTCATCTAGTTTAGAGTGTTCTCTTGCTTGCAAGAAGAGAGCTTTGAAATGTGTAGGCTTCTTTTCAGTTACTTCTGATAGGTGACGGATTGCGAGTGTGGAGAGGTTTTGACTCGCATATAACCACCCCAAATTATTACGTACACTTAAAATTAATTCTTTTTCATTAGATTTTTGTAAAAGGTGTATTGCTGAATTATATTGTTCTTCCGCTTGTTCATATTGTTTTAAATATACAAATGAGGCACCTAATGTATTTTTACATAATCCAACTTTAACTTCGTAGCCAGTTTGTTTATCGAAAATCTCTTTAGCTTTAGTTGCATATTCAATGGATTCAATTGGTTGGTAAAAGTGATAATGGAAAATCGCCATTCGATAATAAAATTCAGCATGCTCTAGATTATCAGTGTTATTTACTAATAATAACTTAGCCTGTTCATAATGTTCGCTAGCTATGTTATAGTCTGTGGTTAAAGTTGCATAAATGCCTTTAAAGAAGTGATAGTAGTAAGACAGTGGATGATTGGATGAGATTACGTAAGAATCTATTTTATCAAAGCTATCTTTTGAAATACTTAAACTATCTGTCAAAACTTTATGTCGAAACTCTAGTAAGGAATGATATAATGCTAAATTTTCATCTTCCTCGAAGTTTAGTTCCTTTTCCTCAATTTCATGCTTTAAGTTTGTCGCTTGGGATACATCTTGTTTTAGCATAGCCAAATACCAGTCATTAAATAATTTTGTAGTTTGTTCATTACCTTGTAGTTGAACGTTCATGAAATCCCCTCACTTTTTGAATATTCTTATAAAATATAGTATCAAAAATAAAAATATTTAGAAATGATGTTTTATATTTCTCAATATTTGTTTAACAAGCTTACGAGTAAGTCTATTGGAATAGTGTAGAATTTGTTTTGGATTAAAGAAATGGCATCGGGGGATGTGCATTTTAAAGTTTTAGTTGAGTGGGGGGATATAAAAAGGGTGCGTTCACACAATTGGTATGAACACACCTTGTTACATATTAAACAATCAAGTCCCACAAAAAGTACGATAAGGACGATTCGTAGGCACGGGTGGAACACAGTATTCTTCTTGCTCTGCAGAATAAGCATAAGGATTTGATAAAGCTTCAAGAAGTTTCTCCATTACGCTATAATCTCCATCTGTAACAGCTGCTTCTAATGCTTCTTCTACACGGTGGTTCCTTGGGATGATCGACGGGTTATTATTTTTCATCATCTCATAGGCGTTCTCTTTTGATTCTTCTTGTTTTTCTAATCGAGATTGCCACAGTTTGTACCATTCTTTAAATGCAGGACTTTCAAATAGAGCTGTATTTTCGATAGTATCAAGAGTTAAAGAACGGAAGGTATTTGTATAATCCGCTTTATATTTCTCCATCATTTTTAAAAGTTGCTCAATAAGTGATTGATCTTGTTCCTCGTTGCTAAATAGTCCTAATTTCTTTTTCATTCCAAGGAACCAATTGTTTTCATACTGTACGCTAAATTTTGAAATTTCGTCTTGTGCAATCTTTAATGCTGCTTCTTCATCTTCATGTAGGATAGGTATTAAAGATTCAGCTAAACGAGCGAGATCCCAAGCAGCCATATATGGTTGGTTTCCATATGCATAACGGCCTTGTGTGTCAATAGAGCTAAATACGGTTCCTTGGTCGTAATTGTCCATAAATGCACAAGGACCGTAATCAATTGTTTCCCCACTAATCGTTATATTGTCAGTGTTCATTACACCATGGATAAATCCAACAAGTTGCCATTTAGCGATAAGACTTGCTTGTCTTTTAATGACTTCTTGTAGTAATGCAGTATATGGATTTTCATGAGATTCAATTTCTGGATAATGCCTTTTGATCGTATAGTCAGCTAGTGATTGAAGATCCTCGATAGAACCACGAGCGGCAGCATATTGAAATGTGCCAACACGTATATGGCTACTAGCAACCCTAGTTAAAATTGCTCCGGGTAACTTTGTTTCACGATATGTTGGTTCGCCAGTTGAGACAACTGCTAAACTTCGAGTAGTCGGAATATCAAGTGCATACATTGCTTCGCTAATAATATACTCACGTAGCATCGGACCGAGTGCAGCACGACCATCACCGCGGCGTGAATACGGAGTAGGGCCAGAACCTTTCAGTTGAATGTCAAAACGTTTACCGGAAGGAGTAATTTGTTCGCCAATTAAAAGGGCACGGCCGTCGCCTAACATATTAAAATGTCCGAATTGATGACCGGCATACGCTTGAGCTAATGGATGAGCTCCTTCAGGGAATGCATTACCAGCGAAAATAGCAATTTCAACTTCTTTTTTCAATTCTTCAGGATTAAAGCCGAGAGATATTGCTAGTGAATGATTTAGTTTAACTAGCTCCGGTGAACTTACGGGAGTAGGGGGGATTTCTGTATAGAATGATTGTGGTAAAGTCGTATAACTATTATCTAAATTCCAACCAGCTTCATTATTTTTAGTCATTTTATCTTCTCCTCTTTTGTAATTAGGATATGTATTTGTACGTATGTATTCTTTGTAAAGTTAACTAAAAGTATAATATAATATTTCCCCTTGCAATCTATTGTAAGGACTTCATTGCACAATGTCTATTTAACAGCAAATTTAAAACCTCCATTTTAAGAAAATGGAGGTTTTATTATTATTTCATTTTTACAATTATTTTTCCTTTTGCTCTTCCAGACTCTGAATATTCCATTGCTTTTTGAGCATCTTCAAAAGGGAAAACTCGATCGATTACAGGTTTGATTTGTCCAGCTTTAATATAGTTTGCAATAGTACGTAATTGATCCCCGCTTGGCTTCATAAATAAAAATGAATATTGAGCATTATGCTTTTTTTCAAGTGCGGTAAGTTTTTTGCTGGCTAATGAAAATAAGAGAGTTTTAAAGAATCCTGAACCAAATTCTTTACCGAAGCGAGCATTCGGCATGCCTGAAACGGAAACAATGTTTCCTCCGCTTTTTATAATATTGAATGATTTTTCAAGTGTTGCACCGCCTATTGTATCAAATACCGCATCATAATTTTTTAGTATATCTTCAAATTTCTCTGTTTTATAATTAATAATTTCATCTGCGCCAAGAGATGTTACTAAATTCGCACCAGCTTCACTAGCAGTCGTTGTAACAGTGGCACCCATTATTTTTGCTAACTGAATAGCAAAAGTACCAACACCACCGGATCCAGCGTGAATTAAAATCTTTTGTCCTTTTTGTAATTGCATGATGTCATGTAATGCTTGATATGATGTTAAGCCAACGAGTGGAATCGAAGCAGCTTCCTCAAAACTTAAATTATTAGGTTTTAAAGCTATATCATCTTCATGAATGGCTATATACTCCGCGAAAGTACCAATCTTATTTTTTCTTGGGCGTGCATATATTTCATCACCGACTTTAAAGTTAGTCACTTTTGCCCCCATCTTTACGATGACACCGGAAAAGTCATTACCAAGTATTAGGGGCATTTCATATTTCAGTAACATTTTTACTTTTCCGTCGCGTATTTTAAAATCAATTGGATTAATGCTAGCTGCATGAATTTCTGCGAGCACTTCATACTCATTTATTTCAGGAGTAGGTACCTCTGTCATACGCATTGGGACTTTTCCATATCTATCAATTATCATTGCTTTCATTTCTTATACCTCCAAATACCGTATCTTTATTTCAATAAAAGTTGTGCAACAGCTTTTCAATATCTAACACAAGATTTTTTAATAAACCTAATTTTGTACGTATATCAATATAATAAAAGTTTTTTGTGCCTTCTTTTCGCATTAAAATAATACCAGCTTCTCGTAAAATCTTAAGGTGATGTGATACTGCTGGGCGGGAAAGGTGTGTTTGCTTCGTAATTTCTCCTACACGTAATCCGGTTTGACATTCCGTTTCCATGAGAACTAACAAAATAGCTTGCCTTGTTTCATCGCCAATTGCCAATAATACTTTTTGAGAATCAATAAAATCTTTTTTTATAACATTTAATTGTTCTTGTTTATTCATTTCAATCACTTTGCCTCCAATAAATTAGTCGAAAGGTTTAAGATGATGAACCATTGCATCGATACGATAATGCTACATGATTGTTGTATGAGCTGCAATATTGGGAAAGAAAATCGAGACGAATGAATTTTTTATTGTTGAAAATTATAGAGGGATAGAAAAGGGATTGGAAGGATTACATAACTCAATAGATGAAGTTTTAAAAATGAAAAATGATTTAACAATAAAATAAGCGATCGCAACCTTATATAATCCATAAGGTTATGATCGCTTATAATTTTTGTATTATTTCTGATTTCTATAATAAAACATGGCTCAACGTAAAGTAAGTTCTTTTGTTTTACTCTTTCATACACACACAATTCAGGTGGATTATAGATGTATGAAAAGGTAAAAGGGATTTTGGGGCGTAATCTATCTATATAATAATTCAAAATGAAATATAAGTCTATATTTTAATGGTTTTTTTAATTATATTTATGATACTGAGCTCAGAACAATGATGTGGAGGATAAATATATGAAAGCAAATTATGTACCAGTTTTAATTGTTGGAGGGGGATTATCAGGATTAGCGTCTGCGTTATTTCTTGCAAAACATAATATTAGGTACTTACTTATCGAAAGACATCCGTCTACTGCAATTCATCCGAAAGCAGGCGGGCTTACTTTACGTACAATGGAGTTATTTCGAGAATTAGGTTTAGAAAATAGAATTAAATTGGCGGGGAAAGCACTAGAAAATTGCCGAGGAAGAATAGCGGTTCGTACAATAGCTGAGGCGAATAAGGAAGAATTGGAAAAAATGAGAGCCACTCAGTATGGAAACGATGAAAAGTTACTTCAAAAAATAGAAGAGATTAGCGCATCAAAACAAACTGCTTGTTATCAAATTATTTTAGAAGAAATGATGTTACAAGAAGCGAAGACATTAGGCGGAGAACTATCTTTTTATCATGAATTAATTTTATTTGAACAAAATGAGAACGGGGTAAAAGCAACGATTCGAGATCGTGAAACAGAAAAAGAGAGTGTCATACATTGTGATTATGTAATTGCAGCAGATGGGGCGAAAAGTAAAATACGTGAGCAGTTAGGGATTAAAACTGAGGGTCGTGGAACCATTGGTGGCTATTATATGAATATTTATTTTGAAGCTGATTTAAGTGAGTTTATACAAGGAGACGCATTCGGTTTTTCTATGGTACTTCATCCGGAGGTTCTTGGTGCACTCATCCCGGTTGATAACGTAAAAAAATGGATTTATCATGTAGCCTACGATCCATTAAAAGGAGAGGGGCCAGAGGATTTCAATATAGAACGTTGTAAACAAATTATTCAAACAGCAATTGGAAGTACAAATGTTGAATCAGAAATATTAAGTGTTCTACCGTGGGAAGCGAGTGAAAGTACAGCGATAAAATTTCAAGATAATCGCATTTTTTTAGTTGGTGATTCTGCACATATTATGCCGCCAACAGGAGGATTTGGTTCAAATACGGGAATACAAGATGCGCATAATTTAGCCTGGAAGTTAGCTGCTGTTATAAAAGGGAAAGCAAAACCGAAATTGTTAGAAACATACCATGATGAGAGATACCCTGTTGCAAAATTAACGACGGATTATGCGAGTAGTTTATTATTTCGTGCTGCGAATAGAGAGGAAGGCAGTTTGAATAATATGGATGGTTTAGCTGTAACTGTTGGGTATCAGTATTGTTCAGAGGCGATTATAGATGACTCCAACACTCCGCATAGAATGGATGTAGTAGAGTTGAACGGAAGACCTGGCACGCGAGCACCACATTTTTTTGGGGTGTATGAAGGGAAAGAAGCTTCTATACTAGACTTATTCGGTAACAATTTTGTATTACTTACAGGAATAGAAAATTGTTCTTGGGATGAAGCTGCACATGATGCTTCATCTAAATTAGGAATAAATATAAAAGTGTATCGAGTTGGTCTAAGTGGAGACTTTATTGCTCAAGAAGATGTTTTTAGCAAATTATATGGGATAGAGAATGGAGGTGCTGTATTGATTAGACCTGATGGCTTTATAGGGTGGCGTTCAAGGAAAGAGGTTATATCTCCAATAAACACAGTACTTGAAGAGGTTATGAACAATTTATTATGAAATTTTCAAATAAATAAGGAAGTGTGGTTGTATATAAATTATCCACTTTTTAACTAAGAATTGTAAAAAATGAAAGTTGTTATAAAAGATAATAATATTATGTAAATAAAATAGTTGATAAAAACAAAAAGACATTATAGCTAATCATTGTCCATAAAAGTCTGATCAGTGTGGACTAATACTCAATGGAGGATGCATAAAACTTGGTTGATTGAAGTTTTACTTTATTAAAAAATCATATTCACAAAATTTAATAGGTTTGGTATGATTAATTTCGACAAGTTAATAGAGGCCGGAGATATTTGAGAAAAGCCATAAATTTATTTAGGGATACAGGAGTGTCCTCTAAATAAATTATGGCTTTTTTTATTGAATGAACCGTACACAATAGGGAGTTACATGTGAAAAGGAGGCTATAGGAATGAAATAGTTTTCTTTATTAATAACATAGAGAAAATATATTTGTAAGATTGGAATTTTAATATAGGCTTATAAAAATAATGAAAGTATGTCTTCTATTTCGTGTAAATCTCATTAGCTTGTTGAAATTTGCAACGTAGGAAGGGTTAGAAGGATGAGAAAAATTATTAGCGTTTTAGTTATTTTCTTTATGACGGGAAGTATCTTTGCTGGGGGAGCTGTTCATGCGAAATCAGAAGGGAAGCATGAATGGAATACGAATAAGTTTTTAAATATTGCACATCGCGGAGCAAGTGGACATGCACCTGAGCATACTTTTACTTCTTATGATCTTGTGAAAAAAATGAAAGCGGATTATTTGGAGTTAGATATTCAATTAACAAAGGATGGCCAATTAATTGCAATGCATGATACAGCAGTTGATCGAACTACAAATGGTACAGGTGAAGTACGAGATAAAACGTTAAGTGAAATAAAGAGTTTAGATGCAGGGTCATGGTTCAATAAAGCTTATCCAGAAAAGGCTAAGCAAGAGTATATTGGTCAAAAAGTTCCGACTCTTGAAGAAATCTTTCAGAAGTACGGAAGAAGTATGAAGTATTATATTGAAACAAAATCGCCAGATGTGTATCCAGGAATGGAAGAGAAATTATTAGCGTTATTAAAAAAATATAATTTAATAGGTCAGAACATGTCTTCTAGTCGTGTTATGATTCAATCATTTAGTAAAGATAGCTTAAAAAAGATTCATAGTATGAATGAAAATATTCCGTTAGTCCAACTACTTTGGTATTATCCAAATGATAACAACGAGATTGTTGAATGGTCTGGCATTACACATGAGCCGAAAAGTGTAACGCATGATGATTTTCAAGAAATTAAAAAGTATGCAGTCGGTATTGGGCCAAACTTACGTAATGATAATGGAGAGTTAATTATTGATGAGTCATATATGAAAAAGGCTAGGGAAAATCACCTGCTTATTCATCCGTATACAATTAATGAGAAACCAGATATGAGATTGTTAATTAAATGGGGTGCTACAGGAATGTTTACAAATTATCCGGATCGGTTACATAGTGTTTTAAAAGGAAAATAAATAGGGAAAAAGGTATACCAATATTTTAGGTATACCTTTTTCTATGATGTAAAATGAGTGGTTACTGTTTCAGGGTAGATTCAAATAATAGAGTTCAGTGCATTCTTCACGCTAATTCTCCAATAAACCAAATCTCTTTTTTAGAGCATTCATCTTCGTCATGAATGATTTCTTGAAAGTGCAATGTTTTGACGGTATGCCAAATTTTAATTCCCCATTTTTCCCAAAAAACAGATTCATTTGAAAGCGGAATCCATTTTTGAAATTCACTATTTCTATGGAAAAAAGTATGAAAGTAGTCATCGTTTTTAAATATGATAATTTGAGAGCGCCATAAATCTGCAATGGAAATCATAACTACAACTCGATATGTATTTGTGTCGTTCGGTTTCATTTTCAATAATTGGCTTGCTTGATTTAATAAAGTTTGAATACACAATCTCTTTACTTTCCTAGGTGTTTTTTGAGAGTTAATAAAAGCTTGTGAAACAGGTAAAGGCATATACCAATATTCATCATGATAGAAAGTAGAAGGGAATGTATTCGTATATTCCTCAATTCGTTTTATCATAGTGTTTGTTTTTCGTTTCATACCACGTATTTTCTTTTCACGCATTGTGAGTCATCTCCATAAATTTTTGTAATGCAGCTGAGTGAAAAATATCTTTTCTAGTAATAAAAGTAGTAGGGATTTTTTTGAAGCTATTTGGTAAAGGGTTGAATGATACGTCATGTTCATGCTCTTTTAAAATTGATTTCATCATAATCGCTACGCCCATACTTGATTTTACACATGCAAGTATAGCTTCAATTGTTCCGAATTCTAATACTCGTTTAGGCGAGATCCCTTCTTCTTGAAGCCAGTCTTCTAATAACCTTCTATAATAGCACCCGTGACTAAAGGCAAGTAAATTCATGTCTCCTATGTCTTGGAAAGAGGATAAAGGATTTTTGCTAATAAGAACTAATTCTTCTTCACGAAATACATTTGCACGAAGTTCAGCGTGCTGAGTAGTTCCAGCGATAAATGCTCCGTCTAGTTTTCGGTCTAATACGAGATGGGTTAGCTGTTCCGTCGTATTTGTTTCTAAAACTAATTCGACTTGTGGGTAATTCTCATAGTAGTTCACTAATATGGAAGGAATCCGAACAGCTGTTGTGGATTCTGTACATCCGATTTTTAAAGTGCCTTTTGGTTTGGTTCCATTACTTTGGACCGCTTTAACAGATTGCTCCATTAAGTGGATGATTTGTTTTGCGTATGTTAATAAAATCTCGCCGTTAGAAGTTAAAGTAACACCTTTTCCATTTCGATAAAATAAAGGCACACCTAATTCGTTTTCTAGTTGTTTCATACGCATCGTTACACCAGATTGTACATAGTTTAAATTTTTTGCTGCATGAAATATATTTCTTTCTTTTGCAACTTCGTAAAAAACAGTTAAATCTTTTATGTCCACGTATCATCCCTCCGAAAAAGGTATCAATTTTTTTGATGGATTATATGATTAATATTTATTTTATATGATATCAAAAATTTCATACAATGGAAGGGGATGGAGGGATCTTAATGCTAATGAAAGAGAATGTGAACAGTACTTATAAGTGGATGATGTTAATTTTTGCGACTATTGCTCAAACGACAGCGACACTTATAACGTATGGTGTCGGAGCTTTCGCTTTATTTTGGAAGGAAGAATACGCACTTACGAATATGGAGAGTGGGTTATTAGTAAGCGTTGTAAATATTGGACCGCTATTTTGCATGCTTGTTGTCGGGAAGCTACTTGATCAATATAATGAAAAATGGTTAATTACTATCAGTTTATTTTTACTCGGAGGTTCGCTCTTACTGACTAATATAGTAAATGGATTTAAAGGGTTACTCTTTGTCCTTTTGTTAGTAGGAATGTTTTATAGTGTTTCCCAGCCGGGAGGAAGTAAAGTGATACTAAAATGGTTCTCAAAAGAAAATCGTGGGTTAGCAATGGGGATCAGGCAAGCCGGTATACCGATTGGTGGTGTACTAGCGGGAGTATTAATTCCGTTACTTGTAATAAAATATAATTTGTCTTATGCGATACATGTAATAGGAAGCATTTGTATAATAGGTGGTCTTTTATTTTCTATATTTTATCGAGATTCATGTGTTCGGAAGGAAGGGAAAGAAGAACGTATAAAAACCTCTTTTTGGGTGCAGTTAAAATCAGTGATGCATAAAAAAGCGTTGTATCCAATTTATATAACTGGTATTTGCATGATTTCATTACAAATGGTGTTAGTTGGACATTTTATAAATTTTTTAGTAATGGAACAATCAATTACACCTATTTTAGCCGGAAAAGTATTTTCAGTTATGTTCTTTTCTGGAATGATTGGCCGTATTACATTGGCAGCTGTTAGTGATTTGTGTTATAAGGGAAACCGGCGCATCCCTTTATTTATATCGGTCTGCACTTCTATCTGTTTTATTCTTATGTTAGTAATGAATATACATACAATAAGGAGTGAGTTCTTGTATGTTGTAAGTGCATTGTTAGGGTTCTTTTCGATTGGCTGGTTCAGTCTTTTTATAATTGAAGTTGCAGAAACGGCAAGTGAAGAATCTGTAGGGATGACAGTGAGTTTTGCTCTTACATTAAATCAAATTGCTATTATTGTTGCACCTGTCTTATTTGGGTATATTGTAGATCAGAAAGGGTATACGTATGCGTGGTTGTGTATAGTTGTATTACTAAGTATTTCAGTACTCAGCTTATATAGGGAGAATAAAAAATAAAGGGAAGTTAGCAATGTGAATTTTTGGTGAAGAAAATATAAAGAAATGCCATATGAGCGACATTTCTTATTGAATATGCTGTATAATCAAAAAAGAAAATGAGATTCGTTTTCAATTACGTTCATTTCCTCTTTTGAAATTACCTGTAATTTTAGCCATAATCAGTTGTTTTTCTTTATCGTTATTTGCATGATTTATTTTGTTTAAAAATTTTTCAGCGTCATTTCCTTTTAAAATCATAATTTGTTTTCCGTAATATTCAATTAAAACTATGTTATTCTTTGTTATCCGATAATGAAACATTCTATCATCTAAACGATTGCGTCTATCGGTATTTTTCATATTACATCTCCATTCTGTATGATGTGTAACAAATGTTACATAAGAAATTGAAATTATAGTCAGGTGCATCCGATTGTATGCTGGATATTTTTTAAGAAAGAAATACAATAGAGAGTAGTTGAATGTGATAAAAAGGAATCTAATTTAAATAAAGAGAATAGCAAGTAATATTATAAAATATCTGAAAATTAAAAGATATAGAATAGAATGGATGCACGTTAAGTGAAACTAGAAAAAGAGGGTTCCTATTATGTTAAAGAAATGGTTAATCGTTTTCTTTATTTTTGCTGTTTTTTGTGGGAGTGTCGTTGCACTAATACATGCAAAGAAAGATAAAAAATATGATATAAAGGCATTTTCGAATATAATTGATAAGCAAAAGGACGAGCAGCAAGAAGTTAGTATAAACGAGAAAAAACGCTATGAAAGTGCAGCGGGAAAACTAGATCAATATTTAAAAGATAAAGGGTTTAATGGGAGTGTTCTAGTAGCTAGCAAAGGTCATGTGATTTTACGAAAAGGTTACGGCTATGCGAATGTGAAAGATAAAATGTTAACAACGCCAAGAACGAAGTATCGTATCGGTTCCATTACGAAAACAGTCGTTGCGATATCTATTATGCAACTAAGAGAAAAAGGGAAATTAAATATTGAAGACAATGTCAATAAGTATATTCCATCGTTTCCGGCAGATAAAAACATTACGTTACGAAATTTGTTAACACATACGTCCGGGTTACCAGAACAGGGGCAAGGGAGTGTTGATGCAGCGTCACGTTTAAAGTTAGTAACGTGGATTGGTGCGCAAACGTTACAATTTCCTGCAGGGACAGGATGGAAATATACAGATTATAATTATATGGTGTTAGCGTATATTGTCGAAAAGCTTACGAATAAACCGCTTGCTGAATATGTGAAAGAAAATATTTTTAATCCTGTTGGAATGCATGAATCTGGAATGGGGGCAACTCTACCGGAAGATATTTTCTTAGCAGAAGGTTATACGAAAAAAGATAATGAATTAATAGATGCGCCTCGCTTAAAAATGAACTGGCTATATGGTTGTGGTGAAATGTATACGACTGTTGAAGATATGAAAAAATTAGATGAGGCTATTATGGATGGGAAATTGCTTTCTAAGCAAGGCTTATCTGATATGTTTACTGTATCACCTGCAAGAAAATATGGATTTAGTTTCTATATTTACCCAGACTATTATCATAATCATGGGGTATTAGCTGGTTGGAACACATTTAATAATTTTAACTGGGATAAACGAACGTTTGTTATATTATTCTCTAACGTACAGAATGGTATGAATGATACGTTTAATCAAGAGTTTAGAAAAATGGCGAATGATTTAATAGAAGAAAAATAAATGTTTAAAAATCGGTATTGATATGAAATGATCAATACCGATTTTTTTATTTAATAATGTTTTATTTAGTGAACAAGCAAGTATGAGAAGGGAGTAAGATTAGAATAAATTTATGAAGGAAGTTAAAAAATAGTAATGTTAAATAGAGGGGGTTACTTTGTGAATGCCCTCTATTTTTATTGGGATTTTACGATTATCACGTGGGAGAATAATTGGTAATTTTTACATCGATGAAAAAGCTTGAGCTTCACACTATGTGAAGCTTTACATTATTGAAGACAAGAACAGGAGGGGCAGAAAATGAAAAAAGTAGTGAAGTTTTGTTTGATAGCTACATTAGCTACAACGATTATAAGTGGATGTTCTTATGAAGGTGGAAATGAAAATGCAAAAGGGAAAGAGAATGAGAAGGTAGAGGTACAGAAAAAGATTGGAAAATACACGATGCCGGATGAAACAGATAAACATGAAGGTACATGGCTACAATGGCCACATGAATACACATATGGTCAAGAGTATCAAAAAGAAGTTGAACCTATTTGGGTTAAGATGGCAAGTGCTTTAACTACGGGTGAAAAAGTCCACATTGTTGCATATGACCAGGAAGAAAAAGAGAGAATCAATAAGCTTTTAACAGATGAAGGGCTAAATATGGAGAAGATTGATTTCATTATAGCACCTACGGATGATGTATGGGCAAGAGATAGTGGACCAATTTTTGTTTATGACAATGATAAAAATCTAAAAATATTAGATCCAGCATTTAATGGTTGGGGGAATAAAACACCTTACAAAAATGATGCTCGTATTCGTGAGAACGTTAGTAAGCAATTAGGGATTGAAAGAATTGATTGGGGGAAATTTGTCCTTGAAGGTGGCGCAATTGAATTAGATAGCAATGGGACTGCTTTATTAACTCGAAGTTCTGTAACGAATAAAAATAGAAATCCTGATTTATCGGAAAAGGAAATTGAAAAATATATAAGTGACCTTGGGGTGTCAAACATTATTTGGTTAGATGGAGTACCTAATTTAGATATTACGGACTTTCATATTGATGGATTTGCTAAATTCCATAATAAATCTACTATTGTAACGATGAAAGAAGACGACCTAGCCGAATGGGGTTTGTCTAACAAAGATATGGATACATTGTTAGATGCAAAAAATGCTTCAGGAAATAAGTATAAGTATGAATACTTACCACTTAGTAAAGACAAGGTTGCTTTAGAAAATGGGAAAACTCTTGATTATAAGGGATCATATATCAATTATTATATTGGGAATAAAGTGGTATTGGTGCCTAATTATAATGATCCAAATGATAAAATCGCAAACGACGCGATTCAGAAGTTATACCCGGATCGTAAAGTAGTAGGTATTGATGTGAGAGAGCTTTATAAAAATGGCGGTATGATTCATTGTGTGACACAACAACAACCAATTCAATTGAAATAGTCGTTTGGAGTTTCGTTATACTGCTGTATAGACAAAATAGATGAAATACTATCTTTACCTATTTTGTCATGCTTTATTATTCGTAAAAATAAAACGTTTTAATATAATGATAATCGGAGTATAGTGTATTGTCGCTTTTCGTTTTATCCCGCTATTTGCGGGTAGTAAGACTCTCACCTTAAAACTCGACTCGAAAAAAGAAGTTAGGTGGGAGTCGGGCTGTCCATAAACGCCCGATTAGTGTGGGCTAATAATCAGTAGGGGGTGAACACCCCCCCTACTGATTAAAGTTTCACTTTATATGGAAAAGGAGAAAATGTTTGTGTTAAAGAACTTAAAAATAGTATTTTCGTTTTTCCCTATCGTTCTACAGTACATTTTAAATGTAGCTTTGATTTGTTTAGGGGTTGTTCTAAGTGTGTTTCTTGTGAAAGAAGTCATTCAATTTATACAAGAACTGAAATTAAATGGTGAGGAATCTAGTTATCATTTGATCGATAGTATCGTCGTATTCTTTTTATATTTTGAATTCATCGTAATGATTATAAAGTATTTTCAAATGAATTTTCATTTTCCATTACGATATTTTATATATATAGGTATAACAGCTATCGTTCGTCTCATTATTATAAATCATGATAGTCCAATAGATATATTGTTATACGCCTGCGCGATTCTTGTATTAATTAGTGCTTTATTCATTGCGAACTCTAAAATAATGCGTCGTGATTTAGAATAGTGAACATTTGTTGTTTAAATTTTAAAAGTGGTATATCTTTTGGCTCAAAAAGGAGTAAGAGTATTGAAAGAAATAATTTTCACCAGTTTCGTAATGATAGGGTTTATGATTCTACTATTTAATTGTATACTTTCGTAATTTTTAAGGATAAAAAGTTAAAAAGAGAAGAGGCTTTTGTAAATATGGTACATTACAATAATCAAAATAGTTTACATCGAATATTTACATTAAAGGGAACAGTTATAAGAGATATTTTCCCACAAATTTTATTATATATGTGCATTTCAACAGTAATCACTGTGATTAATTACTATTATGCAGAAATAAAAATTAATCAAACTCCTTGGGTAATTGTTGGAGGAGCTTTAGGTCTACTGTTAGTTTTTCGTACGAACACTGCCTATGATCGGTACTGGGAAGGTAGAAAGTTATTTGGCACGATTGGTGATTCTACTAGAAACTTAGCAGTTAGTTTTTTATGTCATTGGGAGTCTGAAGAGAAAAAGACGGATCAGGAAAAGCTAAAATTTTTACATTTATTAATTGCTTTTCCTAAGATAGCGAAAGGGCATTTGAGAGACGATAAAGATCTAACTGAAATAAAAGCATTGCTTAATATTTGTTCCGAGAAGGAAAAGGAAATATTGGCGGAGTCTATTCATTTACCAATTAGTATAGCTTTTATGTTAAAAACTATACTATCAAAAGGTTTAAAAACGGGTCGAATTCATCCAAATGTAATAATTAATATGGAAGCTGATTTGAATAATTTGCTTACGGCTGTGGGTGGATGTGATCGTATTAAAACAACGCCTATCCCATTTGCATATTTTGCTCATATTGAAATTTTACTGCTCATATTTTGCGGGACTTTACCGATCGGGCTTGTTGATAGTCTTGGATGGTTTACAGTACTTGCAACTACGTTTATAAGTTTTGCATTTATAGGGATTGAAGCAATAGGGGTTGAAATTGAAGATCCATTTGGCCAGGACCCAAACGATCTTCCATTAGAAGGGATTTGTATAGGAGTAGAAACACATGTATTAGATTTATGTAATCAAAACGGTTTGCTCGAAGTAATGGATATGAATCTTGATAGAAAAATCAGCTAATCATTCATTGGGTATGATGATTATATTTTTAATGTTGTATGAAAAGCGTTATTTTCAAATCTTGTCAAGAGTTACTTTACGGCTTAACGACAGCTATATATTTTTTATATAAATATATAATATTTCTCCGTGCTATAATCCATTCATGAAATGTGCACGTTTCAAAAATTGTAATGAAAAGAGAAATGGATTGGGGAATAGTTGGCTGATTGAAATCAGTTATGTAATCATTATTAAAAAGCGAGGTAAATAAAATGGAACAAAAACATAGTGGCATTATTTTTACTGCAATACCAGACGAATCGAATGAATATTATCAACCATTGTATGAAGACATTATTTACTTTAATGAATACTTAAATGAAAAAAAATCATTTACCGATCAACTTATATCTTTATCTGTTGAAGAGCAAGACTTTCATACAAACTTCTTTGAGTATGATGATATTTGGCTAAGAGATGTTGCGCCACTTATAACGAATCATCTTGTTAAATTTAAATATTACCCAAACTATTTACCAGAGGATCAAGGGCGATATTTAGATCAACAATTTAATAAATGGTTGAAGAAAAATGAATTTGAGTATGTGAAATCACCATTAATATTGGATGGTGGCAATCTTATTTGGAATAAAAAAGATACTGTTATATTAACAGAACGCATATTTGATGACAACGATGATTGGACGGAAGAGGAAATAATTGAGCAATTAGAGTGGGATTTAGATGTAAGCCGGGTTATTATTATTCCTGCTGAAGAAGGAGATGTACTTGCGCACGCGGACGGAATGGTTAAATTTATTGATGAACACACAATGTTTATTAGTGATTTTCTAGGTGATAATGAATTTAGATATCATGTGCAAGAGATTATTCAAGAGCAAATGCCAGAAGCTGAATTTATCGTTGTTCCTTCGTCATATACAGAGAAAGGGCAATATGATCAAGAAATTGCATCGGCAAAAGGTTTATATATAAATATGTTAGAAACATGTGACGCCCTTTATGTTCCTAAGTTTGGATTAGCAAAAGACGGGGAAGTTTTACGATATATTCAACAGCATACGGAAAAACAAGTCATTCAAATTCATGTAGGAGAAATATCGACTATGGGAGGTGCAATGAATTGTTTAACGTGGTATTGTCCGAGTCATTTATTGCCTTCAAAAATGAAAAGATTGAGCAATCAGGGTGAAAGTTCTTCAATTAGAAAAATTTTTGATTGGTTTTAATAGGGTGAAACTTTAATTAGAGGAGGCCATCCCCTCTAATTATTAGCCCATACCAATCGGGATGAATAAGTTTATAAGAAAATGTATTCAAGGGGTATTTATATGTATACAATTACTGAATTTTCACGAATTTGTAAAATGAGTACACGGATGCTAAGGCATTATGACAAAGAAGAGATATTAAAACCAGCATATGTGAATCCGGTAAATGGATATAGATATTATGAACAAGGGCAGCTGGAAGTAGCGTTAAAAATTAAAAAGCTGAGGGAGTACAAGTTTCCTTTACCAAAAATTAAAATCATTCTCCAGTCAGCAGATCAAGATTCGTTTGTTGAACATATGCAATCTCAAATTATGGAGTTATCTCATGAAGTGAAACAAAATTTACAGGTTATTTCAGAAATGAATGAAATACTAAATATGAATAAAGGTCTAAATATTGCTCGCCATAGAAGTTACGATGTATTAATTGGAATGAGAAATGAAATAACAGTAATTGCTCAAAAGTTACAAATAGATATAGACGATATGGATGATTATTTTTATGACTTATATGAACAAGTACAAAAAAATAGCTTTCAAATAGTCGGTTCTCCATCTACAGTTTTTTATGATGAAGAGTATATTCCAAATCGCAGCCATATAGAATTAAGAATTCCGATTATGGATGAAGATAATAAAGGTGTATTACAAGAGTGCGACATAAAAAGGTTAAAGCAGCATCAAATTGTTACCACTTTGCATTATGGCAGCTATGACTATATAGGTTATGCTTATATGGCGTTAGAAGAGTGGGTTGAAAGGAATGGCTATATACTAGAGAGTCATCCATATGAAGTCTATATAAAGGGACCAGAATGTGATTGTTTAACAGAAGAGTATGTGACACAAATTTGTTTTTTAGTTACGAAAATAGAATGAGAATAAGGATTGACATTAACATTATGTCAATCCTTATTCTATATACGAAAGCAATTTATCACGCTATTTTTTGGGAGTCAGGCTGTCCGTAAAAGCCTGATGGATGTGGGCAAATAATTAGTGAGGGATGGAGTCCACCACTGATTAAAGTTTCATTTTATCATAATAAAAAGGAGAAAGAATATGAAAAGAAAAATCATGATTATTTGTTTGATTCTAAGTATGGTATGGATTTCAGCGTGTACGCCTGAAGTAGGAGAAGGTGAGAATGGTAGCTCTGCTCTACCTAGTCAGTTGCCCAAAAATGTAGTGTTTAAAAATGGTACAATTTACACTTCTAATGAAAAGCAAGAAATGGCAGAAGCTATAGAGATTAAAGATGGGAAAATTACTTTTGTCGGTTCAAATAAGGATGTAGAAAAATTGATTAATAAAGATACGAAAGTGATAAATCTACAAGGACGTCAACTTCTTCCTGGTTTTGTGGATAATCATAATCATATTTTTGAAGCGAAATCACCAGCAGCAGGGAATTGTAGTGTCTCACCAGATGCTGCGTTGCAAGAACAACGCTCGTATTTAAATGCTTGTAAAAAAGATGTGAAAGATGGGGAATGGATAAGTGGAACAGGATTTAGTTTGGAAGAGCTGTTAAAAAATATGGATGAAAAGTCAGAACAACAAACGCCATTACAAGTTCTTGATGAGCTATTTCCTAATAACCCAGTAATAATTATGGAAAGAACCTCTCATTCTGTATGGGTTAACTCGAAAGCATTGGAGTTGGCTGGGATAAATAAAGATACGAAAGATCCACAAGGTGGAAGAATTATTCGGGATCCAGAAACAGGAGAACCGTTTGGTATTCTTTATGATACAGCTGGAGATATCGTAATGGAAAAAGCATGGAATGCCCAACCGAATTTGTTCGAAAAAAATTATGAAGGTTTGCTGGACGGCTTAGATGAAGTTGCGAAGAATGGTATTACTACAGTGGGGGATGGACGTCTCTATTGGAAACGAGGCTGGTTAGATGTTTGGAATAAAGTAAATGATGAGAAAAAGTTAACGTCACGGGTAGTACTTCGTCCGTGGGTGTATCCGAACTTAAATGAAGCAGAACAAATCGAGTATTTCCAAAAGATTAAGCGAGATGATTTGTCATCACGCATGCTTATTAATCAAGTGAAGATGTATAGTGATGGAATTAGTATTAACAGTACAGCGAAAACGCTTGAAAAATATAAATTTGAGTGGTTTAAAGGAACCCCGTATGGTTTGAACTATATTCCAGAAGAAAAAATGAAATGGTGGTTAACTGAACTTAATAAACTTGGTTACGGTGCACTTATTCACACAATTGGAGATAGTGGAGTAAGAGAGAGTTTAAATGCAATTGAAGCAGCGAAAAAAGAAGGGGCAAAACAGCCGTATACGCTTACGCGCGTGGAAATGGTAGAAGATAGTGATATGAAGCGTTTTGCTCATTTAGGAGTTAGCGCTGATTTTCAAGTCGGTCATGATTTTGCGGAAGATCCTAAACAAAGCTGGGCAAGTACGTATTTTACAGCCCAGCAAATGAAACGAATTATGCCGTTAGGACAAATTTGGAAAACAGGTGCAAATGTATCACTTAGTAGTGATTGGGATGTAAATGAATTGAATCCACTTGTGACGATTTCGAACGCATTAAGTATTGATGAGAAAGGCTTGTCTAATGTACAGGCTGCTATTGATGCTTATACAATTAAGCCAGCTAAGGCACTAGGACTTGATAAGATTACTGGCTCAATTGAAGTAGGAAAATCGGCTGATATCGTAATACTAAATGAGGATATTACTAAAATGAGTGTCGATAAGATTCCGAGTGTGAAAGTATTAATGACAGTTTTACAAGGAGAAGTAGTGTATCACAAGGGAGAATAAAGAGTAACGTTATGAAGTAGTTACAAGCAAATGAATATATTGTTGTTGACCTTAACACGATGTCAAAGTATAGACTGGACTTACATTTAGAGAAGGGGTGAACATGTATGAGAAATATAGAAAATAGTTTGTTTTATATGCCTGCAGAATGGGAGAAACATGAGGGGACATGGCTCCAATGGCCTCATGATAAAACGCATAGAGGTGAAGGTTACAGAGCTAAGTTAGATGATATTTGGGTAACGATGGCGAAGGAGCTTCATTACGGAGAGAATGTGCATATTGTTGTATATGATGAAGAAGAAAAAACACATGTCCAATCGAAGCTAATTGAAGAGAACGTAAATATGGATAAAATTGATTTTTTAGTTCAAGAAACTGATGATATATGGATAAGAGATAATGGACCGATATTTGTAAAAGATAAGGAAGAAAATCTCTGCTTAACGCACTGGATTTTTAATGGTTGGGGGGATAAATATCCGTATGAAAATGATGCTGTTATTCCGGACGAAATAAGTGAAACGTATAGCATCCCAAAAGTTGCAGCAAGTGTTTGTCTAGAAGGTGGAGGAATAGAGATAAACGGAAACGGGACCTTAATGGCGGCAAAAACTTCTATTACAAATGAAAATCGAAATCCTACACTAAGTCAGGAAGAGATTGAAATGGAGTTAACGAAGTATTTAGGGGTAACGAATTTTATATGGATAACTGGTATTCGTGGTGAAGATAATTATGATGAAGATACGGATTATCATATTGATGGGGCAGCACGTTTTGTAAATGAAAATACGATTCTTTATGAATATGATCCTTTCGGGGAAGGAGAGGCGTACCTTTTGGATGCGCAAGAAAAGCATTATCAAGAATTGCGACAAGCGAGAAATATAGATGGAAGTCCATTTCAACTCATCCCAGTACCAGTAACAAGAAAAGTGGTAAAAGAGGCAGACTGTAAAGGTTCGTATTTGAATTTCTATATTGGAAATGAAGTTGTATTGGTTCCTATATACGGTGATGAACATGATAAGTTAGGACTGCAAATCATTGAAGGGCAGTTTCCAGGAAGAAGAATCGTTGGTATTCATGTAAATGCACTGTATGCGTATGGTGGTATGATTCATTGTGTGACGCAGCAACATGTAGAATAAAGTGATTCGAATGAAAAAAGCATGCAGAGTATATACTCTGCATGCTTTTTTTATAATGCTGAAAACTCTTCAACAAGTTGAGTAAAGCGATTTAATGCACTTTCAATCGGTTCTGGCGTAGTTAAATCAACACCAGCTTTTTTCAGTAGGTTTAATGGATAGTCAGAACTTCCGCCTTTAAGGAATTCGATATAGTTTTTTTGTGCATTTGGATCACCGCTTAATAATTTATCGGCAATTTGAATGGCAGAGGCGAATCCAGTTGCGTATTTGTACACGTAAAATGGACGATAGAAATGAGGGATTCTAGACCATCCATATTTTACTTCTTCATCAAATACAAGTGAATCACCGTTATATTCTCTAAATAGCTTTTCATAAATTTCGCTAAAGACTTGGGCGTTTAATGGTTTACCTTGTTCGGCCATTTCATGTGTGATTTTTTCAAATTCTGCAAACATGATTTGTGTAAAGAAAGTACCTTTAAAGCTATCGATAAAGTAGTTAATTAAATGATTACGTACGTTCGTTTCTTTCGCTTCTTTTAATAAGTAGTGAATTAATAACACTTCATTTACTGTAGAGGCGACTTCTGCAACAAAAATGGAATAGTGTGCAGAAATTCTTGGTTGGTATCCGTGTGAATAATGCGTATGCATACCGTGACCACACTCATGAGTAAGTGTGAAAAGGCTATTTAGATCATCGTGATGATTTAAAAGAATGAATGGGTGAACGCCATATACCCCAAAGTTATAAGCACCCGAACGTTTTCCAGGCGTTTCTCTCACATCTATATATCGTTTATCTTTAAAACCTTTTAATGTTTCAATATACTCTTCTCCTAAAGGAGCAAGTGATGCAATCATAGTATCAAACGCTTCGTCATATGGAATGTCTTGTTTTACACCTTGTACTAAATCGACGCTTAAGTCGTATTGTCTTAGTTCGTCTACATTTAATTTTTCTTTACGAATTTCATTGTATGTATGTAATGTTTGAATGTTTTTTTTCGTTGTATCAATTAGGTTTTCATATACCTCTTTCGGAACCATATCGCCAAATAATGATTTCTCTAAAGCTGATGGATATTTTCTTAGCTTTGAAACAGTAACATTATTTTTAATAGCAGAAGATAATGTAGAAGCGATTGAGTTCTTTAACTGAACATACGGTTTGTAATATGCCTTATAAGCTTCTTTACGTTTCTCACGATTCTCATCTTCTATTAACTTCGAATACATTCCACGTGTTAAGTTCACTTTCTTTCCATCATCATTCGTCACTTCACCAAATGATATATCTGCATTATTTAGCATACCAAATGTATGTTGCGGAGAGGAAAGTGCTTCACCCATTTGGGATAAAATTTCTTCTTGATCCGTATTCAATACGTGTTTTTTATAACGGTATAATTCAAATAAGTCTTCTTTATAGTATAGTAACCCTTCCGTTTCTTCTATGTAAGAGTGTAAAGTGTTTTCTTCTACGCTAAGTAAGAATGGGGAGAAGAATGATTTCGCTGCGCTTACCTTTACATGTAATTGTGATACTTTATCGACAAGGGATTGGGCGTCAGTATCGCGTGTATCAAGATCAGATTGTAATCGCGCATAAGCGAACATTAAAGATAATATGCTAGATATTTCTTCACTCTTTGTTAAATAAGCTAATAAACGATTGCCATCGTGAATATCTCCATTAAATTCTTTTAGTTCAATTGTTAACATTTCTATTTTTTTATAATCATTTTCCCAATCATCAATCGTATCGTAAATATCTGTTAACTTCCATTTTTCATTATCGGGTACTTGTAATCGATCTTTAAGTTCTGTCATAATCATTTCCTTTCTAAACGTGTAGTCATATTCCTATATAACTATGAAATACAACAAATTGCAAAAAATCCCTGCTGAAAATTGAAAAGCCTTGCTGTAAATAGCAAGGCTTAAACAGTTATAGTGTAATTCCGAACTTCGAATGTAAAAGGTTTGTATATTGCTCGTCTGTAACTTCTTCTTTAGATTTTGTACCGTCCTTTGTTATTGTAAGACGATCTTTTGTTAAAGAAACGTGTCCGTCATGTGTAAGTTTTACAATAAGAGGTACTTTGTTAAATGGTGAGCCCTCATGTTCAACGATGATTTTTTGTGCTGTATTCGCTTTCGTTTCATCCACTTCTTCTATATAAAATGCATAGCCTAATGTCCAATCATCAGCAGAAGATTGATCTAGAAACTCATTGTTTTTACGCATTTCTAAAATGTAATTTCCTTTTTCAGTTGTTTCTTTGCGAATACGATAATCTCCTGTTACTGAGTGAACGACTTCACCTGAGAAAGGAACAGGTGCAAGAGGTAAGTATGATCCGAACCCCACTTCAATTAAATAAAGTTCATGATGATGTTTTAAAACAGTTGCGATATGTCCGGAATCGACAGCCCATATAGAGTTCGCAGCATTGTAAACTGTTCCTGAAACTAAATAAACATCCAATCCAAAGTCTTTAAGAAAGTAATACATAGTAGGATTTAGTTCATAACAAAGACCGCCACGGTTGTTTACTAAAATTTTTTCTTTTAAATTCTCTTTTGATATTTCTTTAAAGTTATTTTCGAGAACATTTAAATTTTCAAATGGAACAGTTTGCGCCATTCCATACATAAGTTGAGATAAATCTTCAAATGATATGGTTTCTTTTTCTTCTATATGTAAACGTGCGAAAAATTGTTTTTGAAAGTCTGTCATAGAAATCCCTCCGTCATACTTTTATAGATAAATTGTATACAATTTTGAATACGATGTGAATTTTAAACTATGTGGGGGTACTTGTGGAATAGTTAAATTCATATTTTGAAAAATAATGTGAGAGATTAAAAGATTGTTACTTTACTAACTGTAGAACGAATATTATAATAATTTTAATGAGTTATGCAAACGTTTTCTTAAAGGGGATGGTGTAAATATGTTGAAAAGGATTACGGTAGTCTGTTTATTATTTATTTTGCTTTTTCCTAATATATATGGGAGGAATAAGGCGGAAGCAGCAACGATAAATAATGGAACATTAATGCAGTATTTTGAGTGGTACGCTCCGAATGATGGGAATCATTGGAATCGTTTGCGTTATGATGCTGAAAGTTTAGCTCATAAGGGAATCACATCTGTATGGATACCACCTGCATATAAAGGGACTTCGCAAAATGATGTAGGGTATGGGGCCTATGATTTATACGATTTAGGGGAGTTCAATCAAAAAGGAACGGTGCGGACGAAATATGGGACAAAGGCACAGTTGAAATCTGCAATTGACGCTTTACATAAGCAAAACATCGACGTATACGGTGATGTAGTTATGAATCATAAAGGTGGGGCTGATTATACTGAAACCGTAACAGCTGTTGAGGTAGACCGTAACAATCGAAATATTGAAGTATCAGGTGATTATGAAATTAGTGCGTGGACGGGTTTTAACTTTCCAGGGCGCAGAGATGCTTATTCTAATTTCAAATGGAAATGGTATCATTTTGACGGAACGGATTGGGATGAAGGAAGGAAATTAAACCGAATTTATAAATTTAGGGGTATAGGTAAAGCGTGGGACTGGGAAGTGTCTAGCGAAAATGGAAATTATGATTATTTGATGTATGCAGATCTTGATTTTGATCATCCAGATGTTGCGAATGAAATGAAAAGTTGGGGAACGTGGTATGCGAATGAATTAAATTTAGATGGATTTCGTTTAGATGCTGTTAAACATATTGATCATGAATATTTACGCGATTGGGTAAATCATGTCAGACAGCAAACGGGGAAAGAAATGTTTACGGTGGCTGAATATTGGCAAAATGATATCCAGACTTTAAACAATTATTTGGCGAAAGTCAATTATAATCAATCTGTATTTGATGCACCGCTTCATTACAATTTTCATTATGCTTCAACAGGAAATGGGAATTATGATATGAGAAATATTTTAAATGGAACAGTAATGAAAAATCATCCTGCACTCGCAGTTACTCTCGTTGAGAATCATGATTCTCAACCTGGGCAATCATTGGAATCTGTAGTAAGTCCGTGGTTTAAGCCGCTGGCATATGCATTTATTTTAACTCGTGCAGAGGGCTATCCTTCAGTTTTTTATGGTGATTACTATGGGACAAGCGGAAATAGTAGTTATGAAATTCCAGCGTTAAAAGATAAAATTGATCCAATTTTGACGGCACGAAAAAACTTTGCATATGGTACGCAGCGTGATTATTTAGACCATCCAGATGTGATTGGCTGGACAAGAGAAGGAGATAGTGTACATGCTAAGTCTGGTTTAGCGGCATTAATCTCCGATGGACCAGGAGGATCAAAGTGGATGGATGTTGGAAAGAATAACGCTGGGGAAGTATGGTACGATATTACGGGTAATCAAACAAATACTGTAACAATTAATAAAGATGGATCGGGGCAATTCCATGTAAGTGGAGGCTCTGTTTCTATATATGTTCAACAGTAAATTGGTGATGAAAAAGAAGAGGTAGACTGAAATATAAGTTTCCTCTTCTTTTTACATTCTGTATAGTTATAAAAGTATGACACCTTTACTTCTTGCAAAACATATAGTATGATGATTTCAATAAATTAGATTTCAATGACCATAAAATATAAATTAATGAGAGGTGCTTTTTGTGAGTGCGGTAGGTATTAAATAGGAAAAATTTAATGAAATAAATCGGATAAGACCAGGGGATTTTTATGTATATCATACCCCTAATTTTGTCATGCGTTTATTTCGAAACCTATGAAGATACCTACAATACTTTATAAAGCGTGTAATGAGAGGATTGCCATTCGTTTTTTATGGTTTATTTCCTCATATGTTATTACACATGCCTTGTAAATGTAAAAGCTGCGGTATCCCCGCAGCTTTTTTGTATACGTTTTAAATGTATAAAAATGGTAATTGAATAATGTAAAACTCATTGGGATCTAATGAGTAGGTATCTTCATTTATGATAAACATCAATCATAGTGAGGAGAAACAAAATGAATACGATGACTTTTGAAAAGTTACAATATAACGAATTAAAGGAAATAGTGAAATCTTATTGTGTAAGTGGATTAGGTAAGGAATTATTAAATAAATTAGAGCCGAGTACAAGTATAAAAGTAGTGAGAAATCGTTTAAATGAAACGACAGAAGCAAGGACTATATTAGATGCAGAAGGACATGTGCCTTTTTTCGGAATTTCAAATATCGCGAGTACAATTCAAAAATTAGAAAAAGGGATGATTTTAGATCCAGAGGAATTAGTAAGTGTTTCAGACTTTTTACGTGGATGTAGAAAGATTAAAAAGTTTATGTTAGATAAAGAATTTTTTGCACCAGTATTAGCTTCCTATGCAAATTCAATGACTGAATATAAAAGCATTGAAGAGGAAATTAACTTTTCAATTAAAGGAAATAGTATTGATGCAGCTGCAAGTAAAGAGTTAAAACGAATTCGAAATAATATCGATTCTGTAGATGGAAAAATAAAAGAGCGTTTAACGAAGTTTTTAAATAGTAGTGCAAATAAGAAATTTATTCAGGAATTCTTTATTAGTAAAAAGGATGACCGTTATACGATTCCAATTAAATCTTCCTATAAAAATCAAGTTGCTGGGAGTATTGTTGAAGCTTCTGCAAAAGGTTCTACTGTATTTATAGAACCACATACGGTTACAAAGCTAAATGTGGAACTAGCAAGTTTGAAAGCAGAAGAAGCAATGGAAGAGTATCAAATATTAGCGACACTATCAGGAATGGTAGTAGAAAATATTTATAGTATAAAAATTAATATGGAACTGATAAGTCAATATGACATGGTATTTGCGAAAGCGAAGTTTAGTAAATCAATCGATGGAATAGAACCGAAGCTAAACGATCACGGAAACATTCATTTAATGAATTGTAAGCATCCGCTTTTAACGGGGCAAGTTGTACCGTTAAACTTTGAAATTGGTCAAGAGTACCGTAGTTTAATTATTACAGGACCAAATGCAGGCGGCAAAACAATTGTGTTAAAAACAATCGGACTATTAACATTAGCGACAATGTCAGGCTTTCATATTGCGGGAGATAAAGAAACGGAAATTGCTATTTTCGAAAATGTATTTGTAGACATTGGTGATAATCAAAGTATCGAAAATGCACTAAGCACTTTTTCATCTCATATGAAAAATCTGTCTGAAATTATGAGGATGTCAAATAATAATACGTTACTACTATTTGACGAAATAGGGAGCGGTACAGAACCGAATGAAGGTGCGGCGCTTGCGATATCTATTTTAGAAGAATTTTACCTTGCGGGATGTATTACAATTGCGAGTACGCATTACGGTGAAATTAAACGCTTTTCAGAAATGCATGGTGATTTTATGAACGCAGCAATGCAATTTAATAGTGAAACACTAGAGCCACTTTATAAATTAGTTATCGGTAAATCAGGTGAAAGTAATGCGCTTTGGATTGCGAATAAAATGAACGTAAAAGAACATGTACTGCAAAGAGCGAAAGAGTATATGGGAAATAAAGAATACGCTATAGAAAAAGTGAATGAAAGTAAAATTAGAAAACCGAAATTTGTGCAAGCGAAAAGAGAATCTCATTATGAGTACAAAGTCGGCGACCGTGTGAATTTATTGGATTATGATGATTTTGGTATCCTTTATAAGGAAAAAGATAATTTCTATAACGTCGTTGTATATTATAATGGTGAATTCGTTGAAGTGAATGTAAAACGCATTACTTTAGAGGTAGCAGCGAAAGAATTATATCCAGAAGGGTACGATTTAAGTACACTATTTGTTGATTATAAAGAAAGAAAAATGCAACATGATATAGAGCGTGGATCGAAAAAAGCACTTCGTAAAATCCAAAAAGAAATAAGAAAGAATAGAGGATAATATAGAATGGTAACGATTAGACAAGAACAAAAAAATGATTATAGAAAGACAGAAGAAGTTGTAAAAGAGGCATTTTTAAATGAAGAATTTAGTGATAAAAAAGAGCATGAACTTGTAAAACGTATTAGAGAATGTGACGCATTTATTCCGGAGTTATCCATCGTTGCAGAGTAGATAAGGAAATAGTCGGTCACATTATGTTATCGAAAATTACAATAGAACAAGGTGGGACTACTGTAGATTCATTAGCACTTGCACCAGTGTCAATAGCACCAAGCCATCAGAAGAAAGGAATTGGTGGAAAACTTATCACGGCTGCTTTAGAAAAAGCGAAAGAATTAGGATACGGGTCAGTTGTAGTATTAGGGCATCCAGAGTACTATCCGAAATTCGGTTTTGAACGCGCAAGTCAGTGGAATATAAAAGCGCCATTTGAAGTGCCAGATGAAGTGTTTATGGTGATGGAGCTAAGAGAGAACACTCTTCAAGGTGTAGAAGGAATTGTACAATATTCGAGTGCTTTTGCTGAGTAGAAGTATTGGCTAAGAAATGTAATCATAAAAGATGCTATCTTTTTGTAGAGATATACAGAAAGATAGCTTTTTTTATTCAGCAGATCTACTGACGTATATTTTGCTCAATGAATAATTGAGGTGGTAAAATTGATATAGAAACGTAAAGGGAGAGAATAGAATGAATAAGCGAGAAACAAATAGCAATGAGAATGTAGTTACGTTATATGTTACAAGACATGGTAAAACAATATTAAATACGAACCATCGCGCGCAAGGTTGGGCAGACTCTCCGTTAGTAGAAAAAGGTGTGGAAGTTGCCTCAAATTTAGGAACAGGATTAAAAGATGTTCATTTTACGAATGTGTATAGTAGCGATAGCGGCCGAGCGATTGAAACTGCTAATTTAGTATTAAAATATAGTGAGCAATCAAAATTGAAACTTGAGAAAAGAAAAAATTTGCGAGAATTAAATTTTGGTATTTTTGAAGGTGAAAAACTTGAAAATATGTGGGATGCGGTTGGAAAAGCTGCGGGTGTTGCAGCACCAGAAGAACTTATGAAGCTTTCTATTCAAGAAGTAATTAATCTTATTAGAGCAGCAGACCCTACGAAACAAGCGGAAGATTGGGAATTATTTTCTACTCGTATAAAAACAGAGATTGATAAAATTAGTGAAGAAGCTGCTGCAAATGGAGACGGTACCGTTTTAGTTGTCGTTCATGGGCTTTTGATTACTGCCTTAATAGAAATGATAGATAGTAGTAAAACAAAACTTGGAGTGGAAAATGCTAGTGTGACGAAGATTGTATATCAAGGTGGAACATACACAGTCGAGTCGGTTGGAGATATGAGCTATGTTGCAAAAGGGAAAGAAAGTGTGGAAATATAAAAAAATCATATAGAAATAAGAAAAGGAGGGTAGAGAAATCTAGCTTCCTTTTCCTATTTAGTATATTAATTATAAAATCAGGTTGGGATATACTGGTGAATATATCTATTATGTAGATTGTTTCTTTGTTCGACAATTGGATCATTTAATTGGATAAGGGTGTATCTTTTTGAATAGGGCCATTTTGTTGAAAAGGATATCTCCAATTTTTAACGAATACAGGGTTATAAATAAGAAAAAGTGGTGAGATAAATAGGAAGAGAATTTAATTTCTTTTTGGAAAATAAAACGAAAAAATGTATCATTAACAGGCTTCAGAGCGCAGGGTGTGTTTTCGCAGAAGATGAAACCCGGTTACTTATGTCAGAGGCACAAACAACAGAGGACCTAAAGAAAATGGTGGAAATGCGAGTCGATGGTTTACCACTTGAATATGTTGTTGGATACGCAGCATTCTGTGGATTGCGGATAGAAGTGGACCGAGGTGTTTTCGTACCTCGTCAACGTACAGAGTTTCTTGTTCAACAGGCAGAAGTTCTGTCATGTTTTGGTGATATCGTCGTTGATCTATGTTGTGGGTCAGGGGCTGTGGGTGCAGCTCTGGCGGCATCTTTAGGACGAGTTGAATTGTATTCTGTTGACATTGATCCTGTCGCAGTACGATGTGCTAGCCGCAATGTAACAAATTTCGGTGGGCATGTTTTTGAAGGTGACTTGTATAAAGCTTTGCCTCAAGCACTTAAAGGCCGCGTGAATACCCTAGTTGCAAACGCACCTTATGTACCTACCAAGGCAATAAAGCTGCTCCCACAGGAGGCTCGCCTACATGAACCAAAGGTGGCGCTTGACGGAGGAGAGGATGGACTTGACATTCAGCGAAGAGTAGCAAAAGAAGCATTTCTCTGGCTAGCACCGGGAGGACATCTTTTAATAGAGACGAGTGAAATGCAGGCAACTCAGACCTGTGAAATCTTTGCGGGTGCTGGGCTTACTCCGAAAGTGGCTAGAGACGAGAATTCACTACTGTCGTTATAGGAGTGAATTCTCGTTTTTAGCATAAATCAGTACGTAGTCTTATATACAAGTGAAATGATAATTTCCTAGCGATATACAAATAAAAAATTCATATTCACTTAAAGGGCGTTTTAAGTGAGTAAGGAGCACAAAATTTATTCCAAATCAACACGGGCTCGTTATTTGAAGAAGAAAGGACATAACATATTAGTTATATAAAATATGTTATGTCCTTTCATTTATTAACTGTTTTGAATTTAGGTTTTGATAAAATTTAACCTAGCTTCCTTTTTAAATATGAACGATTATGGAATCAATAAAATCTTCCCAGTACTTTTTCTGCTCTCTAATAATTTATGTGCAAGAGCACCATCTTGTAAGGCGAATGTAGTAGGACTCGCGATGTTTACTTTTCCACTAGTGATCCAATCGAATAATTGAGTAGAGCGCTGCTTACGTTCTTCAAAAGTAGTAAGCACGTTCCAAAGGTCTCCACCAGTTAAAGTTTTTGAAGTATCCATAAGCATACGCGGATCAACTGGCGCAGGATTACCACCAGCCATTCCGTAAAATACGACAGTACCGCCAATTTTAGTAGCGTTAAAACTTTCCTCTAATGTAGAACCTACTGATTCATATACAACATTTACTCCAGTGCCGTTTGTTATTTCAAGTACTTTTGAATGCCATTTTTCCGTATATAAAAATACATGATCAGCCCCAGCTAACGTGGCTACTTTGTTTTTTTCGGTTGATGACGTAAGACCAATTACTGTTCCGCCCTGTAGTTTAATCATTTGAATAAGAAGTTGACCAACGCCACCAGCCGCAGCGTGGACTAAAGCTGTATCACCTTGTTTTATTTGATAGCTATCTTTCGTTAAATAATGTGCCGTTAGACCTTGTAATAAGACAGAAGCGGCTGTTTCAAAAGAAATAGAATCCGGAAGTAGGATGGCTTTTTCTGATGGAACGGCAACTAATTCTGCATTTGCAAATGGGACGTCAGCAAATGCAATACGGTCCCCAGGATTGATAGTAGTAACGTCAGCTCCTACTTTTTCAACAATACCAGCCCCTTCATAACCTAATATATATGGCGGGTTACCAGCGAGATGATAATCACCGCGGCGTCTATAAATATCAGCAAAGTTTAAACCGATTGCTTTCGTGCGGACAAGAATTTCATTTGAATTTATGATTGGATCATGTATTTTTTTATATTGTAGTACATCCGGATTTCCGAACTGTTCGAAACAAAGTGCTTTCATATGGAATACCTCCATTTATATTGTTTGTCGATGCTCTTTATCATACAATATAAACATCGATAGACAAAGAGGATTATTTCGATGAAATCAATCGGAAATACCGATTGAAAAGAGGGATGATAAATGGAGATAAAACAATTAATTACATTTAAAATAGCCGCGGAAACTTTGAACTTTACACAAACTGCAAAGAAATTAAACTTTGCCCAATCGAGTGTTACAGCACAAATTAAAACGTTAGAGGCTGAGCTCGGTACACCACTATTTGAGAGGTTAGGGAAACGTCTTTTCTTAACTGAAGCGGGCAGGAAGTTTCAACTATATGCGGACAAGATAATCGCACTTAGTAACGAAGCGAAGACGGCTGTGAAAGATGATGAGGAAATAGCAGGTACGTTAATAATTGGTGCACAAGAAAGTCAATGTACATATAGGCTTCCTTCTATATTAAAGAGGTTTAAAATACAATTCCCCAAAATAAAGCTTATATTTAAACCAGCGCATTCCAATAAAGATGCGAAGGAACAATTGATGGAGGGGAAAGTCGATCTTGCATTTATTTTGGACGAATGTAAAACAGAAGATGCTTTGCATGTGGATCCACTTATGAAAGAAGAATTAAAAGTAGTAGCGGCTCCAGGGCATTGTTTACTCGAACAGGCTTCCGTTTCTATAAAAGATTTAGAGAGTGAAACACTTTTGTTAACTGAACTAGGGTGCTCATATCGGACTTTATTTGAAGAGTTATTTCGTGCGGAAGACGTATATCCAGCAAATAAGATTGAGTTTGTTAGTGTCGAGGCAATTAAACAATGTGTCATTGCGGATTTAGGTATAGCAGTTTTGCCAGCAATAGTAGTAGAAAAAGATATACGGGAAGGGACGTTAAAGGAGTTAGTGTTAAAAGAAACAATACCTCCGATTTATACACAAATTGCTTGGCATAAAGATAAATGGATGACAGCGCCACTGCAGCAATTTATTGATGTAACGAGGGAGTTTTTTACAACGGATTAAGTGGAGAAATATTTATTTTATATAAAAGAAAAAATGGCAATTTTATATAAAGAACCGATGCTTGAATATAACAAGTATCGGTTCTTTTATGTTTTAAATAAAGAATGCTATAAAATGTGTATTTCTCAACTTTTTTCTTACAAGGATAAGTAAAATTCTTCGTATATTCCAATAATCATAAGGGAATTTACAACGTTTATTCGTTTCTGTAAGATGCCTCTAGGAAGCGTGAAAGGAGGGCTTACATAGGGGATAGATTGTCTTTAGTATACGTACTTATTGTGAGGGGGGAATTTAATATGTTTAAAAAGTTAATGAAAGTATGCGTGTTAAGTGGGGCAAGTATAGGTGTATTATTTAGTTTCCAAGGAAGTACATTGGCAGCTACTGATTTAAGTAGTTATTATGACGGAAAAAATCCAGCAACAACGAAAGTATACGGGGGAAGTACAACGTGTGATGCAGATGGATTTAATGCAAAGTCTACAGCAGTTTATGAAGGGAGTAAAAAAGTAGGGACAGTGTATTTACGTTACAGTAATAAATGTCATGCAGCATGGTCTAAGCTTGTTTTAGATCAACCAGCACCAGCTGTTTCGGGAGGAGTGTATGCGTACGCAGTTGTAAATAAATATAAAAATGGTGTATTCCAAAAATCAGTTACTTCTAATCAGGGGAACGGCACAATAAAAACAGGTCAAACGAGCACGTATACAGGAATGGTATTTGATTTAACTGCAGATTTCGGATATACAGCAGATGCTGAAGCGGTTACGTTTAATAACGGTTACGGTAAAACAGCACGTTATTAATAAAGGAGTGAAATTATATGAAGCTATTAAAAAAGGTGAGTGCATGTTTATTGCTATCTTTACTCGTTGTAACTAGTATGTTTAGCACGACTAATAGCGATAAAGCATACGCAGAAAATCATTCATATGATGGGAAAAGTCCTTACTATAACAGCTGTGATCAATCCGCAGTAACGAAAGAAAAGAAGTGGATTGATTCAAATTCTTATGTAGAATTAAAATTTAGCACGACTTGTAAGACAGCATGGGCAAAAGTTACTGTAACCCGCCCAGCAGTTTATAATAACGAAGCTGATGCAAGGATTGTTAGAAAAACAGATGGAAAGGCATACACTTGCGGAAGTGCTGGAGGAAATGGTGTTGTAAATAAAGGGAAAACATCATGCTATACGCCAATGGTATATGACTTAGATCCAAGAAAGGCACAAGCGCAGGGGAAACATGCCATTCCGAATAGTGATGCTTATAATTATGCGGAGACTATTTGGTATTGATGAGGATATGGAGATTGTAAGATAGCATATTTTAAGAGCATGTTTTGATTGGATTTCAAAACATGCTCGATTTGTATTCATTCTAATTTTTTCAGTAATCATGGACCATTGAATTAACTAAGATCTGTATCAGGAGGAGTATATCCAAGGTGCCTAGCCATTGATACAATTTGTCCTTTATGATGAAACTCATGTGTCTCCGTATGAGTTAAAAGCCAGAGCGGAGTTGTGCTCCAAGGTTCTTTTTGCCATTTAACTTCATTTGCTATATTTTCGAGCCATCGGTCATTATATTCATCTAAAAAACGTAGTACAACCTCATCTACTAACTTAAATCTAGTACGAACTTTTTCGACATCTGCATGCTCAACTTCATAATCGCTGGCAAATGAAAAATCTGCTCTTTTTTGCTTGAATGCGAATGATCCAAGCCAGTATCGATAGCAATCGGCTACATGAATATGCGTCTTTATTATACTACCGCTTCCGAAATTCGGAACAGTGCTATGTAATTTTTCTACTAGGATTTCTTCAAAAAACGAAAATAGAGTTTCTCTTGTAGAGCTAATCAGATTATATTGTTGTTTTAAAATATGTAACATACAAGTACACTCCTCTTTTATTTACATAGTAAGTAATTCTATATTTACGAGGAGTGAACCTTTTTATTATGTTTAATAAGCATATTAGGTGTATTTCTTAATTGTTTCTGATAGATTATACAAGGTGAAACTTTAATAAGTTGAACACTCTTAGTTCATAATAAATTGTACATAAAAAAGGGGAGCGATAAAATGAATAGACTAGTTGGTTTAAAACAATTTGAAATAACGCGTGGAGCATTACTGAAATTCATGGAAACGTTAGATGATAATACTGCGGATACGCAGCCGGATGGCTTTAACAATACAATTCGCTGGCATATTGGTCACGTGTTAACGGCAGCAGAAACTTTCATGTTTGGAAGAGAATTTAAACAATTACCAACTGAATACCCAGGTATGTTTGGATATGGTACACGACCATCTAAATGGGAAACAGAAGGGCCATCATTAGAAGTGTTAACGGCTCAATTAAAAGAACAAGCGAAGCGTATTAACGAAATGCCAGCAGAAGTATTTGAAAATAAACTTCCAGAACCATTCCTAGGATTAGAAACAGTAGGGGAGCTTTACGGTATGATGCTTTATCATGAAGCGGATCATCTTGGGCAAATGAAGGCGATGGAACGAATTATTAAAGCTCTTTAGTCTTAATTGCATATAACAAGCAATACAGGTGTAATGTTAAATAATATATACAAAAAAGGTAGATAAATTATTATCTACCTTTTTTGTATAACTTTTTGAAGGATTAGGGATTATCATCTTGATGCTGATGAAGAAAGATAAAAAACAATATATAAGGATGAATGAATTTCATGATTTTTATGGTGTGATTATTAATTATAGTGTTCCTAAATATGGAATATACGTATAATAATAGAGAAGAACTAGAAATAGGGGTGAATACTATGATTACATTAGAACAAAAGTTGGAGCAATATAAACATACATATGTACAGTTAAAGGGAGAACTAAAATGGAAAACGAGTGATTCTCGAACAGGAATGATGATTGCTGCTATGTATGCAAGTAGTGATAAATTGTTTGATCTCGGACGTTTTTTAGAAATTAGTAGTTATATTAAAAATCAGGTAGGGATGTTTTCATACTTAAAGTCTTATCATCGTTTTGTAGTGGCCGCAACATTAGATATTCACTTTACAGATTACAAGAAAGCTTTTCGGACGTTTTTAGATTTATATGAACAATTGGTCACTGGTGGCTTTAGCCGGAGTATATTTACTTATCTCGCAGCAGCTGTACTTTTAACAGAAGAAGATGAACAACATGGCGCGTACATTCAGCGTTCGATGCAAGTATATAAACGCATGAAAAAGGATCACCTCTTTCTTACAAGTACAAATGATTATCCGCTCGCAGTTTTATTAGCAGGACAATCAGAGCATGTAGAAACACTTATGGACCGAGTGGAACGTCTTTATCAGAAACTAGCGACAGCTGGTTTGCGTAAAGGGAATGATCTTCAATTTTTGAGTCATATTCTTTCACTAAAGAAGGATGTCAGGGAAGAACTATTAGTTGCAAAATGCACAAATATATGGAATTTGTTAAAGCAAGAAAAGGTAAAAGTAAAACAGATGCATTACCCAGCTATCGGGCTACTAGCGTTACTCGAGGACGGAGAAAAAGAGATTCATTCTATTAGAGCATTTATTGAAAAATTGCAGGGGGATAAATTGTTCCGTTGGCATACAGATACAACTATTCTTATTGCTATTCAACTGTTCGTAAGTCAGAAAGGTGAGGAAAGTAAAGCTACTAACACAGGTTTACAAACAATGATAGAAGTCCTCATACAAGCACAACAGGCAGCCATGATGGCAACGATTGCCGCTTCATCTGTAGCAACATCTTCTGCTAGTAGCAGTTCATAATGTGTAATTGCTTATACTCTTGTAAATTATAACTTCCTTGATAAGGACGGTTTAAAAAATATTACTAAAAACAGTTAGCTCATCACTCTCTAATGAGTGATGGGCTAACTGTTTTTACATAATCAGCATTATCTTTTTGATTCCTTCAAATGTTTGAGCTGCGTGACAATCATAATGCTAATAACAACGAGTAAAAACCATGAACTAATTTTGCTTAAGTGAACGAGACTCCATGCTTCCCGTTGATTTGGATATTGCCATGCTCCGAAAAATGTTGCGATGTTCTCTGCAATCCAAATGAAAAATCCGATAAGGAAAAAGGAGAGAACGAGTGGCATTTTATATGTAACGCCTTGTAATGAAAATTGTACAAATGTGCGAGAGAAAACAATGAATAGTAGTAAAGTTAATATCCATCTAAAATCGTATGTAAAGTGGTGTGTGAAAAAATTGAAGTAAATCATAGCTCCTAACGGCACGGCAAAAATAGCTTTCGGCCAATGATGCATTTTTAAATGCAACCTTCTCCACGCTTGACATATGTAACTCGCGACACTCGCATACATAAAACCGCTGTAAAGCGGAACTCCAAAAACCTTCGAATATGCCTCTTCGGGATAACTCCATGAACCGAAATGTACTTTATATATTTCTAGTAAAAGGCCGATGAGGTGGAAGATGGTAATTACTTTTAGTTCGTCTTTTGTTTCAAGACCAGTCTTGTACATAATCCACTGCATAAGAAGGCATACGATGAGTATGAAATCATAGCGATATAACCCTGGGATAGAAATGATTTTTGAAAGGGCTAGTGTTAAAAAAATAGTGACTGGGAATAAACAAGATAATGCTTGTTCGTAAGTGAAATGTAGTAATTGTTTTATATAGAACATTGGGTCTCCTTTGATAAGTTTGTTAGAAAACTCGAAATAATGACTAAGTATACTACGATTTTAAAAATAAGCTAGTAGTCTATTTTGCATGTATTTGTAAGTTTTAGAAGGGAATTGTAATAAGTATTTTAATATTTTAACAAAGTAAAAAATAGTTTGCTATTTAAAAAAAGTGGGGATATAATATCTAAATGAAAATGATAATTATTATCAATATTAATTATAAATAAAAAATAATTATAAAAAACAACTGAATATAAAGGATGAAATGAAACATGTTACATAAGTCTACTGTACATGCTGGTAATAACCGCTGGATACATATTAAGTTCATATGTTTCATGAGCTTAACAATTTTATGTTTAATTGGATCTATATTTTTAGCCATTTCATTTGGTGCAAAGGATATTCATTTACAAACGGTGTGGGTAGCGGTTTTGGATTACAATCCGAAACTAACACAGCACCAAATTATTTATGAATTAAGGCTCCCGAGAGTAATTGGTGCAGCAGTTGTAGGGGCAGCTTTTGCGGTTGCTGGTGCTGTTATGCAAGGTGTAACACGAAATCCTTTAGCTGATGCAGGTGTACTCGGAATAAATGCAGGTGCGATGTTTGTAGTAGCACTTAGTTTTGCTTTTTTCCCACATATGCCGTATTCCTATTTAATGATTGTTTCCTTTATTGGAGCTGTCTTAAGTACAGTACTTATTTTTGTTATTGGATCAGCAACATCAGGCGGGTTAACACCAATGAGGTTAACGATTGCTGGAGCGGTTATGGCAGCGCTTTTACATTCATTAAGTTCAGGTGTTGCGATTTATTATGATTTAAGCCAAGATTTAGCGTTTTGGTATGCTGGTGGTGTTGCAGGGGTTAAGTGGGAACACTTGAAATTTTTAGTCCCTATTATTCTTATAACGATTATTTTTGCGATAGTGTTAGGAAGATCTATTTCACTCATATCAATGGGAGATGATGTTGCTACAAATTTAGGAGTGAAAACGAACCGAACGAGAATACTAGGGATGATTATAGTAGTTATTCTGGCAGGTGTTTCTGTTTCAGCTGTTGGTTCTATTGGATTTGTAGGACTAGTTATCCCGCACATTGCTAGAAAATTAGTTGGTGTTAATTATAGACTCATTATTCCTATGTCAGCATTATTAGGAGCTATGTTATTAGTTGTAGCTGATTTAGGGGCAAGAACAGTAAATCCTCCTAAGGAACTTGCGATAGGGATTATGGTAGCTCTTGTTGGAGTTCCGTTCTTCCTCTATATAGCACGTAAAGTTGGGAGGGAATTATAAGTGAAGGATCTTTTTAACACGGATAAAAAGAGAGCTATTACTGTAACTACAATCTTCGGATGTATAAGTATCGCTGTAATTTTAATTAGTTTAAATACAGGGACACTGAGTATAGCGCCACTTAGAGTAATTGAAACACTTTTGGGTTATGGTGATTTTGAGAGTGCAACCGTGCTATATGATTATCGTATGCCAAGAATAATAATCACGATGTTAGCCGGTATTGGTCTTGGTATTTCCGGTGCGATTTTGCAAGGGTTATCCCGTAATGCACTTGCAGATCCTGGTATTTTAGGGTTGCATTCAGGTGCATCTTTCGGTCTTATCGTATTTGTTACTCTCTTTCATTCTATTAATGAGAGTGCATCCATTTTAATACCGTTATTTACATTTGGCGGAGGAGTATTAGCTGCATTTCTTATTATTTTACTTGCGAGTGATCGGTCAAAAGGTTTACTTCCCATTAGACTTATTCTCGTTGGTATTGCAGTTTCAGCTGGCTTTAGTGCAATTTCGCTATTTTTCTCTCTCAAGTTAAATGATGAGACGTATACATTCGCTTCTAGATGGCTAGTTGGTAACGTGTGGGGAAGAGACTGGATTCATGTGCTAGCATTATTACCTTGGATTTTCATACTAACCCCTTATGCGTGGCTAAAATCTAAAACGTTAAATGCATTGTCACTAGGTGATAGTGTAGCAGCAGGACTTGGTGTTTCTGTGCAAAAAGAACGGTTATTACTTTTAGCTACAGCGGTTGGATTATCTTGCGCAAGTGTATCGATGGCAGGGGGGATTGGCTTTATCGGCTTAGTTGCTCCGCATATCGCAAGAAAGTTAGTAGGTACTACCTATCAACACTTTCTTCCGTTAGCTGGCATAATCGGAATGATTATTTTAGTGCTCGCAGATACGATAGGACGCTCTATATTTGAGCCGAATTCTATTCCGGCTGGTGTAGTAGTAGCGGCTTTAGGAGCACCGTATTTTCTTTATTTACTTACAAAAACAAAATAACTACTTCAAAGAGGAGAACATATGAAAAAGAAACTTACTATTTTATTTAGCATTATGTGTATTTTAGTATTAGCAGCATGTGGTCAAACGAAATCTAATGAAGAGGCAACGCAAAAAACGGAAAAAAGTAATGATCCAAAAATTGCTTCCATGTCTATTCACTTAACGAACAATTTACTTGCATTAGGAATTACACCAGTAGGTTCTGTTATTGGTGGAGATTTAAAAGATTTCTTACCACATGCAAAAGAACAACTGAAAGATACGAAGAAACTGGGCGTTGTAACAGATCCGAATATGGAAGCGTTACTTCAGTTAAAGCCATCTGAAATTTATGTGGATGAAAAATACGCTGGCAAAGATTTAGCGAAATACGAAAAAATTGCAAAAACACATACTTTTAATTTAGATGAAGGTACGTGGAGAGATCATTTAAAAGAAGTAGGTAAACTTGTAAACCGTGAGAAAGAAGCAGATAAATATATTCAAGACTATGAAGAACAATCAAAACGAGTGAAAAATTTAATAGATAAAGAGCTGGGTAATAACGAAAAAGTAATGGCAATTCGCGTTACTGCAAAAGAGTTACGTGTATTTAGTACGAAAAGACCGATGGGACCAATTTTATTCCATGACTTAGGATTACAGCCTGCAAATGGTGTAGAGAAAATTGATGGAAACCGCCCCTTCGAAGTCATTTCACAAGAAGTATTACCTGACTTTGATGCAGATGCGATTTTCGTTGTTGTAAATAGAGACGATAAAGCGAAAGAAGCATTTAAACAACTTCAAGAAACACCAATTTGGAAAGACTTAAAAGCTGTTAAAGGTAAGCACGTATATACTATTAATGACCAACCATGGCTTGACTATTCTGCTTTAGGAAACAAAATGGCGATGGATGAAGCGGAGAAAATGTTTACGAAATAATACAGTTTTGCTATTAGGGAAGACCCTCTAAATTTGAAGTGCACCCCAATTGTTAGACACATAATTAACAATTGGAGGTGCATTTTTTATGGCTAAATTTTCTTCAA
>NZ_JAAMNK010000039.1:0-37176 GCF_011066025.1 Bacillus sp. EKM202B | reverse complement strand
TTTGTCATATATACATTGATACCGCTAAGTCGTTTACTACGAGCAGAATACTTCATTCCTTTCTTTTTTTCTCTTACAGTTTGATCTTGTAATCGTTTTTGTTTTTGTTCTTTTGTTAGTCGATGAATAATCACACGAGTTGGGACTTTATCCGTCATTCCTACATAAGCGTTGGATATTTCATATGTTTGTCCTGGTTGAAGAGAGTTCATTAAAACCTCCATATCTATCTGGATATACTCTGTACCTTTCTTGATTCTGCCATCTTGAAAATAATCAGGATTAGGGTTTTTTTGATAAATACGTGTATTCGATTTGATACGTGAGATATAATAAGCCTTTTTATCTTGTATATGTTGAAGATCTTTCAAATGGAAATAACCTAAATCTCGGATACATAAATCATTCGCTGTTACAGTTGGGGCACACAGGGAACCGTAGGTTCGATCATGTTGTTTACCTGGACCTGTATGAATATGAAGGAACTGTCCACTTAATAAATCATACTCAAGCTGAATCTTTACTCCCGCTGTATGGCTGCATCCTCCTGCACCTGGATAAACAAACGAAAAAAGATCTGGAAGTTGAAATGCAGTTGAATCTAAAATACGAATACGCTTGAAAACAGAAGTATATGGAGAAGCAATCGGTATAGATGAGGTCAATTTTTGGTTTAGTAGTTCGGATAGTGTGTGTTGTAAAAATTGGACGGCTGCTTTATTAAATCGTTGATTCAGTCCCTCAGGACTGATGAGCACTTCTGTCGATGCTTCTAAACAGCTAGATAGCTGAGTTAAAGACGTCGTAGCGACATTTTGATTCATCCATACACATAAAGCGACTAAATCTTTTGCTTGGTACTTACTGGTTCGTTGAACAAAACCAACATCTCTAGCAAAATCTCGTAAGATATTTGGGGATAAGAAGCTTTGAATTTCTTGAGCAAATAGTTGTAATTCATCAGATACAGAAATAGACATACAAAAACGCCATCCTTTCCTATGATTCTACAGAAAGCATAGCGTATTTTTTCATTTTAGGGGGTATTTTGTTTTGTTAGCTTGATAGTGATGGGGTCACAACACATCGCCATCAAGCTAAGGTCTTGAAGTACCCCCTAAACAAAATTTTTAATTTTTCCACAGTTATTTATGTGAATTCAACTCGTTTTTTTCGTTTTGAGGAAGAATGTATTTCTTAACTTGATGACGATGGGAGCGAGTCCTTTGAATTTCAGTCTTTCCAAACCGCGTAAACAACGTTTTGTGGTATTGAAACTATGCATATGATCAAGAAGGGACAAACTCTTCAAGGGCAGAAGTCTGTTCGAAATCAGATACAACTTATCAATACGCTCTTCGGTTTCATTGCATAACAGTGGATTCCTAACGGCATCTGTCGCTCTCTTTTCAAATTCGATTATATTTGCACTTGAACCTTATTTTACCTCTTATCCCATGAGACATCGGATGCTATCTTTTCAAAAGTACATTCTAACGGCGAATTACTATGTGGCCAAACAAGCAACCTTTTTGAATTTTGATTGCTCACCTAATAGAAAAGCTTTTAACAAGCTGGGCACTCTACGGAGCGCCCTTTTGCTTAAGTATAACCACACGATAAAATCTAGAAACTCTCAAATTAACTCTTTGTCTACGAAACTCTCAATAAATAGTTGGGCACCTTTAGGGAGAAGACGGTTTTTTAAAAAAATGAGACAGATTTCCGAACTAATTGAAGTTGCCGTAAGCTTCTTTACACTGATTGGAAATTGAATATTGGACACGATTGCCTCATGGAGCACGGTTACACCAACTCCTTCATTTACCATATTAAGGATGGTAGTAATACTTGAGCATTCACAAATGACATTTGGTTGAAAACCGAGTCGACGGCACTCTTCGACGATTATATCGTGAGTTCCGGTCGACTTTTCACTTTGCAATAGAATGAACGGCATTTTTGCTAAGTCGTTCAGGCGAATGCTGGAAGCCGTCCGGTCCAGATCAAGGCTGTACGGCAGGATTGCAAGAAATGGCTCCTCTTTTAAACGTATTATTTCAAACAACGCGGGATCATAATCGGTTTCCAAAGGAAACCTTGTTATAGCGAGATCGATCTCGCGCTTTTGAAGCCGTTGGGTTAATCCTTTTGGATCCCCTTCCCAAATGCGATATTTAACTTTTGGATATGCTATTCGAAAGGATTGAATTTGCCTTGGAAGTAAGGAACTACAGGAAGGGGCAGCCCCGATTTTCAATGTGCCAATTACTCCTTCATGGAGTTCACGTACCTCAGTGAAGGTTTCAGTCACCATCTGTAAAATCGATTCTGCTCGCTCGCGCAATAATTCGCCGGCTTGCGTTAACTGCATCCTTCTAGCGCTCCGTTCAAACAAGGTTACTCCGAGCTCGTCTTCTAGCGACTTTAATTGTTGGCTCAAAGGAGGTTGAGCCATATTCAAAAGTTGAGCCGCACGAGTTACCTGTCCCTCGTTCGCTATCGCTAAAAAATATCTGAGTTGTCTGAGTTCCATAAAACATCACCATTCATATTTTTTTTATATAGTATATCAATAAACTAGATATTTTTCATCTCGAAATTATCGTGGTATCCTTTCAATACAGAAGCTGCTCACGCAAGCGATTGAAGGAGGTGTTGACGTGATTGAAGTGATTATTCAAGACACCATGGGAAAGGCTGACTATGGTTGGCTCCAAAGTAAATTCAGCTTTTCTTTTGGAGAGTACTTTAATCCCGATAGAATGAACTATGGACCCCTTCGGGTGTTTAACGATGATACTTTTCAACCCGAAAAAGGATTTGGGCTTCACCCGCATAAAGAAATGGAAATCGTTACAATTGTTCTAGAGGGCATTGCACGCCATGGCGATTCGGCAGGAGACGTTCATTTCATTCACGCCGGAGAAATCCAACGAATCAGTTCCGGAACGGGAATAGAGCATTTTAATTACAATGCATCGCCCATTTATCCCATGAGATTATTGCAAATTTGGCTGATGCCAAATCAAAAGGGATTAAGCCCTTCATGGGAACAGCGAAAATTTGAAACGGATCAGATGCGGAACTGTTTACTTCCCGTCGTTTCCGGTTCGGATAAAGAGAATTCGCTGCATATTCACCAAGATACAACGTTTTATATGTCTGTGCTTGATGCTAATCAATTGTTAAGTTATGAGGCGAAAATCGGCCGCCGGACATATTTCTACTTGATTGATGGCGAAGTTGTGCTGGACCATAACTTCACTCTCCGATCAGGTGATGCCGCACAAATAACAGATATTGATCTATTGACGATACAGGCTAATCAGGATTCGAAGTTGCTTATTATTGATTTACCTTAGGAGGAATAACAATGAAAACAATGCTTATTGTAGCACACCCCAATCTTGGTATTTCCCGTGCAAATGCACGTATATTGGCTCTAGTAAAAGAGCGTTCCGACTTTACTGTACATGACTTGTACCTAACGTATCCGGATTGGAATATTGACATCAAACGAGAACAACAACTTCTACTTGAACATGATCGGATTGTTTTTCTTTTCCCTCTACATTGGTACAGTGTCCCGGCCATGCTTCAAAAGTGGCTCGAAGATGTGATTGAGTTTGGTTGGGCTTTCGGTCCCGGAGGAGACAAATTAAAAGATAAGGAATTTATTCTTGCCATCACAACTGGTGGAGCAAGGGAATACTATCAAAAGGATGGAATCAATCTGTTTCCAGTAGAGGAGTTGATTCGACCGTTTGAGGTGACGATTCATCGGGTGCAGGGGAAATATACTTTACTGAACGTGTTATACGGAGTTAAATATCTATCTGATCAAGAGTTGGACCAAGAAACGGCATCATTCGCCGAAAGTCTCTTGGCATAAATGGGCATACTGACGTGCCCATTTTTAAGGATAAAGAGTATCTTAAGAGTTTTTTAGTTTATTTGAACAAAAGTTCATTTTGTTTCCGTTCTTAAGTTGATGCGCATGTATGGTGACCCCTATTAAAAGATATTGATGGAAAAGATGTTGTAATCGATTTAGCTCGTGAAGAGAAAAAATAAAGTATACGATAAAAAATACAGTGAAAAAAGGACACTCTTGTCAGATACTCCTAGCAAGCGTGTCCTTTTACACTTTTCTATCAATGAAACTATTATTTTACTCCTACGTCATTCCAAGCTTTTTGCACAGCTTGATATGTCGCGCTATTAACGCCATCGTAATCAGCAACAGATTGTAATAATGCAGCACGTGCCTTGCTGAAATCACTAGTTGGTGTAAGGTACGTTGTTAAAGCACGGTAGTAGACTTTTTCTGCTTTTTCCTTACCAATAGCATTAATTGTTAAATAAGCAGCTTTATTTGGAATACCGCTATTGATATGTACGCCGCCATTGTCTCCTTCTTCTGTTGGTGGTAAATATTGATAGTCATTCATATGAGCAGGTTGGCCATACTTTTCAGGATTTGATAAGCTGCGAAGTGCATCTCCTGCAACTTTTGGCGTAGTTACAGCTTCTCCTAAATCCCAGTTGGCTGGATCAACGAAATATCCAAATACATCAGAAAAAGATTCATTTAGTGCCCCGGATTGATTTAGGTATTCAAGCTCAGCTGACTTGTCAGTTACCGCATGTGTTAGTTCGTGTGCAACAACATCAAGAGAACCTGACAGCGGTGCGAATTGAACACCATCGCCATCACCATATACCATTTGTTGTCCATTCCAGAATGCATTATTGTAGTTGGTTCCGAAATTAATTCCAGAACGAATCGTTGCACCTTTTCCATCAAAACTGTTACGGTTATGAACATTTTTATAATAATCATATACTTTTCCTGCATTAAAATGAGCATCAACTGCAGGAGCTTGGCTCTTATCTATCCAAGCATTATCTGTATCGAATAAATTGTAATTACTTGGATTTTGCCAATCAGTGCCATGATTAGTTGTAGTTGTCTCAATAACGCCACCGTTCATCGGCTTTGTTGTGTCTTTTAAATAGTATTTTCCATATTGACTGCTATAAGTTGTATTCAGGCTTTTTCGATCCCCTAATACGCCGTTGCCATAGCCTTTTTGCGGAGTATCTGCATCTGTAACTGCATTATATGAATTTACAATTGTTCCATCTTCTGCGTTTACATAGATTTTCCAGTTTGCTCCATAAGGTTTAATGAATTGTAATTGTACTTTATAAGCCAAGTAATAATTTCCGTCTTTTTCATAAACAACTAAATCTGCTTTTTCATTTGTAGATTTTGCGGTTTCTTTCATCTGTTCTAACGGAGTCCCACTTGTTTCTACAAATGTATCTTTTTTTGCTAGATTAATATGTTTCCATGCATTTGAAAGGGCAGTTTCATTTGAAATCTTTGCCTTTGTATTTCCTTTTAAACGGTCAGCGGCAGCGGGATGTACGTCTCCGTTTACCGTTGTTACTTTGCCATCACGATTTGTATGAACAATGAAACGTGCACCATCAACTGGAACTTTATTAATAGATTGAATGTACACATAATGTTTCATTCCTAAATCATCTGACTGTACTTCTTTCAGTGTTAAGTCAGTTTGTGGGTTGATTTTAAATAATTCCTTATTTTCTTCAAGGAATGATTTTACCGACTTTTCTGAATTTACTTTTTCATCAGATAATTCTCCTGAAAGGAAAGACGGATTTCCTTGTTCATCATTCCACTTTTTTTGAACGACTTCCATTTTGTCCAAAGCTTCTTGCTGCGATATTTGTTCTGCTGCAAAGGCACTTGAAAATGGAGCACCTAAAACCATTCCGGTTGTTAGTAATGTAACGACGGATTTCTTCATTTCTATCTCTCCTCTTAATACTACGTATAATAAAGATGCATCTTATTAGGGAGTATACAAAAAAAACGTATTCTTGTAGTCATTAATGCATAATTGCATATATTAAATTTTCTCACTATTCATATTTTAGGGATTTTTCCCATTTCTTGTTGGGATATGGAAATGATTCTGGGTATGTGGGGCCAATCTGTGTTACTTTAGGGGATAATTTGCGTAGTTTTTAAGTGATAAAGGGGGTGTGTAGTAGAAGAACAAAATCACGCAATAAACAGTAGCGGAGATTAGAAAGGTTAAAAAACACACTTTTTGAGACATAAACAACTATCAACTAATGTAAATATTACCCCATTATGTCTCTCCTTTACAAAAGGTTACTAATGGTGTAATATTACACTATTAGTAGAAATAAACACTAACTCCTGAAGGTGATGTTATTTGAATAAAAAAACTGTAATTGATTTGATTTCTAAGAATGCTCGACTGATTCGTCTTGAAAGGGGATATTCTCAAGAAAAAATGGCCACTGTTCTAGGCATTTCTAAAAAGACACTGGTTCAAATTGAAAAAGAAAGAAGATCCATTGGTTGGACGAATGCAGTCGTAGTTTGTGCTTTATTTAAGGATAGTCAAATCTTAAAACATATTTTAGGAGAAGAACCTTTTGAAGTAATTGAAACACTAGCTCACGATGGTATGAATACTCCAAAAGTAAAAACATTAGGTGGAAAAATGTTTTGGAATGAGATTGCGAAAAAAGGAAAGTTTCGAGTACAACAAAATGTGATTAGTCAGCATTTTCGCATTTTAGATGATAGTGAGTATCGTTGGTATAGCACGTTTGAAGAGGAAGATGTTATGAATCGTTTTCACGAATTAACTAACGAGTAATTAAATTTTAGAGGAGAAATTGCAATGGGAAAAAACAAGAAAGTCATTATATTAAACAGTATATTAGTAGGAACTATCATACTAAATCTATTTATCTTTACTTCACGTATGGACTTTTTCCCTTGGTATATTGAAGATGCATGGGGATATTGGGGAGTATTTCTTACTTCACCAATTTTAATAGGTATTTATTTCATACTAAGACATTTTCACAAGCAACAACTAGTCACAAATATAAATAAGACAATTCCATTATTTGTCGCAGTAACATCATTGATTATTGTGTTTTCACAGACAACTGATTTTTTAAATAATGTTGCACTTGCAATTAACGTACCTGCAGTATTTTTAGCAGCGTATTTCCTATTCAATCAAAATGAAGGGGAAAAATAATTACGGATTTAGAATATCAATTTATTTTATAAAGGTTGAGCGTTTATCGCATCAAAAAGGCACTCGAGAAAGGAGTATAGACTCTATTCTCGAGTGCCTTTTTCTATCTATATGCAATTTATCATTTAAAAACTACGCAAATTATCTCCTAAAGTTACAATGGGCTGATGATTTATTTATAATTTAAATTAGGGATATAAAAGCCTAATTTAAATTATTAGCTTATTATTTTTGTATTTATTTTCCAGAAAGATTCCTCATGCTCTGAATCGTTTTCGTACCCCTTATACAAACAAAACAGGAGTCTTAAATCAGACTCCTGTTTTTCGACGTGCAATGAATTGAAAAATTTTTTATAATTGCATAATAATTGATCACAAATTCCTTGTCCATTTTAATACCAATAAAATTTGCAACAGAACCCATCCTAAGCCTAACACTTCAATGAATTTATAAACGACTTATCATAATTATAGCTAACAGAAAAAAACTATAAATTTTTTATACCTCTTCATCATTTTCAGAATACGTATATTCTAAGATATCTCCAGGTTGACATTTTAAAACCCTACAAATTGCATCAAGTGTAGAAAAGCGAATAGCTTTTACTTTACCTGTTTTTAGATTGGATAAATTGACTACAGATATTCCCACAGCATCGGCTAATTCTCCCAATTGCATTTTCCTATCTGCTAATACCCTATCCAATCGTGTAATTATAGCCATAAAATAGCACCTCTCGTAAAACTTACAAAGTAGAATCATATTCATCTTGCAAATATGCACCATATTTAAAAATATGAGACAAAAATAAAATTAGAAATCCCATTATCATCATTCCAAAATTAAAATTAAGAGAAATTACGGTTTTAGACAGTTGAAGTGTCCTTACAAGTAATAAACCCCAAATGTTATCTAATAATCCGGAGATAAAACTATAAATAATAACTCCATATGCTAAATATTGGATGTGTTTAATACAATTTTTAGAAAAAGGTTGTTTATTTCTTACACACTGTACAATTCTTTTTAGTTGTATAGTGATAAATAATAATGTTAGTAGAATTACTTCATATATTATACAGTTATTTATGATCAATGTCCTAATTTTTGTATGTTGAATATGATTTGCATCAATTTCATGAGAGGAATAATTAAAGTATAGATTAAAAGTAGTTCCTTTTGTAGTTAAAATGTCATGTAAGGTATCGAGCGGAACAAATATTGCTGTAATCATTACACCTAATGATAAAAGCATTACAATAATAACTACCCAATAAAAAATGTTAAATAAACCCTGAAAAAATTTCAGTATTTTTTCAAAACCAATATAATCTTTAGCTTGATTCATATTTTTCACTCCATTTCTTTTTTATTAATATAGCACTCCTTCCTTTGTTAATCATTATATTTTTAATGATTAAAATTAAAAATATAATGATTAACATTAAAAAGAATATGCAATTTTGCATATCCAAATAACGGGAATTGATATGCAGGGTATGATTAAATTATATTAATAACATTTAAACCAATTTAAATATATTTTGTGGATTGAAATATTTGGTTTTTTCATTAGATATATCAAGTTGTAACTATTATAATTGCTTAAACGAAATGAAACAGTAATTTTAGAAGTATAATATTTTCACTATCATTAATACGTAATAATAGAATTGTTAAATATAATTGACAAAATTCTACTATTTACGCATTAAAAATTTAATGTTTTAATAAAAGCGTAAATGGTATGACCACTAAGAAAGGAGAAGATTACACGAATAAAAGTGTAGTACAGTTGTAAGTAACATTATGTCGATTTGAATTTTCCTAATACTCAGTTATTTTAAAAAGGAGATCTCGAATCACAAAAGTATCATATTTGTAAAAACAGTGTTTTAGGTTTCTACATGGCAAAAGTGATCTTATTTCGCAATACAAGTATAAGCAATGTACAATATAATATCATTTTTTGTAATCTTGTAGGAATCTTACTGACAAAACTAGGGGGGAATATCATGAAATCAATATCAAAAAAAGTCATGGCAGGGTTAGCGGTAGGAGCAATGAGTCTATCTATCTGGGCTCCTGTAAGTGAAGCAGCTCCAGATAATAATCGATATTATTCTATTCATTTGAAAGCTGATCCGAGATTAGCTTGGGATGTAGCTGGAAATTCTGGTGATAATAATAGAGCGATTCTTTTATGGAATGGAAACCGTGGTGACAATGAACAATTTGTATTTTTTAAACTTGATGGACAAAATTATGCAATTGTAAATAAAAATAGTGGAAAACCTGTAACATTTGGTGGGGCTTCTGCTACCTATGGTGATCGCAAGGCATTGCTTTGGGATGGGCCTTTGCTACAACGGAGTTGGACTGGTTCCCCTACTGAACAATGGTATTTACGAGACAAAGGATATAATAATTACGAAATTGTGAACCAAGGGAATCAGAAAGTTGCATCTTATGCGTATACGTGGGCATCTGAACATGTAGAGCATGTAGATCTGGATGAAGCAAATCCTTCTGATTCAAATAGGGTATTTAACATTGCTAAGAATCCACTTGAAGCATCAGGTTTACCATCTCCATTCCCAGGTTTTGATTACGATACTTTTTCATTACCAACTTTACCAGCTATAGGAAGTCGACCAAAAGTTCCAGAGTATAATAATAGTGGACCTATTGATCAAGAATTACCTGAAAAAACAGAGTCTGCTGTTGTTGGGGCATCTTTAATACCTTGTATTATGGTAAATGATAATCAAGCGAGTGATTATACAAAAATACACAATTCTCCATATTATACTTTGGTAAAAGAAGAATATTGGGAAAGAATATATTCAAAGGTTGTTCCTGATGGTGCCCCTGATAAAACTACAAATAAAGTAGGTGTGACTTCTACAGATCAACAAAAGATGACGGACACGCTTTCTATGAAGATCGGAGTAGATTTAGGATTAAAATTTGGACAACAATCTGCATCACTTAAATCAGAGATTTCAAGAACATTACAAACAGAAATTAGTACAAGTAATACGGAATCAAAGGAAACAACAACTGACCATGTTTTTATAAGTGCCCCTGGTAAAACAACAGGATTTTCAAAATATCAACAAGTAATAAAATATACGTTAAAGAGAGCAGATGGTTCATTGGTTTCAGATCCTTGGCTTGTAAAAAATCCTGATCAAACAGTAACAAGAAAAATTGAAAAATAATTAGAAAATCTATTGCGATAAATTTCTACAGTAAGTGGAGAAGCAAGGCGGAGTGAAGTGATGAAACCCCCTCAAAAAATGAGGGGGTTTCCCTTGTTACAATTATTTGTTTACTTCAAATGATAAAATAAGTATTTCTATTCCTATTAAATATTCCCACTGGTGATATTTAATAGGAATAGATGTGAGGAGAGAAGAATTTACAAAAAATTTTTTTAGCAAATTTAGTAGCATTTTCAATACTAACGAGTATGTCTTTTGAACATAAAGAAGTCGTAATGAATTCTAAAGAAGAAACTGAAGAGGTGGATTTAATGTCTATCTTTCCATTTGAGTATTAAAAAAACCCATCCCAATTAAGTAAACCCTATTGGGACGTTTTGTTGAACCTGGTATAATGGCACTTCAAGATGTCCCATATGACTTGTTTCAAAATAGGAGAGTAGAATATGAGAAAAATTGGTTATGTACGAGTAAGTTCTGTTGATCAGAACCCAAAGAGACAATTACAACAAATGAAGGAAATTGGAATAGACATTATATATGAAGAAAAGGTGTCAGGTGCTACCCAAGACAGAGCTGAACTTCAAAACATGTTAAATGATCTTAGAGAAGGCGATACAATTTATGTAACAGATTTAACTCGGATTACTCGTAGTACGAGGGATTTATTTGAATTAGTTGATTACATAAAAAGTAAAAAAGGTAACTTAAACTCATTAAAATATACATGGTTGGATTTATCTGAAGAAAATCCATATAGTCATTTCTTGATGACAGTAATGGGTGGAGTAAATCAATTGGAGCGGGATTTAATTCGTATGCATCAGCGCGAAGGAATAGATCTTGCAAAAAAGAAGGGAAGTACCAAGGGCGAGTTAAAAAATATCATGAAAAGCATGCTGGAATGAATTATGCACTTAAGCTGTATGAAGAAGGGAATATGACAGTGAAACAAATTTGTGAAATTAACAATGTTTCAAGATCAGCTTTATATAGGAAACTACAAGACAAAGTATAAGAAAAAACACCCGCCGAAATTGGAGAATTTCTAGTGGGTTATTCTTTGAATCGTTTCCGTACTCTTTTAATTCACGAAAAAAATGTCGAATTTATGCGAATTTTGTTGTTTTATTTTATTTCTAGTGATAAAATCTTAATTATAGAGAGAGTGGACACAAACCCCTTCGGATTTAATTTTCTGAAAATTTAGAATTATCTCACTCTTCTTGTTTGTGCACTTTCCATCTCTACTCTTTCATTTTTCTATCCTACGGAAGAAAAATGACTTGAATCATAACAATTCTTTTTTTTCGTGAAAGTTTTATTTATCATTTTAGATGTAACACGATGAACCGTAACGATAATAACTAGTGGTAAAAAACTATAGAAGAATTTTTTCCTTAATTAAGGATTACCACATTATTAAATGAAATTTGATTTAATAAGTTTCAAAATATATAAATATATTTTGAATTTTGTTATGATTCCATCCGATAATGAAATTCGATAAAGGCAAAATTAGTGAAAGTTAATGGCGCAAAGCTATAGGGACAAAGGTGTATTGCACTATGTCAGCCAGTTGCCGAAAGGTTAGGAAACTACCAAATTTTATTCATGTTGGCTGTTTAATTCCTCATGCCTTTAGGTGTGGGGAATTATTTTATATAAAGGAAGATAATGCAGCAGTCAAAGGTCAAAAACAAAACAAGGGGGACTTATTTTGAAAAAGATTTCATCTTTATTATTAACTATGCCAATTATTTTAGGGAGTGTTGCTACGATTCCGTATACAAAAGTTTCAGCTGCAACGATGCCATCCAATCAAGAAACATTCAATCTAGAAACATTGAACCAAAAGACAGATCAGGCAATTGCAAATGGAAATTTTGAGGGTCATTTGAGTTATCTCACAGTGTATCTGAATGTGAAAATTGGAAATATCACTGGAGCGGGTTTACAAAATAAGCTTGCAGACCCAGGATTTGCAGCAGCTTTGGCTCAGTGGCAATTGATCTCACAAACAGGTGCTGCAGCAATGAATACGTTCGCTAAAAAAGATGCTGAGCATCAGAAATTTCTTAGCTGGACTATGAAAAATACAGATGTGATGAATACATACCTTGAAGGTGGCAGTCCCACAGGAAACAATCCTGTAAATGCACTTGAGATATGGAATACAATATGGAATGCGGATGCAGATTCTCACCAAGGATTGTATTTAAAATTAGCTATAGCTACATCGTTAGCTCATGCTGAACCTATAAAATATTGGACAAACAATAAACCTATTAATCCATTAACGAGGTATCAACATTATAAATCAGCAGATCAAAATAATGAGTTACTTCCTTGCTTTAGAACATATGATGTTTGGCATTTAAGATTAGTAGTGAATACTTGGTCACCTGAAGAAGATTTAACTTGGGCAAGAAATATGATTAATACGGAACATCCAGATCTTAAAAGCCAAGATAAGATAGGGAAAAGTGCATATTTAATTAAATATGAAGAACATAACAAAGATGGAGTTAGCATTCACGCTGGAAATGATGCATTCTACGGTTTAGGTTGGAATCTTTCTTCCATTTACAGATTTGGCGGGGTATGCGGTAATATTTCAAAGTTTGGTACGCAAGTAAGCCAAGCCTTTGGTGTGGCAGCGATGCCTGTTGGACAACCTGGACATTGCGCACTCATATGGAATGACAACCAATCTTCTTGGCATTTAGGAAATGATATATCCGGATGGGGTGAATCAAATCGTCATGATGTCACTGTTATTCCTTGGTCAGATAATAGCCTGAAAAATCAAGTACCGTACATGTTACTATTTGAAGATGCTGCACGTGATTCAGTAAAACTAGATCAATCAGAGCGATTACGATGGTTAGCGAAGGCGATATCTTCACCAGCTAAGAAAAGTGCAATTTATAAAACAGCTACTAAAATGCTACCAAATAATGTTTTAGTATGGAAAGATTACGTTTCTTTCACGTTACAAAATCCAAATGTAACAGATGCTATGTGGCAAGAATTAAATAACAGTATAGTTTCTGCTTTTGCTAATGAGCCAAGAGCTATGATGGATCTTCTTACTCAAATTAGAAGCCATGTTCTGAATACAGGTGATAGAGCTAAGATTCAGCAATATACTTTAAATATATTAAATGCATTCTCCACAATAACGAATGTCAATCAAAAACAAGTAGCTAATAATATAAAAGCCCAAATGCCAAGTTTAGGGTTGTGCCTTGCTACTTTTAGCTTTGATGGAGTTAATGCAGGAAAATTAATGGGAATTAAAACTGATACGGAATACAGTATTGATGGTGGAAAAACGTATAAAGCTGCTACAAGCAATGATATGCTTCTTAGCAATGAAGAAATCTCAGCAATCAATGCAACGAATGGTATTTTAACAAGAGTGATTGGAACAGAGCAGCCTTTATTAATTCCTATTGAAAAAGCTGGTAAAGTTAAAGTTTCTTCAAATGATGATGCGAATTTAGTTTTTGGTATAGACGGTACGATGGAATTCAGCATCGATCAAGGTTCGAATTGGACAAAATATAATCCAGCTGCTCCTAATTTACCGGATTTAACTGGAAATGTTACTTTAACAGTTAGAAAGTTTGCTGTTGGTTCAAATCCAGCAAGTGATGCTGTTAACTTAAAGTTTACTGATACTACTGTAGTAGGATTGATACCGCATACAAGTTTATCGGTTTCAGGTTTCTCAAGTCAACAAAATGCAAAGGGTGATGCTGCTACAAATGCAGTTGATGGAAACTCTACGACAATGTGGCATACGTTATGGGATGGAAGTGATAAAGCTCCATACATTACGATAAAGCTTAAGGAAATTACTAATATATCGCAATTAGCTTATGTTCCCAGACAAGATGGTGGTTATAATGGTAACATAACTAGTTATAATATATACACAAGTTTGGATGGAGTTAACTTTACAAAGGTTGCTACTGGAAATTGGGAAAATAATAAACTTACAAAGAATGCAAGTTTCAGTAAAGTAGATGCCGGGTATGTAAAGCTTGAAGTGGTATCAGGAAGCGGTGGATTTGCTTCAGCTTCAGAAATAAAATTATATAATAACTAATTGAAAGATGAATGGGGACTGTAGCAAAAGTATTTTATATGTTTGCTACAGTCTTTTTTCTATATATTTTTAAAGCGTAAAGCTGAAATTGATGAATTTGAGGAATTGTAATAGTAAAGGAACTGATTAACGTATAAAAACGTAAGAATTAAATATTCCTACGTTTTTATCTACTTAACTTTTAAATAAACACCTTATTTTTTGAAAAAGTTGAAAGCTCAAATGGAAGTTTTTCTGGTTTGCGATTTGAATCAATATGATATTTTCCAAACCGATTTACATGCGTTGTAATGTAGGGGCTTAAATAACAAATCAATTCTGTATTAAACCCCTCTATTTCACGTACCATAATATTTAATAAAATACATAATCCATAGTCTACATTTTATTTTATGCCTAATTAATCCGCTTAATGGCTACTGTATCTTCAGTTTTGGATACTACTTCATGTAAAATGGACATTTTATTTATATTTTTGATAGATTTCTTGCGAAATATGTACCTAGAGCGGTATTTACATTTAAATGTGATACGATTGTTGTATAGTAGCAAGTATTAAAAGAAAAGTAAATACAAAAAGGGGGCGCATTTCATGTATAACTTACAAGAAGATATGTATGAACAATTGAAAGAGAAAAAGGGGAAGTTACTGTATTTTTACAGAATGGTGTTCCAATACGTGGGCAGATCCTTGCAACGGATAAATTTACCGTTCTTATGATGGTTCATGGTAAGCAACAACTGGTTTACAAACAAGCAATTTCCACTATTATCAAGTAATTCTTTTTCTTTCGAGGGGAGAGGCAAATACAAAAAAAGAAGATTGAGATCAATCTTCTTTAAAGTGAAGGAATAGATGACAGATTACTACTTCAACTTCAAATCAATTATAATTAAGTATGTAATAATGTTCAAGTCATTCGAAATTTTCTCAATTTATTTATATTATTTTTAAATTATAATATAAGTAATTCTTTTTGGGGTTCAGCCGAGATACGTGTAAAAACGGGTCATAGACTGGATTATATTTCTATAATATGACCTTTTGCTGTTTTTATTAGGGGGTATGGTATCTACATTCCTACACAAATTTTGTAGGTTAAATTAGGTTCCATGTCCAGTAGGGGTACGGCAACGATTCCTTCTTTTTGGATCCACTCATAAAAATAACACAAGAGGCAAAACGATATTTATCGTCTTATCCTCTTATCTTTCCGTTAATTCACTGATCCAACTGAAATACAGGTATGGCTGAGATAAGTTCAAAAAAATAGAAAGATCTCATTCAAAAAATCTTATCATGAATGCGGTCTTTCTATTAAAATGCTGTACATTCATTGGCTTTCAAATTAACTCTGTTTTATTAAACCCACAATTTAAACCTTTTTAACAAATTCAGATTTTAATTTCATAGCTCCAAAACCATCAATTTTACAATCAATATCATGGTCTCCATCTACTAAACGGATACTTTTTACTTTTGTACCTATTTTTACGACTGATGAAGTTCCTTTTACTTTAAGGTCTTTAATTACTGTTACAGAATCACCATCGTTTAAGATATTTCCGTTTGCATCTTTAATCACTTTTGTATCTTCACTATTTTCAGTTTCTGATTCTAAAGTCCACTCATGAGCACATTCTGGACAAACAAAAAGATTTCCATCTTCGTAAATGTATTCTGAATTACATTTTGGGCAATTTGGTAAATTAGACATATTTTTATTTCCTCCACTCGTTATCATTCATTCTAAATATATAAAAATTTTTTAATTACCTTTTTACAACTTCGTAAGAATAACAATTACGAAGTTAAAATGTAAGAAGCTTTTCTTATCTGTGTCTCAAGCATCTATTTTTATCGCAGATCATTCAGTTTCTTAATGATCATGTTCGGTGTCGCCCATTCATCACGGTCGAAGTCAAAAATAGACACTTCAATGTTTAAACGTTCTTGAAATTCTACCAATAAAGATACTGTACCAAAAGAATCTAGAATCCCTTCTTCAAATAATTGCACATCTGGGTTATCTTTTACGATATCATTTTCACATACTTCTTCTAAAACATTTAATACTTGATCTTTAAATTCAGACATTTTTTATGCTCCTCTATACCCATGATTTATCATTAATTTTTTCATGGTTTTCTATTTTTTAACACATCATTTAAAAGAATCTGTCCCATCATCATTACAAAGCTACCCCTAGTTTTTGTGTAATAGTTATTCAGATTTAACAAATAATTTTTCCCTGGAACATATGTGATTACAAACCCTTTGTTCTTTTCTTTAGGGAATGGAATGTATATGTTTTTAACATTGGGCTGTATAGCTGGAATGTCTTTCGAAAACAAACCATTTAATTTCGTTAAAAACGTCTTTCCATTAGAGATAGGTTGTATTTTCTCAGCCATGTTAACACCATTTTTGTTTTTACTTGAATCTATTCCCCATACAATTACACCACCAGAAACACAAGAAAAAAATGACACGATTTTTTCATAATTCTCTTTATCATCTTTTGAAAGAACACTAATCGTACAATCTGTTTTACATTGAAATGTAAGGAAGATATTCTCTTCTTGCTGTTTCATGATCATATGTTGGATGTATGAAAAACCTTCTTGTTCAAACCTTGTAAAAATCTTCTCCGCATTCTCCAAAGTAAACTTTCTCCTTCTCTATTTTTTAATAAAATGATTAAAAGAGTAGATCAAATCAAACAAACTTTGTAAGTGAAGTGAATTTTTAAAACTCTAATGCATTTGACTTTTTCTTTATTGTATTCACTTCCCGAGAAAGCCCGGTACATTCATGAAAAGCGAAATGCTTACATCCTATACACTTTATTGTATTCAAATGTCTTAAAGCATAGTTGATGGCTTCTCCGGTATGATCAAAAAAGTTTTCTTCTCCAATCTCAGCGTACAATCCATTCTTATCTAGAGTTGTCTTTAACTCGGATTGAATTCCTGACATGAGAAGTATGCCACCTTGCTTTTTAAAATGCTGAACAATATTCCTAAAGTAAGACTCTCCTGTTGTATCAATAAAAGGAACTTTTCCCATACGCAAAATTAAAACTTTGGGTTTATAATGAATGGTCGCTAAAATGTTTTGTTCAAATGTTTGAGCAGCTCCAAAGAATAACGGTCCTTCTATTGTATAAATACTAATTTGTGGACAATCATGAGCTTTATTTACCACATGTGGTAACAATTTTTCATGCTTCCTTGTATGATCAGGAAGCACTTTAGATATGACAAGTATGTTGCTCATACGTTTTGTAAATAAAATAACAGCTAAAATAAGTCCAATTTCCACAGCTGTTGTCAAACTTGTAAATACAGTCAATAGAAATGTTACAAGTAATACCAGAGAATCCCCCGTTTTCATTTTAAGGATGTGAATAAAATGTTTTTGCTCACTCATGTTCCAAGCTACCACCATTAAAATGGGAGCCATACTAGCAAGTGGAATATGCGAAGCGTATGGAGCTAATAGTAGAAGTGTGAATAACACAAATACCCCGTGAATAATTCCTGACATCGAAGATGTAGCTCCACTCTTAATATTGGTTGCTGTTCGAGCAATCGCTCCAGTTGCCGGAATCCCTCCAAATAACGGGGTAACAATATTGGCAATGCCCTGACCAATCAGCTCTTTGTTACTGTTGTGCTTACTATTTGTCATACCATCTGCCACGACAGCGGATAAAAGAGATTCAATACCACCCAACATTGCAATAACAAATGCAGGGCCAATTAACTGTTTGATACGCTCTACTGTGATTTCTGGTATATCAAATTGAGGAAGTGTATCTGGAATCGTACCATACGCTGTACCAATAGTAGGCACATGGCCTGAGAAAAATACAGTTGCAATGACAGTTGAAATTACAACACCTACTAATGAACCAGGTACTTTGGGTAAAATTTTTGGTGTGATGAGTATAACGAAAAAGCAAATCAAAGCAGTTATAACACTATAAAAATTGGTGGTACTAATATGAGTAAAGATTTCCTGTAGGTTTGCTATAAATTCCTCGTGTTTTTTTATACCTGTTAGACCTAAAAAACTAGCAATTTGTCCCGTAAAGATAATGACGGCAATACCTGACGTAAAACCAATTGTTACAGGACGTGGGATAAATTTAATTAAAGATCCCAGTTTAAAAATTCCCATAAGACATAAGATAATTCCGGCTAACAAACCAGCAAGTAGTAAATTTTCATATCCATAGGTAATGACAATGCCTAAAAGAATTGGAACAAAGGCACCTGTAGGTCCCCCAATTTGATATTTTGAACCACCAAATAGCGAAATGAGTATTCCGGCAATACATGTTGTATAAATTCCATACTCTGGTTTAACACCAGAGGCTATTGCAAAAGACATAGCAAGTGGTATCGCAACAACTCCAACAATCATTCCTGACAGAAGATCCTTTTGAAAATGTCCCAATGAATATCCTTCAAACCTTCCCGTAAATAATCCTCTCATTACAAACCCTTCTTTTCTATTTATAATAAATCTGGATTACAAATGTATTTCTCGTTCCTTTATAGAGGAGATTTTCATTTTTACAAAATAAAACATTATCCTAATATTTACTATACGTTTTTCTTAAATGACGCTCTAATTTACCTACATTTCCACCTTGTTGTACGTAGGATTTCAACCTTTCCGCTAGAAGTTCTCCAGCTCGACTATCTAGCTTCTTCGTATCAATAAACGATGTAATCCTTACCTTATCTGGAGTCATATCTCTACGAAACATCTGTCCTGGGATTTCACTCCAAAAACGATTCCATTCATCTAATAATCCAATTTGATCAAATAAAAAACCTTGAATCCCACATAACCAAGCTGTACAAGCTGTATTTCTTTTTTGACATCCAACTCCATCTTGTAAATGTTGGCATGAAAAACAACAAGAATTCCCGCTTTTAATACAAACTTTACAAACATGATGAGCTCCTATTGAGTGGAAAATTTCAATCCCATGTTGGATGATATCTTCTTTCTTAACTTCACTACTCAACTGCCCCCTCCTTAACTATCGTTTCACTTTCTGTTTCGTCTAGCTCTTCTAACATTGAAATCGTATCGATTAAATGGTTGTTAAAAATCTTCCGTGCAACCACCAGTAAATCTACAATCATAGGGTCTCGTAGAGAATATAAAACTCGTTTTCCATCTTTCGTACCAACGACAATGTTTTTTGAACGTAGTACACTTAATTGTTGAGAAACAGCTGAACCTTCCTTGTTAAGGATGGTTTGAATTTCATTTACACTTCTTTTACCCTCTGACAATAGTTCTAGAATACCTATTCGCAAAGGATGTGATAAAGCTTTAAAAAAATCAGCTTTAAATTGTTGCATTTCATTTCCCATTAAAACACCTTCTTATTTTTAATTAAAAATCCAAAAGTATCATATACATCTTCAGATGTTTGAATATGTATATGATACTTCTAGAAATTCGAAATTTCAATACAAACTTTAAAATGTTTCCCGTAACAAAAACGACGAGTTTTGTAACAAATACTAAATGTGTACATTTTAAACTTTGTTCAGCAATCGGACCATTTTGTGGAATATGCAGGGATTTTTTGAAAAGGTTTCGAAATAGTTATTATACTGAAGTTATTCAAAGAATCTGGAAAATGCAAAAAAGTATATCAATTCTTATAAGTAATGTAAAATTAGAATAGTGGAGAAAGAGAAAGAAATATCAAAAATACAGAGGTGGCTTGCTAAGAGAAGAATTAAAGAAACGTGCAATATCGATGGTCCAAATTCCTAATCATTTTCAACCTCTCATAGAGGAGTATGTTGAGCGAGAGAACGGAGAAGGGGAGGCTATGTTTTCATGGATAAATGAAGAACAAGATGAGGGTATTACTATTGACGTGGATTTATCTGGTAATTTGACTGGTTTATTAATTGATAATAACGATAAAAATTCAGATGTGATTCCTTTAAATATAGAGAAAAAAAGAGAATGTGCTGAACAATTCTTACTTAGCCATTATCCTGAAGCATTAAAAGATTTAACAGACTATAAAACAAAAAAAATTACTTGTGCAGACCGTTTTTACTATGAACAAATTGTAATGGACTTACCGTTAGAACATGCTGGTTGTTATATTGATATAGACCTCGCGGGGAATATTGTTAACTTTACATATCAAGGTGTGAAAAGGGTTCCTGATATTCCGAAAATGTTGATTCCAAAAGAAAAACTGGTTGAACACGTACAAAATAGACTTAATTTTCAACCGACAATTGCAAAGTTGTCTACTGCTACTCATGATGTAGCAGTAGATGGACTCCGTCTTGTGTACGAACCTGAGCAATTTTTTATGAAATATAAAGCTGACGTTTTGAAACCAACGTTAACGATTATACATGACGAAGACGCTCCGCAAACATATGTCTCGCTTACTCCTCCTTCGAGTACGACCGTACGAAAAGATTTATCTATTGAAGATACCATTGGTATTACCAAGAGGATGGAAGTCATTCGTGAAGTAGATATGGGAGAAGAAACGGGCATAGTGTGGCGCGATCGGAACTGGGAGATGAAGGAAGGGGAATTATCTATAGATGGCTTTTTCAAAAGACAGTCAGAAGATACAGTTAAAGCCTTTATTTCCAAGAAAACTGGTAAAATCAGAAGCTTTATGTGGTTTAAGGAACGAAGTGGCGATCTTAGACTTAGTCGTGAGGCATGTTATCAAAAAGCCATTACGTTTTTACAACTGATTGTTCGAGAAAACGAGGAAGAAGATGATTCTTCAATGAAAGAATCATATACATTCCATATGCATAACGGTCATGGTATACCAATTCAACTTGAATTAGTTATGGTTGTTATTAATCGTCAAACAGGACAGGTTGATCATTATAGTGGACCGCGTTTTGATATGGAACAATTGAGCCAAATCCCTTTTGAACCGGTTATTTCTAAAAAAGAAGCAAGTGAAATATTTATCAATCATTTGGATTTTGAATTAGCTTGGAACAAAAATTATGATAGTGAAACAGAATCCTATATCCTTGTTTATCAAGCGTGTGATCGTCATTCTAGGACCTCCATCCAGTACATTGATGCCATGACTGGAGCAGTTATTTCTAATATAGATAAATAACATGTAATGACGTCAAATTGGACAGGTTTAAAGGGACAAAATTAACTAACCAACAACTATGTTTTCTTATTCAACTAAATCTATAGTTAATTAAAAATTAAGTGATTTTAAGATAGTTATTCCATTAAAGGACGCTTTAATGGAGCAACGAAAAAAGCCTAATTTCTCAATTTTAATGAGAAATTGGGCTTTTTATATTTACTTATAGTGCCAAAATAACTCCTAAAGTGACAACCATTATATCAGGATCAAAAGAATATCCCAATAGGGTTTACTCTATTGGGATATTTTGTGCATAGTTAATAAAAAACTGTAATTTTTTTATGATTAATAGCCTTAATCATTAGGAAAGATGTCATACAAATCTCTAGTTGTAAAACACAGCTATTAATCCTTAAAATGTGTCTTATTATGATCTTTACCTCTCTAGGTTAGTCGTATTTTAATGAATCCAAGTTTTTGATAAACATTCCATTTATATGGATATGAATTATTTTGAATGGTTAATATATAAACAGATTTTTCAGTAAGGAGGAACTACATGTGACAGAAAAAGAAAAGGTGATTCAACTGTATCGGGATATATTAGAAGGGAAAATGTTCCGATTTCCTAATCATTTTTTTGTGGGAGATCAAGGAAAGAAATATTTAGCCTACATCACACGTTATTTACTTGAGGAATATTTGAGTATCCCCATAGAACAAATTCCTCATTGCGTGTGCGCAAAAACTTTATGGGATTATCGTTTGCGTCCTCCTGCTCAGCTACATGGATGGAATTTTATCGATATGATGCAAAATGCGTACTCTGGAACATTTCACCCTTTAGAATTTAAACAGGTTTCACATGGATATTGGAAGGGGAAAGAAGGTCGTAAAAGAGCGCTAGAAGCAGTTCGGTATGTCATTGAGGAAAAACACTCTATTCCCATCCAGAAAATTCCTGTGAAAATAAACCGTCATTTTTTTAAACAGAATGGACTTGGGGGTGTTTTTAGTATATTTGGAGATTCTCCATATCACATCATTGAAACTCTCTATCCAAATCAATTTCATCCATGGGAATTTTCAACTGTTCCTATGAATTTTTGGAAGGGGAAAGAAAATGTACTGCAAGCAATGGAGTGGTTGCTTTTTCAAAAAATTGGATTTTATTCCTATCAAGAGGCCCTTCAACGACTATCTTACAAGCATTTTATTAACTATCGAATGACAGGATTGTATCAGATGGCTTTTGAACAACGATTATGTAAGGTAAAACAATGGATAGAAAAACAGATAGAACAGCGTTCCTCATGTGCAAATGAAAACATTAAAAGAGAACTTGTTCAAATCGTTGAGTAAATTTTAAATTAGGTAGGATAGTTTTTATAGATACATGAAAAGATAAGGGTAAGTTTTACTACATTATTTTGGGTAATATTGAATAAAAAGGAAGGAGATGTCTATATTGTTTCGAAACAATCGAAAACGGTTCCGTTTTCATAAAGGAAACCACTATCATATGCAACAACTGCAAGTTAATGGGAAACAAGTTTTGCTCTCTTCTGACTTAAATGAAAATCTACAGGCGCTTCGCTCCATATATGATAATTGCTTTGACGTGGTCTTTCGAACGTTTTTAATTGGTGGACAAACCAAAGGCGTTCTTGTTTATATAGAAGGATTATCGAATAGTGAGGAAATCGATAAGAATGTGCTTCCTCCGCTTATGTCGGAAACAGAAAAGGGTGTTCGTAGTCTTTATGAAATGCTAGAAGAAAAAATACATATTTCAAAGATGAAAGAAGTCAAAACATTTACAGATTGCATAGAACATATATCTATTGGGAATCCTGTACTTCTCATTCATCAAGAAACATCTGGTTTCGCCTTGGGATTAGCCAAGTGGGAAAAGCGATCGATTGAAGAACCGCAAGCAGAGAGTGGTGTGCGGGGGCCACGAGAAGGTTTTGTGGAAACATTGGGAGTCAATACCTCCCTCCTCCGACGAAAAATTAAAAGTCCTCGCCTTAAAATGAAATCGATGAAAATCGGACGCTATACTGATACTCGTGTTGTCATTGCTTACGTAGAAGGGCTTGCAGATCAAACCCTTATTAAGGAAGTCGAAAATCGGTTGCTCCGTATTGAAATAGATAGTGTATTGGAGAGTGGTTATATCGAGGAACTGATTGAAGACAAGTTTTATTCACCATTTCCCCAACTCATCAATACGGAGCGACCGGATGTAGTTGCTGCAAATCTCATGGAGGGTCGTGTAGGAATTTTAGTAGACGGCACTCCATTTGTCTTAATTGCTCCGATTAGCTTTTTTTCCTTACTTCAGTCACCGGAAGACTATTATCAGCGGTTCTTGGTTAGTTCGATTATTCGTCTATTACGCTTTACATTTATGATTTTTTCGCTTCTATTGCCTTCCTTGTATGTAGCGGTTCTTACCTATCATCAAGAAATGGTACCGACACCTTTATTGATTAGTGTAGCATCTTCACGGGAAAGTGTTCCTTTCCCAGCACTTGTAGAGGCATTAATGATGGAGATAACATTTGAAGCGCTGCGTGAAGCAGGGGTCCGACTTCCAAAACAGGTTGGGGCTGCTGTTAGTATTGTTGGAGCTTTGGTTATTGGTCAAGCTGCTGTCCAAGCAGGTTTGGTTTCCCCGCCTATGGTCATTGTTGTCGCGATTACAGGTGTTGCATCTTTTATGGTGCCACACTATACGCAAGGAATTGCGTTACGGATGCTCCGCTTTCCTATTATTTTTCTTGCCGGCTCCCTAGGTTTGTTTGGGATTATGCTTGGGATAATTACCATCATCGTCCACTTATGTACAATGCGTTCATTTGGGGTTCCATACCTTACACCGATCGCTCCGCTGAAAGGTCGTGAGTTGAAAGATACCTTGATTAGAGCTCCATGGTGGATGATGGACACAAGGCCCCATTTAACTGGAGAATTCAACTCAAATCGACAGGATCCTGGACAAAAACCGACCCCTAGTAAAGGAGATGAATCGTAGAATGAAGATGTTAAAAAAAGGATGTGACTAAGGATGACTCCCCTTCTATCTCAAAAGATTATAAAAGCGTTTGCCATTCTTCTCTTTTTTGCGGCTAGCTTCTTGCTAGCTGGTTGCTGGGACAGAAGGGAAATCAATGACACGGCCCTGGTGTTAGGGGCTGCCATTGACAAAGAAAAAGGAAAAAATATCAGGATTACTGTGCAAGTTTTAATTCCTAGAGCCGTGAGTAGTGGGCAGCAGGGATCAGGTGGAGGTGGAGAAGTGGCTCAGGTCTTGGTAAGATCGGCGATTGGAGAAAATATGGCGGATGCTGCGTCAAAGCTCCAGACAAAATTCCCACGTAAAATCTTCTGGGGGCACTGCAAAACGTACATTATCGGAGAAAAGCTCGCTAAAGAAGGAGAAATTCATAAGCAAATTGACTTTTTACTTCGTCATCCCGAACCTCGAGAACGTGCTCATTTGTTTGTCAGCTCTGGGAAAGCAGCTAATATCCTAGAATTAAAACCACCTTTAGAGCAACACATTGGAGAAGTACTCCGAAGGTTATCTGAGCTGCATGTTGGCGCGAATATTACTTTAAAAGATTTTGAACAAATGTTAACAGGTAACGCAGAGGTAGCTCTCTTGCCTTTCATTCAAAAGTTACCTCCATTTGCTGGGGATAAACAAAACGAAACAATTGCTTCTATAATTGGAACAGCTATTTTAAAAAAAAATAAAATGGTTGGCCAAGTTAATACCAAGGTTACAAGAGGAATATTGTGGTTACGAAATGAAATCCAAGTGACTTCAGTTACTGTAAAATGGAAAGAAGGGGGATCTATATCGCTAGACCCTATTCAACGAACCACAAAGCTCGTTCCTACCATTAGGAATGGAAAATGGAAGATCACAGCAAAAATCACAGCAGTGGGTACGATTGTGCAAAATGGGAGTAATCTTGATATTATGAGCCTTAAAATGGGAAGGGAATTAGAAAAAAAATTAGAAAAGGATATCAAACAACGTATAAAATTGTCCCTAAAACAAGTAAAGACAGGAATGAATGCAGACGCTTTTGGTTTCGCAGATGCGTTTCACCGCAAATACCCGAAAGAGTGGGCGAAGGCCAAAAATCATTGGAATAAGGTCCTTCCAAAAGTCGATGTGAAAATAAATATTAAGGTGCGTATAAGTCGACCTGGGTTGTTTACTACACCGGCAGGTTTAAAGAAAGAAGAAGTAGTAGAAATAGAATAAAACAAATAGTAGCATAAATGGCTCTTATTATTTGGTATAAGGCTAAACTGATTTTATTTCACGCATATCTCCTATATTTAAATAATCGATACAGAGGAGAACGATACATGATACAAGAAAAAATAGGATTTATCCAACTTTTTTATATAATGCTGACTTTCGAAATAGGAAGTGCCGTAATCTTTGGATTAGGAGCAGAAGCCAAACAAGATGCCTGGTTAGTAATTCTAGTCAGTATGTTCTGCGGACTAATTTTAATGTGGATGTACACAAAATTATTTGAATATCATCCAGGAGATACACTTATACAAATGATTCCCCAAATTGTAGGTAAGTTTATTGGCTATCCTTTGATTACAATTTACATTCTGTATTTTATTTATATAGCTTCAAGAGTGACAAGAGATTTTGGAGAGCTTATAGCTGGAACTCTTTTGCCTAAAACTCCAATGATTATTGTTATGGGTGGTCTTATGGTTGTAATTGTGTATTGCTTATATGGTGGGGTTGAAGTATTTGGCCGTACTGGGGAAGTATTCTTTCCTGCTCTGCTTCTCATTTCGGTCATAACATGGATTATCATATATAGTTCCCAGATTGCTCATATACAACATCTCACACCTGTATTAGAAAAAGGGATTGTATCAGTATGGAAAGCTGCATTTCCCCTTACCATCACGTTTCCCTTCGGGGAAATGGTAGTATTTATGATGTTTTGGCCGGCATTGCAGGATCAGAAAAAAGTAAAGCAATTAGGAATGACGGTTGTTCTTGCATCTGGCATTTTATTGACTATAAATATGATCAACATTATTTCGGTTATAGGGCCTGATTGGATTAGTAAGGAGACATATCCACTACTCGCAGCAGTGAGATTGTCACATGTCGGAAATTTTATTGAACGAATTGATGCAGTTGTGACGATAACAATGATGGTTGGCGTTTTTTTTAAGGTAGGTTCATTTCTATATGGTGCAGCACTAGGAACTGCCCAGTTGTTTAAAATGAAAAGCTATCGTTCGATGATTGTTCTGTTTGGTGTTAGTATAGTTCCATTGTCCCTTATGATTGCCGACAATTATATGGAACATATAGAAATTGGACTGAAGAAAGTACCACTATTTTTACATATTCCACTTCAAATTGTCATACCAGCTCTGTTATTGGTTATAGCTGCGATTCGAAAAAGAGTACAGTCATAGTTTTGGTTCTAGTACAAAAATAATATAAAAGGGGTCACCATATCATTTCGAGAAAATTGTACGTTAAGAGGTTTATAAAGCTCATGTAGATTTAATAAACGTTTATAAATGTTTTTTAACATATTTGTAAACGTGATAAACCTTGATTTTATAAGGATACAGGCCATGCCCTTAAAGGTATACCTTTATAAACGCTAGTTTATTTTCCCTATTATGAAGGCAATATTTCAGTTGACATTAAAAAAACATTAATTTTCCAATCCTGAATAGTCCTTATTTGGCTGAAAAAGCGAATGAATCCTATGTATATATGAAGTAAGGGAAAAGAGGGATTACTATATATTGAAGCCTCTTTTTCACCCTCGATATAATATATTGTAAAAAATTCGTAATAATATGAATATTTCATATCAAATAAAACATGGGTAATGTATAATATTCGTATCTAAGGGGGTATACAACATGAAGATAATAGACTTAATACAATTTAGAAAGAAAAAAGAGTTAGAAAAAAGATTAGAAAAGCAGATTGTAAATGTCCCTGTAGTGACACAGATTAGTGTAGAGAATGGTGAAGTGAAATTTGAAGTTTCTGTTGAAAGAAAAAACACTTTGATGTAGAGTGAAGTTTAAGCCGTTGGTCTGACCCCATTTGGTGAGACAAAGAAAAAACACCTAGACAACATGTTTCCTATAAGCTATAGGTGACATGTTAGCTAATTTCCTCTGAATCCGTTCATTATTATAGTAGGGGTCACCATACATGCCCATCAACTTAAGAACGAAAGCAGAGTGAACTTTCGCTCATATGAGCGGAAAAACTCTTAAAATACTTTGTATCCTTAAAAATGAGCATACTAAATAAACCTCAAGCAGCCAAATTTCAAAAATTATGCAGCTTTCTTTTGTTTTTTTAATCCATTATACTCATAGACAACACCTAAAATATCAAAGACAGTTTTCTTCTCATATCTGTGAGATTTCCGTCCATTCTTCTGTAGGAGGTGGAACAGACGGATAAGAACCTTTGTTATCTCTTGGGTGTTTTGTTGTATGGCTTGATACAAGATGTGTAAATGATCTTTAATCATTCCAATTGCTTTATATTCACTTAATTCTTTTTGTTTCTTTTGTAAAATTAATTGTCTCATCTTAAACATAGTAGAAGAGCATAGAAAAATGGCAATGAGTTTTCCATAAACATGACATTCTAATCGCTCTTGTTTGATATTTTTCCAATGATGAATTTGAAATAGAGATTTCCAAGTTTTAAAGATGATTTCTATTTGCCAGCGGAGAGAGTAAAAATCATGTATTTGTTCCATCGGAACAATCTCCCAAGGTGTATTGGTAACATATATGTTCATGCCAGCTAATCGTTTGCTTTTTTCTGAATACGTAATCCCTTTTTTACTTTCCGTATACACTTGTTTTTTCATACGCTCACGAATTTGTTTTTCTGTTAATCGATACATAATCACCCTAGTAAATAGTTTTTTGTCCTTTCCGATATAAGCATCTTTGATTTCATAGATTTGTCCGGGTTTTAAGGTATTCATAATGTGTTCTAAATCAACTTTGATGTACTGAGACTGTTTTTTTACTGTCCCATTTCGAAAGTATTCAGGAAATTCATTTTTAATATATACCATATTGTTTAATTTGAGCCTTGATATATAATACACGCCACGTCGGTCCATTTGATCTAAATCATCCAGTGAATAATAGCCTAAATCTCGAATACATAGGTCTCCAGGACGTAATGTTGCTAAACACTCTGTGCCAAATGTTTACTTTCATTTCCCTTAAATATTGACTTTTATCTAATTTCATTGATTTTAAAAAAACACAAAAAATTATACATTCAAATTATTAAAAACAAAAGGGTTCAAAAAAGAGATGGATAAAAAGCAACATTTAATTGAGGTATACCACAAATTACACTAAGATCCATTGGAATTAATAAAGAAGAATAAGATAATGTACTTGATACATTCCGAATCTAATTTTAAGTAGGGTGTTTTTGCCCATCCCCTCGAAAAGGGGGAATAAGGGGTTCAGCCGAGATATATACGTTATCTTAACCAAGAAAATTAAAATATGAATTTAAAAGGGCCCTTACGTTGCATACATATACTCAACGTAAGGGCGAATTATTTTTGGTTTGAAATAAAGCTTGATTAAAAACAACTTAGGGATCTGTGTAGCCGATTTCCTTAACGTATAGAAAATGGGCTTGTTGGTTCGTTACTCGTTAAAAATGTTTGTAAAGCTTCTAGCGGTTATATCAACTTGCATTTTATTTGCTAGAATACCATTTAGCTAACCACTCATTCCATTTATCTGTTTGAATAGTAACGGAAAATATAGTGTTTTTATCAGGCTTGTCAGTAAGACATACGGATGTATCATGAACAGATAAATATTGTCCGTGGTTATTTTTTAAAGAGAAGCTTTCAAATCCATAATTAACAAGTGTCCATACTTGTCCATAAGCGCGAAATTCTGTAACGCCCACCTCACCATTTGCAGATGTAAGATAGGTTGCATTTGCTTCTATGTACACCTTGTTAGATCCTTTTTCAATTGGAATAATTGTAAATATACTTCTATTTTCTGGGATCCAATTAACTGAAGTAGAAATATCCGTACTCCCCTCCCATGTTCGCAAGACGTTATCCCCATTTCTAATTTTCACAGAAATAGAAGAACATTCTTCATTTTTATGTTGTGTAACGACGGCGAGCTTATGTCTTTTTATCTCAGCAAGCTCAGCAGAGGTATAACTAAAAATTCCAGATTCTTTTACTGGATTTGAAGTTATCGTTGCCAGTTTTCGTTTCTCTTCCGGTAGTGCATGAAAAAGTTTCTTTAGGTCAAAAGAAGCACTACCTGGTTTTATATTTGGAAACTCCTGTCTAATAAATTTTAGAGCTAAAGGACCATTCATTTGACCACGATTGTCACTTCTTAAGTAATATGTTTGCCAATTCGTAAGCGCAATACCAGTATTCCCTTCATCTAATTGTTTTTGTGTAATATAATACACATCGCGTTCATATAGATCTGAGGCATCTGGATTTAAGTCCACTATGATACCAGCTTGCTTAATTAGAAGTTGTTGACCATGTTTTATCGTTTTATATTCAACTTTCCCATCTTTATAGAAAATTTTAATTCTCTTAGAAAAGTTTTGGTTTTTATAATAATCATACACACTAATACCAAATTCTCCTTTGTTAAAAGTAGGAGCTTTGTAAGCACGGTTTTCATTGTTAGCTAGATAATCATTTTTAGCACTTTGTTCGGATAAAAAAATAACAAAGGGCTCTTTTAGAAACGTATCATAGGTATCTCCAAATGTTGTAAGAATCGTTTCTCTTGTATCAACGTCTGCTTTCGCTTTATGTTTTGTAAATGGGTTGAAACTGAATACAATCCCTATCGCTATTCCTACAGGGGGGATTTTTTTATACATCTCTTTATCTTCTCCTTCATGGATGTGCTCCTTACTTTCTAATTTATACTATTTCCAACATATTTACATTCATATCGATAAGTTCATCTTAATTTAAATCCCTTTCAAAAGTCTTTCATAAATATTACAAAACCCTTTCATTGCTTCTCATACAAACACTTCAGGACTCTTGTAAGTAATTTTTAAAACTTGGACATACCGATAGGAATAAAATGATTGATACATAAGTAAACCACCGATATATCTTATTAAAATAAAAATTAAGACCCAAAAAACAAGAAAGGTTGGCATTTTGCCAGCCTTTCTTGCTTACTACTTCATTCATTTTACAAATAAAAAGTTTGTTTTGGGGATACTTAAAAATCTTCGGTTAATGAGCATGGGGCCAAGCTGAAAAAATATAGAATATCGAAAAAATCAAAATCTTACAATATATTAATGTAAGACTTTTGTAACATTTATGAAAGAAATTTGAAAGGTTTTTAAACTAAGATGAATTTATAAATGTTGATTTTATATTTTAAATCAATATACGACAGTATTTATATGTTTATTTTTTACAGTGTTACATGTAAGCAATCTAGGCTCAATCTTACTAAGAGAGGACAACAAAAATGAAGAAAAAATTTAAAACAATTGGAATTGGAAAGAAAGTAATTCCTACTGCAGCGGCATTAGGTATTCTTTTTTCTGTCGCTCCTATTGCAGAAAACAAAGCTAGCGCAGGGATAGGTACGGTAATAGATATAAGTATTACTGTATTAGGTGCTGTAGCAAACACTTATGAAGCACTTGGAATAAGCCCAGGGGATCGAGACCCTGGCACTCACATTGATGTATATGCAGAAAATGAAACTTACCAAGCTCCTAGTTTTACATCTGGGGAATTTAATATTTCCATGTATCATACACAAGGTGATTCGAATTTTCTTAAACCAGTTAAAGTACGCTATCCAAATGGAAAAATTGAAATTCATCAACTCAGATCTGGGCAGCAGCTTAAAATTACTGAAGCAGGTGCAATTATAGATTTAAACCCTAATGGAGCAAATGTCTCAGAACACGATCTTCTTTACATTACACAAGCACAATTAGACGAAGGAAAGACCGGAGTTGTGATGAATCAAGGCCAACATGCATTTGTAGAAAAAGCATCTGGTAAAAACCCAAGATTTCTTGGTCCACTTTACAAAAAATATTCCGGCGACTCCTTTGGCGATTGGACGGTGATTGCTAGAAATTCGGATTACCTATATGGTCAGATAGAAAATAAATTATCAGATAAGCAAAAACAATTGATAACATTGACTTCAAAGCCAGTATCTAAAGATGTCCTTGACAACTATGTTAATAATGACCCTAAAGCTCGTGCAGATTTTTATGATCGATTATCTGATGTATTGGCGGAGCGTACTCACGTCCTAGAGACATCTATTGATATAGAATTCACTAACCTAAATCATGGTAACCCTTATCAAATTATCCCTTATAAAAAAGGAACGAATAAAGTAATCGTAAAAACAGGTTCAAAATATCTTTCAGGAAAAGAAGAAAAAAATCTTCAATATTCCGATTCACTTGGTGACGATGAAGTATTTGAACTCGTTCAGACAGGAAATAATCACGACGGTAAATTCCAGTTCCATTTAATAAATAAAAATGGCGTACGTTTGTCTGGGAATTCTTACATCCAACAATTCGGTTCTGATTGGAGTTTCAGTTCTGAACTTCGTTTTACAAAAAGCAACAATGAAATTCACAATTGGTTAATAGAGTGGTATCCGGGTAAAGAAAATGAGAGACAGAAGTATGACAAAATAGAGATGATAAAGAATGAAAAGGACCCTACTAAATATAGTGCAAAAGATTCTTCTGGAAATGTAATAAAGAACAGTTGGGTAAATCGCGAGAATCAGTATTTCTTTGCAGATGCTGAAGGAGTCCTTTTGACAGGCTGGCAAGACATTAAGGGGAAGACTTATTATTTCCACCCGACTGATGGTTACATGGTTACTGTAAATGGATCTGAAATCGATGGGAAGTACTACAACTTCAATGATGATGGTTCCTTGCAACGATCAACCTGGAAAGGTGATACTTATTCCGATACTGATGGAGTGGTTATTAAAGAAGGCTTGAAAGATATAGATGGTAAAATTTATTATTTCCAAAATTACAATGTAAATAAAAAGGAAATACGTCTAGAAGATCGAGATTTCATTCTTCACTTTTCTGACAAAGGCGCACTTGAGAGAGTTTCTAATCTAAAGGGAGAAGCTATAAACAGCATTGTTAATGTTGGGTTTGACAACAAAGTATTAGCATTTAATAAAGACGGTTCGATTTTGAAAACAGGGATCAACAAAAGTGAGGGAATAATAGAATATTATAGTTTAGAAGATGGATCTTTCCATACCGGTTGGAAAATGATAGACGGTAAAAGATACTATTTCACAAATGGTCACAATACTACGTTCAATGATTATAAAGACATTGACGGAAAAAAATATTATTTCAATGAAGACGGATCAGTTAATAAAACAGGGTTCGAAAAAATAGATGGTAAGCTATACCACTTTGACAAGAACGGCGAAGCACAAACGGGTTGGCAAACTATCGATAATAAATATTATTACTTCGATGAGAAAGGGGCAGCTAAAACAGGATGGTTCAAAGTTGATGGTGGATTTAGACCTTCTCCGCTTGCATACGGATACCTTAAGTATTGTGCTAGAGAAGATGGTTCACTTTATGCAGACGGTTGGTTTAAAATCGACGGTAAAGATGAGCACTTTGACAAGTGGGGACATTACATGCCATACTAAAATAATAACCTGATGATAGCAAGGGAATGCTTGTATGCTGATATGTACTGCATTCCCTTGTTGTATGTATGCTATATTTAGCTCGAAACGGCAAAAAATATTGTACGTTAAGGGAAAATTTCACATACAAAAAAGACGATTCAAGTATAAATGAATAATAAGATTATAAAAAACTAAAATAAATTTTTAGAGATTATAGGAGTGTGTCAGCAATGATCGTAACAACAACTAATACTATTCAGGGTAAAGAAATTATTGATTATATAGACATCGTAAACGGTGAAGCAATTATGGGGGCAAATATCGTACGCGACATCTTCGCTTCTGTTCGTGACGTTGTAGGTGGCCGTTCTGGTGCTTATGAAAGTAAATTAAAAGAAGCTCGTGACATTGCGATGGAAGAAATGAAACAACTTGCAACGCAAAAAGGAGCAAATGCAATTGTTGGTATCGATGTAGACTACGAAGTGGTTCGTGACGGAATGTTAATGGTTGCGGTAAGCGGTACAGCTGTACGTGTGTAAATAGATAGAAAAGTAGCACCTCTAATTGTTAGACATAACTAATAATTAGAGGTGCAGTTTTTTATGGCCAAATATTTTTTGAAAACGAAATTAGATGCATAGATAGCACTCGTTATTAATAGTTTTCCTAATAACCATTTCGTTTTATTGTACGATAAAGGATTCATCGACTCTCCATGAATCGTTTGTTGATTTAAGATGATGCCGTATTTTCTCTTCTAATTGAGGCCCATATTGATGAACTCAGCGCATAATCGTTGTGTGAGCAATTGATAATCCTCTTTCCTCCATCATTTCCACCAGGTTACGAAAGCTCAAATTGTACCGTAGGTACCACCTTACTGTTAATAATATTAATTCCGGTTGATAATGCTTCCATTTGAACAAATTTTCCTTTTCCATACTGATCACACACCTTTTATAGAGTAGTAATCTCAGTATATCCAAGTTTAAGAGATTTTTTGCACCAGAACCGATGGGAGATATGAGGGTTAGCTAAAATAGTTCGATAAATTTACGTGCTGCTTTGGAAAGATATCGTTGTTTAAGCCAAACTAATGCTATCTCTGATTGAAGAGAGGAATCTAGGATATCCAACACTTTAATTTCAATATTACGGAATGTAGATACTGAAGATTTAGGAAGTATACTTGCTCCAATTCCAGCTTCAACTAAAGAAAGAAGTATATTAATATCTGGGCATTCGCAAAAAATATTTGGCTGGAATTCGAATCGTTCACATTCTTCTATAATTCTTTCATACATTCCCTCTCCCTTCGTTCTGTGGACTAGCAATAAAGGTACGTCTTCAATCTCTTTCATTTGAATAACTTCTTTTGAATGGAAATCCCCCCAATTTTTCGGTACCACAAAAACAAATGATTCCGTTCCCAAAGGAATCATAGAAAGACCTTCCATTTCTAAAGGAAGACGAACAATGGCAAGTTCGATATTGCGTTTTTCCAACTGTTTACTCACTTCAACTGGATCTCCTCCCCGCAGTTTAAATGAAATCATTGGATAGTTTTCATGGAAATATTTAATTCTTTTAGGCAGATAAGAAACACATGAGACAACTATACCAACGGATAGAGAACCTCTAATTCCTTCACCAGCTTCTTTTACTTCTAATATCGACTCCTCAAATAAATTTAAAATATTCTGGGCTTTTTTATATAGAATTTTGCCAGCCTCAGTGAGTTCCATGGTCTTCCCATTTCTTTTTCGTTCTAATAGTACGGAACCAATCTCTTCTTCCATAAGTCGAAGTTGCTGACTTAATGGAGGTTGTGCCATGTGAAGTTTTTTGGCAGCACGAGAAATTTGCCCTTCTTCAGCAATCATAAGAAAATAGCGTAATTGTCTTATGTCCATCGTTTACCTCCAATATATATGATTTTTATATATATAAACAACATTATAGATATTTTCTATATAATTATAGAGGTGATAATATGAGTAAGCAAATAAAATAAATCAAGCATGGGTTTTAATGTTTGTCTGATGAGAAAGACAAACACGTAGGAGCTTAATATTATATGGGAGGTGGAAATATTGGATAAACCCCAATTATGGACAAGGGATTTCATCAGTATTGCCATTACTAATTTTCTCGCGTTTGCAACATTTTATTATTTGTTGGTTACACTGCCGATATATGCTTTACAAGAATTGCATGGTACCGAATCTGAAGCAGGACTTATTACTACAGTTTTTTTAATTGCATCCATCCTAACACGCCCATTTGCAGGTAAATGGATCGAAAAATCAGGAAAGTTTATTGTTTTTATAAGTTCCCTGCTGGTACTTTTCGCAGCTTCAATGTTGTATTTTATTCCACACTCTATGATTGGTTTACTAATTCTTCGCTTTTTTCATGGAATTGGCTTTGGAATGGCAACAACGGCCATTGGAGCAATTGTTGCCGATCTAATCCCGGAATCCCGCATAGGAGAAGGGATGGGGTATTATGGACTAACGCTAAATCTTGGTATGGCTATTGGTCCCTTTTTAGGTTTGACTGTTATGCAACAAGCAGGGACGAATTTAATGTTTATCATAAATGCATTATGTTCTCTCTTTGCACTCGTTGCAGGATTATTCGTTAAATTACCTAAGAAAACTGTTATGTTAGATCGGAAAATTGAACAAAAAACAAATATGAAAATTGGAAATTTTTTAGAAACTTCCGCCATTCCTGTATCATTGATTTCAGCTTTCTTTGCACTGATTTATTCAGCAATAGTTTCTTTTGTATCTATATATGCTAAAGAACATAGTTTAGTGGAAGCTGCTGGTTATTTCTTTGTTGTGTACGCAGTGGTCCTTTTAATTTCTCGGCCTTTTAGTGGAAAATGGTTTGATTTATTCGGGGCAAATATTATAATTTATCCCGCTATTTTATGCTTTGCAGTCGGTACATTCTTATTGAGTGTATCGAATACATCCTTGTTATTTCTTTCAGCAGCAGCCCTTATTGGATTGGGTTGGGGAACCATGTTTCCCAGTCTTCAAACTATTGCCATTCAAGTAGCACCTCCCAAAAAGAGAGTATTGGCTACGGCTACATTCCTTTCTTTATTCGATTTTGGGTTCGGCATTGGATCATTTATCTTTGGTATTGCAGCAGCTAAAATTGATTATGGCTCATTATATTTTTATTGTTCATTCCTTATAATAATCGGAATTGGTGTTTACTATTTACTGCATGATAGAATAAATTCACGTTCTATTGTGAAAAAAGAAAAGGTTTCTTAGGGTATTTTTTCTTAAGGTATTTTTAATTTATGAAATATAATGGAGTGGAGGTAATAGAAATCTTTAGTGCGATAAGACGCTGACATAAAGGGGCCGGAATTCCTTGTGAAATGGAATCCGGTTTTTTCATTACTTTTCTTCCTACGATTTTTCCCGTTTCGTGATGTGACCTTATACCCATCAAGCTAAGATATTCATTGTTCCCCAAAACAAAAAAACGAGATGAATTCTCATAAATAACTGTAGAAGCATAAAATTTTCGTTTTGGGGATACTTCAAAATCTTAGCTTGATGGGCATGTGTGTTTACCCCACATCCATCAACTTAAGGTATATTTTTATACAAAATGTGTTCTTTCCATATAGTTTTTTATTATCTTTTCTGGATTTTATAAAAGTTGGCATATCAAATAAACCCTGACGGGCTTCAATTTTTTTACTATGCTACCTGATGAGTAGAAGTGGTATACTCATATACAACACCCAAAACATA
>NZ_JAAMNK010000038.1:0-37305 GCF_011066025.1 Bacillus sp. EKM202B | reverse complement strand
AGTTAGTTTGTCTAGCATCTAAAAATAAAAATTGACGTTTCACGTTGTTTGTTTCGTTCAGTTTTCAAAGAACTACTCGGTCGCTCATTTGCGACTTCCTTATGTTAACATTTTCGTTTTTCGATGTCAACTAAGTTTTTCAATTTCTTTCTTGTCGTTTTCTGCGTTTTCGCATCAGCGACGTTTATTAATATATCACGCAGTATATATGGGGTCAATACTTTTTATAAAAAAATTTCACATCCCGTTAAGGAGTTAAAAAACCTTTGATAACCATCATTATTTCCGTTTGTTCTTCATTCCTCCTTATTTCATATCTTATCGCTTTAACATAATCTCCAGCGAATGAAGATTCTAAATTTTGTGTTATATTATTATTATAGGAGTGTGGTGAGAATGAGCATTAAATATTCAAACAAAATCAATAAAATTCGGACCTTTGCATTAAGTTTAGTATTTATCGGCCTCTTCATTGCATACTTAGGTGTCTTTTTCCGCGACAACATTATTATTATGACAACATTTATGATGGTTGGTTTTTTAGCTGTTATCGCTAGTACTGTCGTTTACTTTTGGATTGGTATGTTATCTACAAAGACTATACAAATCATTTGTCCAAGCTGCGATAAACCAACAAAAATGCTCGGTCGTGTCGACGCATGTATGCATTGCAATCAACCTTTAACACTTGATCGAAATCTAGAAGGAAAAGAATTTGATGAGAAATATAATAAGAAGAGCTATAAATTATAGGGATATAGGGTACAGTTCTATTTACAAATCTAAAGAAGTTTCAACTCATTAAAAAGTCGATTTCTTAACCAAGAAATCGACTTTTTAATTTTTCCTTATTAAACTGAAGTTCCCGTTAGTTTAATAAGGAAAAAGGCTATTGGAAAAACGATGCCTTTCATATCGCTTACTGTCTTCTTCTAAAATTTATTATGTCTATTTTCTCGATATTACAGTAAACATCCCCGTCATGTTGGGTGAGTAATCTTTAAAATTATATTTTTCATAGAATGACGTTTTACCTTCTGATGCAAACAAACCAACAAACGCTTTATCCGGTGCAGTCTGATTTAAGTATTCAACTAAAGCACTCATTATTTTCTTTCCAATACCATTCTTTTGATAATCTGGATGAACCACTATATCTTGAATATAGAAATAGATAGCCCCATCACCAACAATTCTCCCCATACCCACAATTCGATTATTATCATTGACTGTGACGCAGTAAATAGAATTTTGAAGTGATGTTTCCACCACTTCAAAATTCATATAATTAGTCCACCCGACAGAGTCACATAAATACTTGTATTCTTCCAATGTTGGAATGTTATTTTTAATCTCATATGTTTTCAAAGCGCATCCCCCAAGATGTTATTTTCACTACATAAAATCTATTCGACGCAGTTTTATCTAACCCTCTTACTAACTTAACTTGCTCTCATGGGCCTTTCCACTTAACGCTGAAATTCCAAATAAACATAAGATACCTTTATATAATAAAAAAAGAGGCTGACGTAACCGTCAGCCTCTTTTTTTATTATATATTACGCCTTATGACACTCTGGACAAACGCCATAAATTTCTAAGCGATGACTATTAATAACGAAGCCTGTCGTTTTCGCAGCTTCCTCTTCAAGCTGTTCCAATCCTCCATAAGGAAAATCAACAATCTTACCACATTTTTCACAAATCACATGATAATGTTGACTTGTAACATAATCAAATCTACTTGAAGCGTCTCCATAAGTTAATTCCTTTACAAGTCCAACTTCTTTAAATACACGTAAGTTATTATAAACAGTTGCAACACTCATATTTGGAAACTTACCTTCTAATGCTTTATAAATGTCATCCGCTGTTGGGTGCGTCATAGATTCCACAAGGTACTCTAAAATAGCATGACGCTGTGGAGTAATGCGTACACCCGTATTTTTCAGCATTTCTAGCGCTTCTTTTAATTCTTCTTTGACCACCGTCATGCACCCCGATTCTATACGGATTATTATTTTATAATTCTTATAAAGAGTGTACTCCTTTTCTTATAAATCGTCAATATTTCTACTATAAGTATGTGGTTTATTTTTGTATATAGCCTTATTCTTATGTATCTTTCCCCAGTTTCTATACATTTACATAGAAAAAAGTGCGACATAATCGCACTTGGAATACTATCATCTGAGGAGGTATGCCCTACACTTCCACTTTATGTAAGACGATAAAATATGTATAGACACTTGCCTTACTTCTATATATTTTACCTCCACTATAGGTTTACTTTATATAAGAAAGAACGTCCTCGGTATGCCCTTTTACTTTTACCTTACGCCACTCTTTTACAAGTTCACCGTCTTTATTAATAAGAAATGTCGAGCGTTCGATTCCCATATACTCTTTCCCGAAGTTCTTTTTCAATTTCCAAACATCGTACAATTCTGCCACTTTATGATCTTCATCTACTAAAAGTGTAAATGGAAGTTCATGCTTCTCAATGAATTTCAAATGTCTATTCGCTGAGTCAGGGCTTACACCAAGAATAACCGTATCCTTCTCTTGAAATAATCCATATGCATCACGAAAATCGCATGCTTCTGTTGTACACCCTGGAGTCATATCTTTCGGATAAAAATATAGAACTACATTTTTCCCGCGAAAGTCAGCTAAGCGAACTTGTTCTCCGTTACTTCCTTCTAACGTGAATTCCGGTGCCATTTCTCCTACTGTAATCATTATTATCACTCCTTATTGTTTCTTTTACTATATCAAATGCGATCTTATTTTTCATTGTCTATTACAGACCTCATCACAAAAGCAAACGGTAATGTATATCCAATTAGTGCTTCTCCGATTGCAATCCATCTCCCTATTCCAATCGGAGCTATATCACCATATCCAACGGACAATAAAGTGACTGCACTAAAATATAAACAAATTTCAACAAGCTGAAAAGAATGAGCGGTCAACCTTTCACCATCTTCTTTCAAAACTGTAAAACCCATTTCCTCTAATACAACATAACTTAATCCAAATGCAATCAGTACTGTTGTATAAATTAAAAATAACGAGGCTAAATTATATAACGAAAAGAAACGTTTTGAATCTGAATACGAACTCCATAATAATTGGACACTTCTTAAAATAGCTACTGCTGCAATTAATAGAATAAATCCCCATAACATGTCCTCCACCTCATTTTATATGTATGAAATGGGCGGCTGATTTATCCCTTTGAAACGAACAAGCTTCTATAATTAATTCCCCGCACCACGATATCGTTTTACCCCTTGATTCCAGAGAGTAATTGCAATAGTAAAGCAAATGACACCAACAATTGGCGTTGCAAATGCATAGCTATTCCACTCTGTTTTTCTTAAGAAGTACGCCGCTGGGTATACTCCAACAAATGCAAATGGTAAAACAAACGTTAAAATGAAACGAATTACACGGTTATAAATATTAACAGGATAGCGGCCATAATTACCTATGTTATACATAAGCGGCATAATGGAACTTTTCGCATCCGACCAAAAACCAAGGCTCGCAAGCGTAACAAATATCCCGCCATACACAAGCGCTCCTCCTCCTACCATCAGTAAGAATAGGAAGAAATCATACCAGTAAAAGGATAAATTTAGTTCCACTGCTGCGTATCCCATTACAATAATTCCTGTAACCGCTCCAATTAAAGATTCAAGTTCCATTCTTTCTAATATAATTTGAAATAAGCTATGAATTGGTCTCGTCAATACACGATCCATTTCACCTTTAATAATGTAACGATCATTAAAGTCCCATATGTTAAAGAATGCTGAAAAAATGGCAAACGGTACTAAAAAGAAACCATAAATAAAGATGACTTCTTCTCGGCTCCATCCTTTTAATGCTTGTGTATGCCCAAATACTACGAGAATAAAGATTAAATTAACCGCTTGTAGTGATAAATCCGAAAGTAATCCGACGATAAAATCGCCTCGATACTCTAATTTAGTTTTTATATATTGGCTTGCGTATTGCAAAAATAATTTTATATATAGCATCCTATCATCCCCCTTGTACAATTAGACGTTTTCTCGCCGTTTTCCACATGAGTACAATTGGAATAATAAGTATAATTACCCAAATTACTTGAAATAACAAAGCTTCATATAACTCACTTCCCTGTATACCTTCAGAGAAAATCATACTCGGAATATAACTAATTGCTTGAAACGGTAAAAACACCATTGCTTTTTGGGCCCATAATGGATAAAAACTAATCGGTAATAATAAACCAGAAAATAAATCAATCACAACACGTTTTGCATACATAATTCCACTATTATTAAATAAGAAGAATGTAAGCATTCCCGTCATTAAGTTTATTTGTGTATTAATGATAAAGCTAAATATTAACGATAAGAAGAAATATAACCACGTTTGAAAATTCGTTGTAATTTGTAATGAAAATAACAAAGTAACGATGACCATACCTGGGATTGAAAAGAACGCAAAACGAAATATCCCTTCGCCAAGACCTTGCATAACTTTCATTCCTAAATAGTTATATGGACGAATTAGTTCTACCGCCACACGCCCTTCTTGAATCTCCATCGCAATTTCTCTATCTATATTATTGAAATAAAAAGCACGTGCCATCCATGCGATCGCAATATACGTAGTCATTTGCGAAATAGATAAACTTTCAATATTCTCTTTCCCGCTATAAATCGCTTGCCATAAAAAATAATACGCACCGATATTAATCGTATAAATTAAAATCCCGCTGTAATAATTTGTACGATAAGCAAGCATCATTAAAAAGCGAATGCGAATCATTTCAATATACTTACCCATGCTTAATACCTTCTTCATAAATGTTACGAATTATTTCCTCTGTAGACACTTCGTTAATTTTTAAATCTTTAATTTGAAAAGCTTGTACTACTTTAGAAATAAGCATTGAAATAATAATTTCTTCATTCGGTATTTTTGCAACCCACGCATTTTCCTCTTTCGCTTTTGACCAAACGACTTGACTATCTGGCATAACCATCGATAACATCTGATAAGAAACTGGAGCGACAAATTGAAAATGGATTTCCTTCTCTGCTCCCCACTGTGTGCGAAGGTTATTTAAAGAACCGTCATACATAATATTTCCTTCATCCAGCATGATAACGCGCTCACATAAAGCTTCAATGTCAGTAATATCATGTGTTGTTAATAAAATTGTTGTTTTATAACGTTCATTCATCTCTTTTAAGAATTCACGTATTTTCAATTTCACAAGAACATCTAGCCCTATTGTTGGCTCATCTAAAAATAGTAACGGTGGATTATGAATTAATGCTGCCGCTAATTCACAGCGCATCCTTTGGCCAAGAGATAACTTTCGGACAGGCTTATCTAATAAAGGACCAATATCTAACGTTTCGATTACGTGCTCCATATGTTCCTTATACTGAGTGTCTGAAACACCGTACACTTTCTTCAATAAACGAAACGATTCTTGTACCGCAATATCCCACCAAAGCTGAGAGCGCTGACCAAAAACAACACCAATTGTTCTCACAAATTCTTCTCTTTGTTTATGTGGATTCATTCCGTTCACCGTGATTTGCCCTGAAGTCGGAGTCAAAATCCCTGTAAGCATTTTAATCGTCGTTGATTTACCAGCACCATTCTCACCAATATAACCAACCATTTCACCTTGCTTCACAGTAAAAGACACATCATTTACTGCTGGTACTATTTTATAATTACGATTTAATAAATCGCGAAATGCACCCTTTAATCCCGGACGACTTGAATAGGCTGTAAACTCTTTACGTAACCCTTGTACCTCAATTACCGATTTCATAATCGGACCCCCTTCCTAAATGTCACAACGAATAGTTTACCCAACTGCTCCTTCTATCACAAACAATACGTCTTTTCTAAAAACATGTTAGAATAATACATAGATTTTTGTAAGGAGATGAATTGTAGTGAATTTCACGAAATCAGAAGCATTACATAAAGAAGCTTTAGAACATATCGTTGGTGGTGTTAATAGTCCTTCTCGTTCTTTCAAAGCAGTTGGAGGCGGTTCTCCCGTTGCAATGGAACGTGGAAAAGGTGCTTATTTCTGGGATGTAGATGGAAATAAATATATCGATTATTTAGCAGCATACGGTCCTATTATTACTGGACATGCTCACCCCCATATAACAAAAGCAATTACAACAGCTGCTGAAAATGGTGTACTATACGGAACGCCAACAGCACTAGAAGTAAAATTTGCAAAAATGTTAAAAGAAGCAATGCCTGCATTAGATAAAGTCCGCTTCGTAAACTCTGGTACAGAATCCGTTATGACAACCATTCGTGTTGCCCGCGCTTACACTGGTCGCACAAAAATTATGAAATTTGCTGGTTGTTACCACGGTCATTCCGATTTAGTACTTGTAGCAGCTGGTTCTGGCCCTTCTACTCTTGGAACTCCTGATTCAGCTGGTGTGCCACAAAGTATTGCACAAGAGGTTATTACCGTTCCCTTTAATAATGTAGAAACTTTAAAAGAAGCGTTAGATAAATGGGGACATGAAGTAGCAGCTATCCTTGTAGAGCCAATCGTTGGAAACTTCGGTATTGTAGAGCCTAAACCTGGATTCCTTGAGAAAGTAAATGAGCTTGTCCATGAAGCTGGTGCATTAGTAATTTATGATGAAGTTATTACTGCTTTCCGCTTTATGTACGGTGGTGCTCAAGACTTACTTGGCGTAACACCAGACTTAACTGCACTTGGTAAAGTTATCGGCGGCGGACTTCCAATTGGCGCTTACGGTGGTAAGAAAGAAATTATGGAACAAGTTGCCCCGCTTGGACCTGCATATCAAGCTGGTACAATGGCAGGAAATCCTGCTTCTATGGCATCTGGTATCGCTTGTCTAGAAGTTCTTCAACAAGAAGGCGTATACGAGAAATTAGATGAACTTGGCGCAATGCTTGAAAAAGGAATTTTAGAGCAAGCTACAAAACATAATATCGATATTACAGTAAACCGCCTAAAGGGTGCATTAACTGTATACTTCACGACAAATACAATTGAAGATTACGATGCAGCCAAAAATACAGATGGTGAAATGTTCGGTAGATTCTTCAAACTTATGCTCCAAGAAGGTATTAATTTAGCACCATCTAAATATGAAGCATGGTTCTTAACGACAGAACATACACAAGAAGATATCGAATATACAATCGAAGCTGTTGGAAGAGCATTTGCTGCTTTAGCAGACAATAAATAATACTGTCATTACAAGGAAAAAAGAAAGGTTACCTTTCTTTTTTCCTTTTTTCTATTTCATAAATCCCGCATTAATAGTATAATTATTCATAATTATCTGTTTTATATTCTTTTAGATCGTTATTATCTCTGTGTACAAGGTGATTTACACCTTAAATAGTAAGATTATTCAATCTTTTAAAAGAGGGGGGATTGACGGATGCTCAATAAAAAAAATACATGGACACCGTCTTTATTTCGAGATTATAAAAATGCAGAACATGATGCGTGTGGAATCGTTTCCGTTATGGAAAAAAGAAAAATTCCTACAAAAGAAAATATCGACCTTTGTATACAATCACTAATCAAAATGAACCATAGAGCTGGTTTCATCAATGGCGAAGGCGATGGTATTGGAATCCATATTGATTTACCAAAAGTACTTTGGAACGAAAAATTGAAAAGTAGCGGATATAATCCAACGATTGTGGATCATCCCCACTTTATCGTTGGACATTTTTTTCTAAACAAAAAAGAAAATATTGTTGACTTAAAAAATTACATTCGTACGCAATTAAACAATGAAAACTTTACTATTATTTTCGAAAGTGATGATGTAATAAATTCCGATGCACTCGGTCCACTTGGTAAACAGGAAGAACCTTTATTTTGGCAAGTTGCCCTTATCGCTGAAAATGAAGTTAAAAGTATTGAGCAAACATTATTTGCTGTAACGATAAAAATAGAGGAAAACGAAGCGATTCACGTTGCTTCATTAAGTCGTGATCATGTTGTATATAAAGTTCTAGGTGCTGGAGATACACTTGTTGCCTATTACAACGATTTACAACACCCACTTATCGCTTCAACTATGACATTAGGACATAATCGCTATTCTACTAATACATTATCTAATTTTTTTCGTGTACAACCATTTAGCATTCTCGGACATAATGGTGAAATTAATACAATTGCCAAATTACGTGATCAAGCCGAAATGATTCATGTACCACTAACGGCAGGGGGAAGTGACTCCCAAGATTTAAACCGCACCTTAGAGACTCTTCTTGTTCAATATAACTACAGCTTATTTGAAGCGATGGATATACTATTCCCACCAATTATTAATGAAATAAAACTATACGAAACAAACTTACAAAACTTATACACTTATATAAGAGAAGCTTGGGGACATTTCGCACAAGGACCAGCTGGCATTATTTCACGCTATAAAGATGAAGCTGTATTCAGCGTCGATTCCCTTGGCCTACGACCAGTATGGAAAGTAGAAACAGAAAGCTCTTATATTTTCTCTTCTGAACCTGGAGTTGTATCACCAACCGAATATGTAGAAGAACCGAAACCACTCGCTCCTGGAGAAAAGGTCGGATTAAAATGGAATGAACAAGATGAACTTGTTCTTTATGAATACGACAAATACCAAATTGAAGTATATAATCGTTTCCAAAAACGAATCGATGTTAACAATTATCATTTAAACTTATCTATCCCTGAAGCGAAAGAAATCCAAGGATTATGTGATTCTGTTCAAGTTGAAACGAAACAGTACGTTTCTTTCGGGTGGGATCGAGAGCATATTCAGCTCCTTGAACAGATGGCAACAAAAGGAGTTGAGCCAATTCGGTCACTTGGTCATGACTCGCCACTTGCTGCACTCGATACGGATAGACGAAATATTGCTGACTTTATTAAGGAAAGTGTAGCCGTTGTTACAAATCCAGCAATCGATCGCGATCGAGAGGTCGAACACTTCTCCACACGGACGATACTTGGAGAGCGTCCAAGTTTATTAAGCGGCGCTAAACAGCCATTTGTAGTTGAGATGCTTTCACCAATTATTTTAGAAGGAAGTGTTGCACAATCTATCGCAGAGGAATTGCACACAATTACGTACGAACAACTTATACAGTTGTTCGTTACACATAGTTCTATCGCTACAATTTCTGCCACCTTCAGTCCGTTAGAAACTTTACAATGCGCATTAAATCGAATTAGTTCCGAAGCGATAGCTGCCGTTAACAATGGTGCTTCCCTACTATTATTAGATGACGCAAAAGCTCATCTAAATGAACAGTTATGGATGGATCCACATTTAGTTACCGCTAAAGTACATCAAGTATTAAGTGAAAATAAATTACGCAGAAACTGTTCTCTCGTTATACGTTCTGGTGCCCTTCGTTCCTTACACGATATCGTCACACTATATGGATTAGGAGCAGACAGTATTAATCCATATTTATTGTTCGCGACCGTAAATGATGGATCAAAAACACCAATTATGAATCTGTATAATGCACTTAATAAAGGACTAGAGAAAGTCATTTCAACAATTGGAATTCATGAGTTACGTGGTTACGGCCGCCTCTATTCCTCTATCGGATTACATGAGGAAATCGCAAATATATTACAAATTACGAATTTCTTCGGTTCAAATGATTTAGCTTTTTCACTTGAATCGCTTGCTAAAGATGCGAAATCGCGGGCAAATGATTATAACAACCCTAAAATTAGAATGCGAAAATCATTTCATATATTCCCACGGATTTGGAAAGCAATTGGTGATGTTGCAAAAGGAAATTCTTATGATGATTACCGCGAAAAGTTAAGTGAATTAGAAGACAATAATCCGATTGCAATCAGACACCTTGTTCAAACGAAACAAACAAAGCATGTCGTTCCGGCTGAAGAAGTGTCTATTAGCATTCAAAATCATGATTTACCGTTTATTATTAGTTCCATGTCATTCGGTTCTCAAAATGAAATTGCCTTTCGTGCATATGCAGAAGCTGCCGATCAGCTAAATATGATTAGTTTGAACGGTGAAGGCGGCGAAATTAAAGATATGATTGGCAAATACCCAAATACACGTGGACAACAAGTTGCATCTGGCCGATTTGGAGTAAACGCTGAACTACTAAATTCATCAAATTTAATTGAAATAAAAATCGGTCAAGGCGCAAAACCTGGCGAAGGCGGACATTTACCAGGTTCTAAAGTAACCGCAAAAATTGCTGAGGCACGTAACGCTACAATTGGATCAGATTTAATTTCGCCTTCTAACAACCATGATATTTATTCGATTGAAGATTTAGCTCAAATGATTACAGAAATTAAAACGGCTAATCAACTTGCAAAAGTAGCCGTAAAAGTCCCTGTCGTTCCTAACATTGGAACAATTGCTGTCGGTATCGCTAAAGCTGGCGCTGATTTTATTAACATTAGCGGATTTGACGGCGGAACAGGGGCTGCACGTATTCATGCATTACAACATGTAGGTCTTCCAGTAGAAATCGGTGTTAAAGCTGCTCACAACGCTCTACTAGAAGCAGGTATGAGACATAAAGTAGAAATTTGGGCAGATGGTGGTATTCGAAGTGTAAATGATGCCTTAAAAATCATGCTTCTTGGAGCAAACCGTATTGGGTTTGGTACATTATCAATGATTGCCATCGGCTGTACAACTTGCCGTGGTTGTCATCTAGATACTTGCCACGTTGGAATTGCAACACAAATTGAATCTGAAGCACAAGCGAAAGAACACGGATTACGCCGCTTCGTCCCGCGCGAATTAGAAAGCGCAGTTGCTGGCCTATTAAATTTATTCACCACTTTCGGTTTAGAATTAAAACGGTTAACAGGGCAACTCGGTTATACAAATTTACAAGAAATTGTCGGGCGTTCCGATTTATTAGAACAAGTTCGAGGTCAAGATTTGTTAGAGTTATGTAATTTACTACAAACGATAGAAAATTCAACTGTTACAACAAGAGTATCTGTGGAAGAAAAACAATTTGAAACAGTGCATTCTCCTCACTCAAAAGAATTAGTAGGAGTTGGCGTAGAACAACGAGTTATGGGCGGTTTAGAATCTTGTTATCGCGTTCGTAGTAAATTATATGAAGATACAAAGCTTGAACCACTTACATTAAAGTATACAAATGGCTCTGTTCCTGGAAATGGATTAGGTGCTTACAATAGTGAAAACTTATTTATACACGTAAATGGCGGCGCACAAGATGGCATTGGCAAAACTTCATTTGGCGGTGGCATTTATATAACGAAAGCAAAAGGTAAAAATGGAACATATTATAATGGGTCTGTCGGAAAAGGATTTGGATATGGTGCACAAAAAGGTGCATTATACGTGCAAGGTAATGCCGACGCTCGTGCTGGTATTCGCCTTTCTGGAGCAGACATGATAATTGGAGGGAGAATGACAAAACCACTCCGTGAAAAAGAGCAAGGAAATATAGGATCATACTCGAATATTAAAGGTTTCGCTTTTGAATATATGACAAATGGGCGGGCTCTTGTTTTAGGAGATCCTGGTCCATGGATCTGTGCTGGTATGACTGGTGGTGTTGTTTATTTACGTCATGATTCAAACTTAGGTTTAACAGAAAAAGCCTTAAAAAGAAGAATCGCAAAAGGTGCAAATGTTACATTACAATCAATTAGTAAAAATGGTGTGCAAGATGTAACTGAACTATTGCTAGATTATATTCGTGTATTAAATGAGCATGAGCAATATGAGGAAGTTGCTTTGTTAACCCCGTTACTAGATGATATGCAGCAGCAATTTTTTGAAATTATCCCGAAAAAGGAGCAGGCTGATCCATCTATCTCAACTGAGTGATATATACCATTTTTATTTTCAATAAAAAATTGACGAAGTATACTTCTCATAGTAATCTATAGTAACAATTTGAAACCTGCTGAAATTCAGCAGGTTTTTTTACTAAAAATTAATGTTTAAAAAGAATTAGGAAAAAATTATAAAGTGAAACTTTAATCAATGGTGGTTTTGTTCATCCCCCACTGATTATGAGCCCACACCAATCGGGCATTTACGGGCAGCCCGACTCCCACCTAACTCCTTTGCTCTAGCCGAACTTTGAGGTAGGAGTTCTACTGCCCGCAAATAGCGGGATAAATGAATCTTAATTTCTTTTTTTATATCACTAAAATATCACTTGCTAACATATTGTAATGAATGTATAGTATCATGTTGTACATTCATTATGACAAGAGAAAGGATCTTATTAAGGGTATGAAACTTGGTGCTCGCATTTTAAAAACGGGTATTGCCATTACATTAGCTTTATTTGCTTGTATTTTACTTCACTTACCGAGTCCGGTATTTGCGGGAATCTCAGCTATATTCGCTGTTCAACCGTCTGTATATCGTTCGTATTTAACTGCACTTGAACAAATTCAAGCAAACGTAATTGGTGCGGTATTCGCTATCGTATTTGCTACTGCTTTTGGACATAATCCTTTTATTATTGGATTAACATGTATATTAGTAATTGCTCTTACATTACAATTACGATTAGAAAACACAATATCAATTGCTTTAGTAACAGTTATCGCCATTATGGAGTATCAAGGCGAAGATTTCTTTAGTTTTGCCTTACTTCGCTTTGCGACGATTATGATCGGAATTATTGCGGCTTCAGTTGTAAATTTAGTGTTTATGCCGCCAAAATACGAAACAAAGCTTTATCATCGTATCGTTGATAATACAGAGGAAATTGTGAAATGGATTCGAATGAATAGCAGGCAAGCTTCTGACTTTACAACGTTAAAAACTGATATTGATCGTATGAAAGAAAAAATGATCAAACTAAACCATTACTATTTGCTGTATAAAGAAGAAAGAAGCTACACGAAAAAAGTACAGTTCGCAAAAATTCGTAAGCTCGTTTTATTCAGACAAATGTTAGCGACGACAAGCCGTGCTTTAAGTACGTTAAAATCATTACATCGCACTGAAAATGAACTGCGCTATATGCCAGAAGAATTTCAGGAATCTATTCAAAACGAACTTGACTCATTAACGCATTATCATGAACAAGTTTTATTAAAATTTATTGGTAAAGCAAAGAAACAACAATCCGTTGAGATGCTTGATGAAGTTGAAACAGGTAAGCAAGAATTAATTGATATCTTTATGGAGTATCAAAACAAAGATGATGAGGAAGCATATAAAACATGGTTACATCTATTCCCTCTTATTTCTTCAATTATTAATTATAGTGAAGAAGTAGAGCATTTAGATTTACTTGTGGATAGCTTCTACACATACCATAAACCAGAAACAGAACTCCAAATCGACGATAAAAAAGAAGACGAATAAAAAACAGCTCCTTTTACGCTAAAGGAGCTGTTTCTGTTATATTTTGAAGTTGATATAAATTGTAATAGAATCCCCTTTTTTTCATTAACTCTTCATGAGAACCTGTTTCTTTAATTTCACCATCTTCAATGTAAATAATTGTATCAACATGCGTAATCGTTGCTAATCGATGTGCAATTATAATCGTCGTCCGATCAGCAGCTAACGTTTGAAGTGCCTCTTGAATATACCGTTCGTTTTCTAAATCTAAAGCAGAAGTTGCTTCATCTAATATAAGTAACGATGGATTCTTTAGAAATACTCGCGCAATTGCTACACGTTGCCTTTGCCCACCAGATAACTTCACACCACGTTCTCCAACAACAGTATTGTAACCATCTGGTAACTCTATAATAAAATCATGAATTTGCGCGGCTTTGGCTGCTGCAATCACTTCTGTCTCTTTAGCTTTCGGATTTCCATATAAAATATTAGCTCCGATTGTATCGCTAAATAATAAATTATCTTGCAGTACAATTCCAATATGGCTACGTAAATTTCTCATATCATACTTTCTTACATCTATCCCATCTACATAAACTGACCCTTCCGAAACATCATAGAAACGCGGAATTAAACTAGCAAGAGATGACTTTCCTCCCCCACTCGCTCCTACAAGTGCTACCTTCTCTCCTGGCCGCATAGTTAATGACAAGTTATGTAATATCTCTTTTTCATCTGCATTATAACGAAAAGACACATTATCAAATACAATTTCTCCATTTAATTTTTTCGCTTGTACCGCATTTGGCACATTAACAATATCGTACTTTTCATCTAACAGTTCAAACACTCGATCCATTGAGGCGAAAGATTGCGTTAATGTTGTAGATGAATTAACAAGGCGGCGAAGCGGACTATATAAACTATCCATATAACCAACAAAAGCAACCATAGTCCCTAGCGTTAACTGACCTTGAATTACTTCATATGCTGCAAAACCAATGACAAGTAACGGGCCTAAATCAGTTAAAGTATTTACTGCCGAAAATGTTCTCGCCGTCCAACTTGTATGCGTTAATGCTTTCGTTAAAAATTCATTATTTCTTTTTTCAAACTGCTTACCCTCATACTCTTCTAATGCAAAGCTACGCGTCACTTGCATTCCTTGAATGCGTTCATGTAAATAACCTTGCATAGTTGCTAACGCTTGTGAACGTTCTTTCGTCAATTTTCGAAGACGTCCGAAAAAATATTTCACCGCAACAACATAAATAGGTAAAATCAATAAAGCAACAAACGTTAACTTTATGTTCATAGAAAACATAACAATAATAGCAATCGCAATTGTCGCAGTATCTAACCAAACATTCATTAAACCGGTAATTACAAAATCCTTCGTTTGCTCTACATCATGGATTACACGTGAAATAAGCTCTCCTGTTTTTGTATTCGAATAATAACGCAAGCTCAATTTTTGCAAGTGACCAAAAATATGTTTCCGCAAATCATATAGTATTGTATTCGCGATACGTTGCGCGAAATATTGACGATAATATTCAATCGGTGGCCTTAATACTGCAAAAATAAAAAAGGCTATCCCAATCGCCGTTATTAATTGGGACGTTTTATCTTGAAGTGAACCCCCACCTTGGATTACATCGTCGATAATATACTTTAATAACCATGGCATAATAAGCGGGATACCGAACTTAACTAGACCGATAACAATTGTACTAGCAATAAGCCATCTATATGGTTTAACAAATTGTAAATATCTTTTTATACCTTGCACATAATCCCCCCTCTAATAGGACAAACCTGCCGGGAAATCCCCTGCAGGTTTGTTTTAATTTCTGTACATTAAATATCTCTCATACCACATATCTACGAAATCTGGTGCAAATGGACCTTTTCTTTGATGAATCCACTGCGTTAAATGTGCTACATTTCGCTTTAAAATTGTATCAATAACAGGTGGATATTGCATGATTTGACTATGCTTTTCATACTCATCTTCATCTAACAGTGTATATGTCATATCTGGATACACTTTAATATCTAAATCATAATCAATATACTTTAATGCTTCTGAATCATATGCAAAAGGAGAACTTAAATTACAATAATAATATACGCCCTCTTCTCTTAGCATCCCAATCACATTAAACCAATAGTTTGCATGAAAATAACAAATTGCAGGTTCCCGAGTAACCCATGTTCGGCCATCTGATTCTGTAACTATTGTTCGATCATTCGCTCCAATTACAAGACTCTGTGTCCCTTTTAAAATCGTTGTCTCTTCCCACATTCTATGAATGGAGCCATTATGTTTATAACTATGTATTTGTACTTTTTCTCCTTCTTTGGGAAATGCCATATATGCTCCCTTCTTTCAACTGCAAATGCCCTTCTTAAATTAAATCAACTATCCTTTGAACTGCATTCACTTTTTTTCTATTATAACTTTTTTGTCGAAATTTTAAAACTAAAGCGACAAGACTCTATTTTTCACACTGCATGTTTATTGTTGAATACCATATCCCTACTGAGGCTTTTCCTGACTCATTTATAAATGAGGAAATAATAACAGAAAAAGCCCTTCCTTATTTTCATGTTAAGAAGGACTTTTCATCTGAAGGTAAGAACATATCTTATCCTAAATTTGAAATCATTTTTTCAGTTTCAAAAGATTTAATCACACTATTCGTTTGCTTTTCGAATTTTTCATGTAATAGTTTCAATGCTATTTCTGTTCTATATATTTCTTGGCGAATAAAATGTAAGTCTTTTTTATCGCACGTATCCTTTTCACTCACTTCAATTTGCTGATACTTCTCTAAGTGTGATTGCAATTTTAACAGCTCATCCATCGTTTCCAATTGCTCTCCTACCAACTTATCAAAATCCTTCATTACTTACCCCCTTTTAGATTTATTCATTAGTTATTATTCCTAATTACATATTTCTAATCTTTAACTTCCTTCTCCTTTGACTACATTTGTTGACTTATTAGAAGTTATGTCGTTCACTTTCTTTTCATTACAATGACCCGCACACAAAGAAAACACTTCTCTCGAATTGGAGAAGTGTTTTTCTTTCATTACTCGTTTGAACTAGAAGATTGTGATTGTTTTGCAGCTGATTTTGCATTTTGTTTTTTCACAGCATGCACGTCTGTTTCAGTTGCAAATTCTGTACCATAACTAGCGTTTGCACTTTGTGCACCAGAAGCTTGTGCTTTCTTTGCTTCTGATTGTGCGTTTGCTTGTTTTACTGCTTGTACATTTGTTTCAGTCGCAAACTCTGTACCATAACTAGCATTTGTACTTTGAATGCTAGCACCAGAAGTTGCCTTGTTATAACCTTGTTGTTTTTTACTCATCTTTCTCACCTCCACAACCAATAATGTAACCAATTCACTCGGAAACTATCCGTAATTTTCTGTTGAAAAATTTCCGCATATATCTCTTAATACTCATTCAAACTATAGGGTACGGAGGTGGAAATATGTATATAGGACGCGATATGACTGAACTAACGATGATTTCAAAAAATGAATGGAAAGAAGATGAATTAGCTTATTTTCATCATTCATTACAACAAATTTTGCCCTATTTAAACGCAGAAGGTCAAAGTATTTATAAAGAAATTGTAATAGAAATTGAATCAAGAGGTGGCTTACAAGAAGGTAATGCCAGTTGGACTCATGGGACAAAAATTTCTTACGATTAAAAAAGTGTTCCCAATCTAGGGAACACTTTTTTTGTTTATCCCGCTTTAATGGGCAGTAAGACCCCCACCTCAAAATGCAGCGAAAGCAAAGAATTTAGGTGGGGGATCAACTGCCCATAAAAGTCCGATTAGTTCAACTAATAATCAGTGGGGGATGAAGAAAACCCCCACTGATTAAAGTTTCACTTTATTGCATTGTAATTTGCTCAACACAACTCTCATAAATCGTACGATGCGATTTAGAGAAAGGTAACTGCTCAAATGCTTCTTTCGATACAAACTTTAATGTATCTGTTTCAACAATATCACCAGTTACTTTTCCGTAAAATACGAATATATCCCAGGTGCGATGCGTAAACGTATGTTGCACATTCATTGCGTACTCATCAATAGAAATCGAAAGCTCAAACTTTTCCTTCATATAATCTATAAGCTGTTCTTTCTGACTTCGAATCCCTTCACCAAGTTCAATATTCGGAAACTCCCACATATTAGCTAATAATCCGCTACTTGGACGTTTATTAATAACGTAACGACCATCTTCAGTTTGAAGTACTCCTGCAACAAGCGGTACCATTGTAGGAGCTTTCGCTTTACTTTTTACTGGTAGTTCTTTTTGAACACCTTCAGCATATCCCCTACAATGCTCACGTACAGGACAAAGTAAGCATGCTGGATTTTTAGGAATACAAATTAGTGCACCTAATTCCATCAAACCTTGATTAAAATAAGATGGATTTTCAGCTGAAATAATTTCGCGCACAATCTCTTCAAAAACTTTTCGAGTCTTTGGTTTTGCAATATCATCCCATACTGATAAAATACGGGATAACACGCGCATAACATTTCCGTCAACTGCTGGCTCTGGTATACCATATGCGATACTTAAGATTGCACCTTTTGTATATGGTCCCACTCCTTTTAATTTTTCAATTTTCTTTACATCACTCGGTACTATCCCGCCATATACTTCTTTTACCTCTTTTACAGCCGTGTGTAAATTTCGTGCTCTAGAATAATACCCTAAACCTTCCCATGCTTTTAATACTTCTTCATCATCAGCATTTGCTAAAGCTTCCAACGTAGGGAACTTCCCCATAAAATTTGCGTAATATGGTTTTACAGCTTCTACCCTTGTTTGCTGTAACATAATTTCCGAAACCCAAACACGGTATGGATCTTTATTTTTTCGCCACGGTAAGTCGCGTTGCTCTTTTTCAAACCAACCAATTAAATCATTTTGAAACTGCTCTATGTTAAATTTTTCTAATATTTCAAGTGTCAAACTTGATCCCCCTCATTTTTTTGCATATACGTACTATTATAAAGATTTTTAGGAAAAAATTTAAGTAAGATGACATAGGAAATAGAAGGCAAAGGACTTGAGGTATCGAATAAAAAGAGTTACATTAATAAAAAACGGAGGTGGATTTCTATGGACACAGCCACTCACCTTGTTATGGGTGTCACTTTAGGTAGTTTGGCAACATTAGACCCAGCTATAGCGCAAAGTGATATTGGACCACAAGCAGTTATGCTCGCTACAATTGCTGGTTCCAATATTCCTGACATCGATACAGTTTTAAAATTGCGTAATAACGCTAAATATATAAGAAATCATCGCGGGGTTACTCATTCCATTCCTGCAGTAATTCTTTGGTCATTCCTTATAAGCGGCATCTCTTTCGCCTTCTTTTCAGACGCTCCATATCTTCATCTACTACTTTGGTCATTTATAGCTGTCTTTCTTCACGTCTTTGTAGATATTTTCAATGCCTACGGTACACAAGCGTTACGGCCTTTCACAAAAAAATGGGTCGCACTCGGCATAATTAATACGTTTGATACTGTGATTTTCTTTATCCATATACTTGCGATTGCTTGCATGCTCGTAGGTTCCCATAAAGGATATACAGCCTTAGCTGCATATATATTAATGATTGTTTACTATATCGGACGGATTATGATGCATAGAAATATAAGAAGCGTTGTACACAAACGTTTCAAACATGTTGAGAAGATCATCATTTCTCCTTCTTATCGATTTTATCATTATCATTTAGCAGTCGTTACGACTGATTATTACTACGTTGCGAGATGGCATCGTGGTAACATTATGATATACGATAAGTTCGATCGGGTACCGTTCCCAGATAACGCTATTATGAGAGCTGCTAAACAAGATGAAAACATCTCGGCCTTCTTATCTTTCTCTCCTGTATATCGTTGGGATATTTTTGATTATGATAACTATTACGAAATTCGATTCATTGATTTGCGCTATCGAAGTAAAGATTATTATCCATTCGTTGCAATCGTTCAGCTCGATCAAAATTTAAATATTATTAATTCTTATACCGGATGGATTTTCAGCGAAGAAAAACTTCGAAAGAAACTGGAATTGCTTCCACATTAAAAAAAGCGACTTTAGTCGCTTTTTTAATGTTTTAAATGGTCTTCTTGATTAATTAAATGGCTGTATTTCGGATTATTTGTACGCATTTCATGAAGACGCGCTCCATGATTATTAATCCATGTTCTTACTACTTGCTCAGTCATTTCCTCCCCTTGATAACGACCTGATTTCGCATAAGTTGTTTGAAAATCTTCCCAAAGTAATTCAACCCACGCACGAGCTTGTCCGTAAGAAAGCTTGTCATTCTTGTCTAATAATTCTTTCGTTAATGCTTCATAAATATCATTCATGTTCTAATCTCCTTTTACCTATTTATCCCTTCATTTCTAAAGGATAGTTTCTTCTATTTTGCACATTCTATAAGTGATACTTCATAAAGAGGTATCAACTAATGATGAGGAGGGCGTTCGCAATGGGTAAACAAGCCGAATTTTGGTCTGAGTCAAAAAACAACAGCAAAATCGACGGTCAGCCGAAAGCGAAATCACGCTTCGCTTCGAAACGACCTAACGGCACAATTAACACGCACCCACAAGAACGTATGCGTGCTGCAAATCAGCAGGAAGAGTAGTACAGGTACAGCCTAAAAAATTAACTTCCTACACGAGGTGATAAAGATGAGCTACCGTGATCGTTTAGATAGTCGTTCTGAATTATTTAACCATACGTGGACTCGTCCGAAACATGCGAAAGCGCAAGTTAACGGACAGACGCAACAAACCCAGTCTCTCATTATATTGGCCAACGAATGTAAAAAACGCCAATTTTAGAATCTCCTATCTCCTTTAACGCCTACCAAAGATGAAAACCAGAGAGATATTCGCTCTCTGGTTTTTATTTTTCTTGCAACAAGGAAATTGGTATCCCAATCTCTTCATTATCATTTTGCTTATAACCCCAAGCAAATACCCCATTGAAGTACGTAATTTTAAATAATACACCAGGTTCTTCTACTAATTCATATGTCTCACCAATATGGAATTTGTTTATATCAGTCATGTAAGCACGGGCCATGGCCATCTTTCTCATTAATACATCGAATTCATTTACAATTCCAAGTTGCTCAGCCTTTACTGCTTGCTCCTTCAAAGCGCCAATTTCTTCTCTAAGCTCATGCGGTGTCATTTCACTGTAGCGTTTTGGCATATTCATCTTATTATTCCCCTCATCCCTCTTCACGTTTCATTTGTAAAAATATCTCTATTTCATCAATAGAAAATCCTTTTCGATATAACGCTTGTTTCATCTTATTTTCGAATGTCCATCCATCATACTTCCTATATTTCTCATAATATTTATTCCCATGATAGTGTAAAGCTTCTTGTTGCTTTTCGTCATCTTTTTCGTCTTTCAATTCTTCCAAACAAATTTGAATCACATCTCTAGAATATCCTTTACGAACAAGCATTTCATCTAACTTTAGCTTCATTTGTAAAAATGAATGCTTTTGATAAGATTTTTTCTTTTTTTCTACAAGAATCAAAGCATTTTCAATTTGCTTCTCCTTTGGATACTCTTGTAAACTATGTGTAATGATTAGATCCTGAACGCCTTTATTTAACAGCTCTCTTTTTATAACAGTTGGACCTTTTCGATTCACATTACTTTGCGTTCGCGTATATAAAATGGCATACTCTTTATCATTAATATATCGGTCATGTAATAATTTCGAAACGACTTCAGAGATGATGGCCTGTCCCACTTCTTTTTTTCGTAAAAAATCTTCTATTTCTTGTTTCGTTCTCATTTGATAGGATAAATAGGAGATTGCTTGTAAATATGCTTTTTGTACCTCTTCATTGAACAAAATATTGCCTAACTCTATTTCATCAATTTCTAAACCTTTTTGTAATCCATGTTTCATTAAGATTACTTGATCCACACTAAATCCGTACTCTTCACCTTGACCTTTATCAATATAAATATTAAATCGCTCTTTCGATCGTTTTTGCACTTCTATTTTTGTAATGACAGCCATACTCTCACCTCTCTATTATTTTAACATAGTCAAGGAACATTTTTGCTTTTCAAGAATATATATAATGAGGAGGAAATAATTATGAAAATTGCAATTTCTGGTGGTACTGGCTTTATCGGCAAATATCTATCTACTTTTTTCATTCAAAAAGGATACACAGTCTATATCCTTACCCGAAAAAATAAAATTGAAACTTCAAACCCTCACCTTCAATACGTACAATGGACACCAGATTTACCTACTTTCCCCCTCTCTTCTATTGATATAGTTATTAATCTAGCTGGAGAGTCAATCAATAGTAGATGGACAAAAAAACAAAAAGAAGCAATTTTAAACAGTAGAATTCAAGCGACAAGAGGACTTATTAAACAACTACAAACACTCAGCACAAAACCACATACATTTATTAACGCAAGTGCTATTGGATACTACGGAACTTCTGAAACAGAGTCTTTTACCGAGCAGCAAGAAACTCCCGGAAATGACTTTTTAGCAGAAACAGTATTTTTATGGGAGCAAGAAGCATGTAAAGCACGTTCTCTTGAAATCAGAACAATATACGCAAGATTCGGAGTCATATTAGGTGCAGACGGAGGTGCTCTTCCAAAGATGCTACTTCCCTATCAATTTTATATCGGAGGCACAATTGGATCTGGAAACCAATGGTTATCATGGATTCATATAGATGATGTCGTTCGCATGATTGATTTCATCATACACAAAGAAGAAATTAATGGTCCTCTTAATATTACAGCCCCGTTACCTATAAGAATGAAGGAATTTGGAGAAACCATGGCAACTATAATGAGAAAACCTCATTGGTTACCTGTCCCTTCATTTATGCTTCACGCTTTATTGGGTGAGATGAGTATACTTGTACTAGAAGGGCAACATGTATTACCTAGTAAAGCAATTGAACATGGGTACCAATACACATTTCCGACAATAGACCATGCATTACAAAATATACTTTCGCATACAATGTAGTACTTCTAAAACACAGTTTTACAAGGGGTTCCCTTTCAAAACTTTCATTTTCTAGGATTCAGAGCATTACTACACAAATAACCTTTCAGTTACTTTTTCTTCAATCACATTAATATTGTAAAGTAACAGAAATGAGGTACCTATGAAAATATTGCTCAAACAAGCCATTGTGTATCCTATTACATCTCCCAAGTTTCAAGGTGATGTACTCGTTATAGGAGAACGAATTGCTGAGGTCAAACCTTCTATTCAGCCTACTCAAGATATGACCGTTATAGATGCGCGAGCTCTTCATCTCTTACCTGGATTTATTGATGTCCATACTCACCTTGGTCTCTATGATGAAGGCACTGGTTGGGCTGGAAATGACGCTAATGAAACCTCTGAAGTTTCAACACCACATATCCGTTCTTTAGACGGAATCCATCCTTTTGATATCGCATTTCAAGACGCTGTACAAAACGGGATCACAACTGTTCACGTTATGCCTGGGAGTCAAAATATTATCGGCGGTACTACTTGTGTAATAAAAACTGCTGGAACTTGTATTGATCACATGATTATTCAAGAACCTGCTGGTTTAAAGATTGCCTTTGGAGAAAACCCTAAAAAGGTTCATAGTAATGGAACGAAAGAGTCCATAACACGCATGGGCATTATGGGGTTACTTCGGGAATCATTCTATGAAGCACAGCACTACGGGCATGAAGCTGATTTTCGAATGCTCCCTATTTTAAAAGCATTACGCCGCGAAATACCGGTACGTATCCACGCTCACCGTGCTGACGATATTAGTTCTGCTTTACGCTTTGCAACAGAATTCAATCTTGATTTACGTATTGAGCATTGTACAGAAGGACACTTTATTGTTGAAGAGCTTTCAAAACACAATTTAAAAGTTTCAGTTGGTCCCACTCTTACACGCCGGTCTAAAATCGAACTAAAAAACAAAACATGGGATACTTACCATATATTATCTAAAAATGGAGTAGAAGTTTCTATAACAACTGATCACCCTTATACACCAATTCAATATTTAAATGTTTGTGCTGCTGTCGCAGTAAGGGAAGGATTAGACGAGAAAACTGCATTGGAAGGAATCACTATATTTCCAGCGAGAAATTTGCGTTTAGAGGATAGAATTGGAAGCATTGAGGTTGGAAAAGACGCTGATCTCGTGTTATGGACACATCATCCTTTCCATTATTTAGCCAAGCCTGTACTAACTATGATTGACGGAAAAATAATTTACAAAAAAAATAAAAAAAACTAGTTTATTTTTTTGACTAGATAAAGTATTATACGATTATAAACTGAATGAAACCATAATCAATTTGTGTCGTGATTATCATTTTCAAATTGATGAATGGGGAAGGCAAATGGTGCGCCACCAGCGTTATAAACTGGTTCTAGTGGGTTCGATTCCCACCCCGAAATTTTTTAAAGATTGATATAAAAATTTCGAGGGTGGGGTGCTTTTTCGTCATGCTACCCTCGTGTGAGGAGGAGTTAGTGTGTTGAAAAAACGCGACTTACACGACAGCCACGTTCTATACGAGTTAATGGTGGATCCAGCTGTCTTCCCTTTTGTGCGTCAAAAGGCTTATTCTTATGAGGAATATTTATTTTTAACGAAACAAACCATTGAAGCCGAAGAGCGTGGAGAGTTAATTTCACGCACAATTTTAGATGAATGGGGTAACCCTATCGGAACAATTACTTTATTTGATGTGCAAGAAAAAGCTGGATTCCTTGGAACATGGCTTGGAAAACCATACCATGGCAAAGGCTATAATAAATTGGCGAAAGATTCATTTTTTAGCGAACTTTTCTATGAGTTAGATATTGAAACCATCTTTATGCGTATTCGCAAAATAAATATTCGTTCTATTAAAGCTGCCGAAAAACTACAATATGTGAATCTAGCAAATGAAACGAGAAAAGCCGTTTATGATGAAATTAACGTAAATGAAGAAGTATATAATCTATATGAAATTCCAAAAGATCAATATACACTTGCAACAATGCGTGATACAACATTCCAAGACGCCCACCACTTAAAAGAAGCGTAATCTAAATTTTCAGAAATAATAATTAATCATTAACCGTTTGGCATATATGTATATCACCCCATGTCTTTGGAAACGATAGATAGTGACTTTAGGACACGAGGTGATTTGTAATGGATAAAAAGAAACGTGACAAAGCGAAAAATACATTATCTAGTACACAAGAAGTTCTATATCAACGAGAATTTCGAAAAGCAGATCGTGCAGCGGGATATCGCTCAAAAAGTATTTAAAGTGAAAATGAATAATTAGAAGTTTTCCCCCCTAATTATTCATTTTCATTACATAATTTTCCCGACTGACAGAAATAACCTAAAAGAGTTCCCTTATACATAAGGGAACTCTTTTGTTGTGGACAACTTTATCCACAACATCGATATGATTGTGAATATTTTTCTAAAAACTTTGATATTTTTATATATTTTCGCACATATCAACTACTGGAATTGTGGATATTTTTCTAAAAATTGTGGACAATGTGGATATAGTTGTTAATATTCCGACTTTACCGTCTAATGAAAGCGCATCCCTTTGTGGATAAAGTGAAGGCTTTTACGGGAAGCTATCTCCCACCTAACTTCCTCGCATTCGCCCAATTTCGAGATGGGAGTCTTACTTCCCTCAAATAGCCGGATAAAGGAATCTTTACAATAAAAGGAACCCTCTTTAAACATATAAAAGAGGGTTACATATTAAGTAAATGATTCTGCAAGAGCAGGTGATTTCATAGGTATATGATTCGGCTCTGCATGATTTTCTTCCAAAATTGTATCCACGATATGACATGCCGGTTCAGGACGATAAATATTTTTCATTGCTTCTTTCATTTGGAGAAGCTTCATATCATCTTGTAATAACGCCTCTGTTTTTGCAAAAACCTCACTGTCATCACGGATTACAACTGCAGCTCCTTTTTTTTCAAAATACAACGCATTTTCATTTTCTTGTCCTGGGACAGGCTTATATAAAATGACAGGTACTTGTAATGCTGCTGCTTCGCTTAATGTAATACCACCTGGCTTCGTAATCATACAAGAAGTAACACGGAATAACTCATCAATGTTTTCAACATAACCAAATACTTTTAAAGCATCCGAATTTTGTTCCTGTAATCCTAATAAATCCTGTTTTAAAGCTTCATTTTTTCCGCAAACGACAACTACTTGTAAATTAGGTACGGCCATAAATGACTGGCATAGTTCTTTTACACTTCCTAGTACCCCATGAGCACCTGCTACAATTAGTAAAATCTTTTTATTCTTACATAACTGATACTTATTATATATAATGTCTTGATTTATCTTTAGCTCAAAACTATTACGAATTGGAATTCCAGTTTCAACAATTTGTTCCGCAGGTACACCAATATCAACCATCACCTTTTTCACGTGATCAGTTGCTACAAAATAACGATCTACTTCACGATGAATCCATATTTTATGCACACAAAAATCCGTCAACACATTATAAACAGGGATTGAAATACCTGTTTGCTTTTTCAACTCAGGTACAGCTATGATTGGAAAGGTATTAATAACGATATCCGGTTTCTCCACTTGTAAAAGTGATTTCAAACGTTTCCTTCCAAAATTTGCGTACCAAGATGCTATTTTTTTATCATAAATTTTTTCTACCCCGTAATAAAACAAACGATATAATTCTTTTCCTATTGTATAACTTTTTAAATATAAATATTTTGTAATGTCAGTTATAAATGGATGTGATTCTCCAAACAAGTCGCATACAATTACATTTTCAATTCCTTTTTGGCGAAATGTTTGTTCTAATGTTTTCGCTACTTGCACATGACCATTACCGTAATGTGCAGTTAAAATTAAAACCTTGGGGTTTTTTATCAAACAAATCCACTCCTAGCTTTTTGTTTCTCCATATTGCATATACGACAATAGGAAAAACATTTTCCTTAAACATTACATACTTGGATTCCAATATTCCCCTGTTAGCTATGTACCTGTCGTGGATATGCAAAGCATATAAGATTGACCCCTTAATCCTATCCGTGCTCATATCTTTACATTATACTTTCCTATAAGAGCTTTCGCAATAACTTACAAATGTTCTCTATTCCATGATACTCACTCTTTTACTTCTTAATTCTTTTTACTATTTTGATTTCCCTTTACAATTATGTAAATTTCTCCACTTATTCCTTACAAAAATATGGATATTCTTTTTTCAGTATACTCTTTTCTATATATATACTCTAGGTTTTATTGTAAAGAAAGCAAAAAGTCTAATCCAATATTTGGATTAGACTGCTTTTAAAATATGTCTCGCTTGTTCTACATTTTTTTCCGTAGGTGGTTCTACATTTGCGAGTGGATATTTATGCCCAAGCGCCTCCCATTTATATACACCAAGCTTATGATATGGTAGCACTTCAACTTTCTGAACATTAGACAGACTTTGAATAAAGCTAGATAATTTTTGCAGATCCTCTTCATTATCAGTAACACCTGGAACTAATACATGTCGTACCCAAATCGGTTTATTCTTATCCGATAAATAACGAGCAAATTGTAAAATATGTTCATTTGATTTCCCTGTTAATTTACGATGTTTCTTTGAATCAATATGTTTCAAATCCAATAAAACTAAATCTGTATAATCCATTAATTTATCCAACTTTTGCTGGAATTCTGGCTCTTCAGAATAACAACCTCCAGAAGAATCAATTGTTGTATGAATTCCAACTTCCTTACATTTCTTAAATAATTCAATTAAGAAATCTAACTGTAATAATGGTTCTCCACCACTAACTGTTATACCGCCTCCAGAAGCTTCAATAAATGGAAGGTAACATGTCACATCCTGCATTACTTCTTCAACTGTTATTTCTTTTCCTTTACCGATCTCCCACGTATCAGCATTATGGCAATATTGACAACGTAATAAACACCCTTGTGTAAATATGACATAACGAATCCCTGGGCCATCAACAGTACCACAAGACTCTACAGAATGTATTCTTCCTTTTACCATGTTACTTCCTCCTTTATTGAAACAGCCTCCCTCCACTACATATTAAAAGCGGAGGGACACTTTTTTCACTTACATGCTTTCATGCATTGTACGGTTAATTACATCAATTTGTTGTTCACGAGTTAATTTAATAAAGTTAACAGCGTAACCAGATACACGAATTGTTAATTGTGGATATTTTTCAGGGTGCTCCATTGCATCCATTAATGTTTCACGATTAAATACGTTAATATTTAAGTGATGTCCTTCTTTTATTGCATAACCATCAAGCATAGATACTAAGTTGCGTACTTGTACATCATCTTCTTTACCAAGTGCTTTTGGAATAATAGAGAATGTATTGGAAATACCATCTTGTGCATCTTCATATGGTAATTTAGCTACAGATAATAGTGATGCTAATGCACCTTTTGTATCACGACCATGCATTGGGTTTGCGCCCGGTGCAAATGGTTCTCCAGTACGACGGCCATCTGGAGTATTACCAGTTTTCTTACCGTATACGACGTTAGATGTAATTGTTAAGATTGACATTGTATGAACAGAATTTCTGTATGTTTTATGCTTACGAAGTTTATTCATAAATGTTTTCACAAGATTTACTGCGATTTCATCTACACGATCATCGTTGTTACCATATTTAGGGAAATCACCTTCAATTTCAAAGTCAACTGCAATACCATTTTCATCACGAATTGGTTTTACTTTTCCGTATTTAATTGCACTTAATGAGTCTGCTACTACAGACAATCCTGCGATACCTGTCGCCATTGTACGAAGAACATTTGTATCATGAAGCGCCATTTCAATACGCTCGTAGCTATATTTATCGTGCATATAGTGGATAACGTTTAATGTATTTAAATATAGACCTGCTAACCATTCCATTGTCATATCAAACTTATGCATAACTTCTTCATAATCTAATACTTCAGAAGTAATTGGTGCGTACTCAGGGCCAACTTGAGCTTTAGATTTTTCATCTTTACCGCCGTTAATCGCATATAGTAATGCTTTCGCTAAGTTTGCACGTGCGCCGAAGAACTGCATTTGTTTACCGATTCTCATTGCAGATACACAACAAGCAATACCGTAGTCATCACCGTAGTCAGCACGCATAATGTCATCATTTTCATATTGAATTGCTGATGTTTTAATAGACATTTTTGCACAGTAGTTTTTAAAGTTCTCTGGTAATTGTTTAGACCAAAGAACTGTTAAGTTTGGTTCTGGAGCTGGTCCTAAATTATCTAATGTATGCAAGAAACGGAATGAGTTCTTTGTTACTAATGGACGACCATCTAAAGCCATACCACCGATAGATTCAGTTACCCAAGTTGGGTCACCAGAGAATAATTCATTATAATCAGGTGTTCTTGCGAATTTCACAAGACGTAATTTCATAATGAAGTGATCCACGATTTCTTGTACTTCTTCTTCTGTTAAAGTACCATTTTCTAAATCTCTTTCAATGTAAATATCTAAGAATGTAGAAGTACGTCCAAGACTCATTGCAGCTCCGTTTTGCTCTTTAATCGCTGCAAGATATGCGAAGTATAACCATTGGAAAGCTTCTTGTGTATTTGTTGCTGGTTTAGAAATATCAAAACCATGAGAAGAAGCCATTTGTTTTAATTCTTGAAGTGCACGCATTTGCTCAGATAACTCTTCGCGTAAACGCATTGTCTCTTCGCTCATTACACCACCAGTTAAATTAAAATCAGCTTTTTTCGCTTCAATTAAATGATCTATACCATATAGCGCTACTCGGCGGTAATCACCGATAATACGTCCACGTCCATATGCATCTGGAAGACCAGTAATAACACCTGATTTACGAGCCGCTTTCATTTCTGGTGTATATGAATCAAATACACCTTGATTATGAGTTTTACGCCAGTCTCTGAAAATCTTACTAAGTTCTTTATCCATTTCGTATCCATAAGATTCACAAGCTTGTTCCGCCATACGAATACCACCATATGGTTGTAATGAACGTTTAAATGGCTTATCAGTTTGGAAACCGACTACTTTTTCAATATCTTTATTTAAATATCCTGGTTCATGTGATGTAATAGAAGAAACAATTTTTGTATCCATATCAAGAACGCCACCGTTTTCACGTTCTTTTGTTGTTAAATCCATTACTTGATCCCAAAGTGTTTTCGTTGCTTCAGTTGCTCCCGCTAAGAAAGATTCGTCCCCTTCGAAAACGTTTACATTATTTAAAATGAAATCGCGAACATCAATCTCTGCTTTCCATTTTTCACCTTTAAAGTTTTCCCATGCGTTTTTTACATTTTCTAATATTTGAGTCATCCTAATCTCCTCCATTTTTGATTAGTACAGGAATAAGATTTTTTATATAACAGCTTACACACTTAGAATACTACTTTTTTGCGAAAGTGAACGAAATAGTTGTGACATGTTTGTGAAATATTGAGCAAACTACTGTATGCATAGTGTTAACTTCACTCAAAAGTCTTTATAATTAACCCTTTCTTTAATTGTATTTTTTTGGTATCCTTATATACGAGTCCTATTTTGTAATATAAGAACAATACCCATTGTAGAGCTGTAATACTCTTATCTCCTAATCTGTTATAGTTTTTATAACGGAACAAAAAAGTGTACATATGTTGTACACTTTTTTTGTTACCTATAAAACATCTCTTTTTCTATTTCCATCATAGAATCCACCCCGACTGCCCTTTAATGCAATTAATTGCTCTAATCCTTCGATATGATCACCAATAATTCGAAGTACAGCTGGAGGATGTCCTATTTTTGCAAAATGTTCACTGGGACGAATACGGTTCATTTTATCGACCTCAACACGACTGACACATGCAATTTCGAATCCTGAAAGAACAGCTTTCACTTGCGCTACACAAGGTGACAGTAAAGATCTATATCCTATTGCTTTCAAACACGTCTTACTAAATGCATTAGGTACGGCAATAAGAGAGCCTACTCCTAAATCTTTTCTATCACAAGCTAAATTTAACGCATATTTAAATGCAGTTACGAGATGAAGTGGTACTCTTAAATCTAAATAATGATTTAGATCATTTAATGCGACATCTTGCCCATCTGCAATAGCTTTTGCAAAAGGATATAGCTCACTAGCTGGAATAACAAAATCACCGTCTATAAATAACACAATTTCTCCTTTTGCAAAATAAGTTCCAAGCGAACGCCCCACATCGTTTCCGAGTGCTTCTTTATATATAATTGTTGTTGCTCCTTTTTCTTTTGCAATTGTTGCCGTTTTATCTGACGAACCATTTACAACAACGATGATTTCAAAAGGTTCAATTTTACGAAGCTCCTCTATAACGTTTCCAATTGTTTTCTCTTCATCTTGTACAGGAATAATTACCGATAATTGCTTTCCTTTATACAAATTAGATGTAACGCCCCATCCTTGATAAAAATCTTCAAAATTTAAAGTATGATAGACACTCTCTCTTTTCCGATTTCCATCATAATATCCTCCACGCTCATCGCTGCCTATTATCCGCTCCGCTACAGCTTCTATATGGTCACCTATCATTCGTTTTTCAGCTTGTGCAAGATCTGTGCCATATGCTGCATGCTCGAGTGGCCGAAATTTATTCGGCGTAATAACGTCAATTGCACAATGACGACTAATTTTCCATTTACTTTGTGCTAAGCGTAAATGAGCTACAATAGGATTAACAAAACATTCATATCCAATACTTTGAACGACTTCTTTCGTCAACGCATGAGGTACAGATAATAAAGAATCAATTTTTAATTCTTCGCGCTCTAACATTGCATTTAATATTTGGCGCCATACTGTAACGGAATGTGGTTTTTGTTTTTTTAAAAATAATGCATCCAAATTATTTAAAACGATGTCAGCCTGATCATGTAAAATCGGATTAAGAAATAATTGCAATTTTGAAGTTTGAATAGCGAAATCTCCATCTATAAACAGTAATACATCACCTATCGCATGTTTTGCACCAACTGCGCGGCCAACGTCGTTACCAAGTGACTCTTTATTCTGAATTACTCTACATCCTAAACTCTCAGCAACCCCTTCTGTACCATCATTGCAACCATTAGCTACTACAATAATCTCTACTGGATTGAATGGCTTTACCGATTGAATCACGTCTGAAATCGTATCCACTTCATTACATACGGGAATAATAACCGATAATGACTTAGCCATTGTTTTCTTCACGAAACCATTTAATAGTTTCTTTCAATCCTTGTTCCCACGTTATTGTCGCTTGAAATTGAACAAGTTCTCTTAATTTTGTTACGTCTGGTCTTCTATTTGGAATTTCCTCAAAACCATGTGGATATACTTTTTCAAAAGGAACTTGTACAATTTTTGAAGAAGAATTTGTTAGTTTTTTGATTACTTCTGCTACTTCTTTAATATTTTTTTCATTCTCAGAACCTATATTAATAATCTCACCATTTACATTCTCATCCATTGCTCGAATCGTTGCCTCTACTGCATCACTTACGTACGTAAAGCAACGTGTCTGCTTTCCATCGCCATATACGAGAATGTCTTCACCTTGCAAAGCCGCCCGGATAAATCGTGGGATTACCCCTGCATACGGACCATCTTTCGCTCTTGGACCATAAATATTAAAATAACGAACAATCGTTACCGGCAAACCTTCTAATGCGTATCCTAAACATAATGTCTCTTCTAACGTTTTACAAACTGCATAACTCCAGCGTATTTTAGAAGTTGCCCCGTATAATCGATCTCCTTCTTCAGAGAAAGGTGGCTTGCCCTTACCATATACTTCTGAAGTAGACGCAAAGACTACTTTTTTCTTGCCTTTTAATGCTGCTTGTAAAATGTTTCTCGTTCCATCAAAATTTGTTTCAATGAGTTCTATACTTTTTTCCATTGTCGTTTTAACACCTAAAATTGCTGCCAAATGGAATACTACATCGTGTTGATTTACTAATTCATCGATTGCCTTTTTGTCTAAAACACTGATTGGAATAACTGGAATCTCTTTCATTAACTCATTATGATATTTATTTTTCCCTTTATAGAAGTTATCCACAATTGTGACTCCATAACCTCTTTTCACTAATTCTTCAGCTAGATGTGATCCAATAAATCCTGCTCCACCTGTAATTAAACATTTCTTACTCATGCACTCACCTTCTTTATAATTCCACGTGTATCGATTACTCGCTTTATTCTTTTAAAAAGCTCCCAATCGATATTAGAGTGATCAGTTAAAATTAATATACAATCTGCTTGTTTAACCTTTTGTTCATCCAAGGAAACAGATTGATACACCCTATCTCCAATTTCCGCAGAAGAAATATATGGATCATGGTATTCTATCTCGTATCCTTCTTTTATTAGTAATTGAATAATTGGCAATGCTGGTGATTCTCTCAAATCATTTACATCTTTCTTATACGCAATCCCTACAATTAAAACCGTTGCGGGTGATTGCACCATGCCTTTTACCTTTCCGACTATTTTCTCTGGCATTTCTTCATTAATTACATGTGCCGCCTCAATTAATTGACTAATAGCCCCATTTTTCTTTATTCTCCATTGAAAATATAAAGGATCTACAGGAATACAATGTCCTCCTATTCCTGGTCCTGGCCAATACGGAGTAAATCCAAACGGTTTTGTAGATGCAGCTTCAAGCGCCTCATAAAAATTAATATTCAAACTTTCACATAGCATATTTAACTCATTTACTAACGAAATGTTAACTAAGCGCTGAATATTTTCAAATAGCTTACACATCTCCGCTACTTTTGGAGAACTAACAGGAACAACTACATCGAAGATAGTGCTATACAAATCCTGTACCTTTTGTTTACATTGTTCTGTTTGTCCACTAATAACCTTTGGAATCGATTGAACTGAATATTGACTATTTGCCGGATCAATTCTCTCCGGTGAATAACCAATATAATAATCTACTCCTACCTTTTTACCAGTTTGAGAAATAATAGGAATGATAACTTCCTCAAGTGTACCTGGATATGTGGAGCTTTCAAAAATGAAGGTTTGTCCTTTTTGAAGGTTTTGTTGTATATAATGCGAAGCTGAAATGAGAGCACTTAAATCCGGTTCTCTTTGCTCATTAATTGGAGTCGGGACAGTAACAATAACATAATCACTCTTTTGGAACTCAGTAACACCTTTATCTGGTGTATTTACTAGTAAGCTTTTTTTAGTTAATAAACTTTGTAACTCTTTAGAAGAAACATCTGGAATATAACTTTCTCCTTTTATAATCGATTCTATTTTCCTAGTATCTTTATCTAGTCCAAGTACTGTATATCCTCTTTCTGCGAAATGGACCGCTAAAGGAAGACCAACATACCCTAATCCAATAATAGCTACTTTACTACTAGCATTCATCTGTATTCTTTTCTTCCTTTCTCAATTGTTGAATAATATCTCTATCCCGTTCTCCATCTGTAAAACTCCCGCGTTCGTCTGTATATTGTAATAGATAAGCAATCGCCTCAAGTTGATCACCGAAAATACGGTCAAATGCTGGAATACGTCCATTAACAAATCCATGTTGCTCTGGGCGTACTCGATTTGTTTTTATAACATCTACAAATTGTACTGCTGTAATAGAGAATCCCTCCAAAATAGCTTTCATTTGAGCTAATGGCGGGATAATGAGAGAGTCATATCCAATTTTATCCATTACCTTCTTATGCATAGCATGTGGCACTGCCGTTAGTGAGTTATTCCATAAATCTGGTCGTTTCGCTACTAAATTTACAAAGTATTTTCCCATACTAATTGGATCCGCGGGATGAAACATATCTAATAAACATTGCAAATCATTTAATGCCATATCACTCCCATCTTCAATAGCATGCAAAAAGGGAGTTAGTTTTTTTGCCGGAATAGCAAAATCACCATCAACAAATAAACAAATATCAGCTGTAGCATGCATGGCTCCTATCGCTCGCGCTACATTATGTCCAAGCGCCTCCCCGAATTCAACAACAATAACATTCTCTAGCTGTGCCTGTTTAATAGTCTCGATATCCGCTCCATTCGCAACAACAATAATTTCATCTACTCCTGCTTTTTTCACTTCTTGTATAACAGATTTTATAGTCATCTTTTCTTCTGACACTGGTATAATCGCACTATATTTCGCTTTTTCCTTCTTTAATACAGCTGGTTTATATTTCCCTATAAACTCTCTATCTCTGTTTCCCTCCGAAAAACCACCGCGTTTACCATATATTTCAATTACATATTGCAAAGCACGTAAATGATCACCCATAATACGACTAGTCGCTTTCGGATAAGGAGAACCAGGTGATGTTCCCGTATGCACAGGACGAACCTTATTTGTATGAATTACATCGACCGAAGCCATATCGACAATATCTACTCCTCTAGACATCGCCATCGCTTGAAATAATGCTGGATCTGCTAAATTCCACCACCCAAGTTTCTCAATAACTTCCCTACTCATCGCATGTGGAATTGCGATTAAAGATCCAACAACAAGCTCCTTTTTATTCAAATAGCGATTCAGCATGAATTTTCCAACTGTCGTATAATGTGGTCTCATCTTTAAATAAACCGACCATGTTAAATTATTCACAACAATTTGGTGCCCCTGCCGAATCCCTTTCACGAAACATTGTAACTCTTTACTCTCAATAACGATGTCACCATCTAAAAACAAGACAATTTCACCTTTTGCTTCTCTTGCTCCAATTGCCCGTCCCACATCATTGCCAAGAGAATGTTTATAATAAATCACATGACAATGATGTTGTATTGCTATTTCTTTCGTCCCATCTGTCGATCCATTATCTACTACGATAATTTCATACGGCTTCAGCTTCTCCACTTCTACTAAAACTTGAGATAACGTACTTGCTTCATTATGCGCCGGAATAACAACTGATACTCTCATACTTGTATCACGCTTACCCTTCCAAGCGAACATAGGCAATAATAGGAGTACGCACAATTACATCTTCCGGTGGTCCATAGGAAGGAGAAGTACGAACACTTACTGCCCCGTCTGTCACAGATAAAAGAATGCCTGCAACAATTTCTACAGCTGTCACAACTTGCACTAACTCACCAACATGGTTACGCAGTTCATCAGTAAATAACATATATAACTCTCCTTTCTTACACTTCTTTAATTGATATAATACTTGTAAATGGTAATAAAACTTCAGTTCCTATTCCTTCTTGCAGTATTAAGAAATCGTCGCCAACTGCTACAATAACACCTGTTAACTGCCCAACCGTCACAGTAATTTCGACGTTTTTACCTAAATATTGCTTTGCAATTTCTTTAAACGGTGATGTATTACATTCTTTTAAAATGTTACAAATAATCGATTGAAATTGACTTGATTTAATAAATTCTTCTGTAGCTTGCTTAGAATTTCTTTGAATAAATCTCGCAAAATTTTGCGAAAATAAAAGTCGTTCCACAGCAGGCAGTAACTTGTTATCTAAAAAATAACCTAATTGTCTATTAAACAGTCGGGATAATTTATGCCAATATTTTCTGAACAGACACATACACTTCTCCTCCTATTTATTTTTAAAATATAAAAAATACATTCATACATCTTAATGTATACAAAGCAGGCTTTTTATGTGATAGGTAAGACATACATTTTTCAAAGAAACAAGAATTTTTAACTAAATAAAAAAGATAGACGGTATCCCATCTATCTTTATAAGTATTTTAATTTTTAATTGTAACAATGGCAGCTGTACTGTAATAAACCGCTCGTGGTAATTCTGCCTGTTCACTGATAGAAGCTGTAACAAGAGAACCACCGCTTGCCGAAAAATACTTAACAGCTTCTAACGGAATACCATCTTCTTTCACATCAATATGCGTGCCATCTCGCCAGTCTATTTTCTGCATTGTTGCTGAAAGGTCCCCAGTCACTTTACCAAATTCTTTACCATCCACCCCTAAAAAGATCCATTCCCATTTTGTTAAACTTAGTACTTGTTTCAACTCCCCAATTTTCTTTCCATCCATATTCGAAAAAATATAGAAGTTGCGTACTCCCATATTCTTTTGAACACGCAACAATCTTTCTCCTGAGTGATTATATAAATAAAATTGTTGCTTATGTAGTCCCTTAAAAAGAAAAGAGAGTACAGCTTGCCATACACTTTGAATAACAAAATCATACTCTTCTTTTAAAAAACCTACTGTATTTCCTTCTAATCCAAAGTACGTTATTACTTGAAATATCCCTACCTCTTTCCGAACAACAAATTTTTGTTGCTCAAGTAATTCAGAAGTCTCTATATTATAATTTTCCTGTTTAAGTATTTTTGATCTTCGTTTTTCTATAAAGCTATATATTAATAATCCAATTGCTGGTAGTAAAATACCTATTAATTGCAGATTGTCTTTCTCTGAAGTGAATAGCATCCCTTTTTTATATTCCATCACTAATCCAATTGCAACGATAATCCATACAATGACAGATACAAAAAAAATACGTTTCGCATTACGTGCGTGATGCTTATGTATACTCATATCCCGTCCCCATTTCCATTTATCCCGCTATTTGCCGGGCAGTAAGACCCACACTTCAAAATTCGGCGAAAGCAAAGAAGTTAGGTGGGTGATCGACTGCCCGTAAAAGCCCGATTGGTGAAGGCTAATAATCAGTGGGGGATGAAGAAAACCCCCACTGATTAAAGTTTCA
>NZ_JAAMNK010000037.1:20177-40498 GCF_011066025.1 Bacillus sp. EKM202B | reverse complement strand
GCTCCGCAGGTAGGACTCGAACCTACGACCGATCGGTTAACAGCCGATAGCTCTACCACTGAGCTACTGCGGAATAATGAAGACAATTTGTATCTTATAAAACTTCTCATCGTAAGTCAAGATGTTTTTTAACAATATCTTGCACAAACGTGACATGTTTATAATATACTGGATTGCGTTTTCACTGTCAAGATGTTTTCGCTACCGGTTTTAGTTTTCCCTTACACTTTCCACAGACATATCTTTTTGTATTTATTTGACGTCTTCTTACATATTGAAGCGAACACTCCATACATTCATACATATAAACCTTCTTTTCCTTCTCTTCATTAATCATTCGCTTACAAAAACGTGGTGCACCTACCTTTTTTAATAGTTCACGAAAATCCCTATCCCGATGCTTATATCCTCTCCCTGTAATATGCAAGTGATAATGACAAAGTTCATGTTTAATAATCCCGACTAATTCTTCTTTACCATACATTCCATAATATCGATAATTCAGTTCGATATTGTGACTCTTCAATAGATAACGTCCACCAGTTGTACGTAATCTATTATTAAACATCGCTTTATGTAAGAATGGCATCCCGAAGTATCGTAGGGATACTTCTTCCACTAGCTGCTGAATTTCTTTCTCATCCATTCTCATTCCTCCTAAACAAAAAAATATTTTTACACTTTTCTCCCTTCCTATACATATATTAAATAGTACATATACCCATCCTCATTCAAGAAGCGTGGTTTCTAAAAATACGACATTAATAGAAATCCACTCACCAACCTCTCGTCAATAGTACCTTAACTACAAAGGTAAATTTTTGAGAGTAGGATTATACAAGGAGGGATTCCTATGCCTGCATGGCTAAAAAAACAAATGCAACGTGCATATTTTGAAAAAAACCGGTATCAAATTAAATTGCTAAATGAATGCTGGTTTTATTATAGCAAAATACATCAAAGCTCATAATCCATTACACTTTCTACTCCATAAAAAAAGAGCAGTTTTATCTGCTCTCTTTTCTTACTATTCAATCGGTAACATAGATAATGCAACACGACCTTTTTTTGTATCAATATCATCTACCCATACTTTTACGATTTGCCCTACAGATACAACATCTAATGGATGCTTTACAAACTGTTTGCTTAATTTAGAAATATGCACTAAACCATCTTGTTTTACACCAATGTCAACAAAAGCACCAAAATCAACAACGTTACGAACTGTCCCTTCCAGTTCCATACCACGCTGTAAATCTTCTAATTTCAAAATCCCTTTTTTCAGAAGTGGTTTTGGCAATTCATCCCTCATGTCTCGCTCTGGACTAATTAAGGCATCAATAATATCAACCAATGTCGGCTCACCGATCTCCGTCTCTTGAGATAATTTAGAAACATCCACTCCCTCTAAACTCTCCTGCAAGTTCGGTTTCCCTACATCATTCTTCGATAACCCTAGACTCTTTAGTAGCAATTCGACATTTTTATATTGTTCTGGATGGATCCCTGTACGATCTAACGGATTCGCGCCTTCTAATATACGTAAAAACCCAATACACTGTTCATATGTTTTCGCACCTAAACGAGGGATTTTCTTTAATTCAGTACGCTTCGTAAATTTCCCATCTTCCTCACGCTTAGCTACAATATTTTTCGCAACTGTTTTTGATAACCCCGAAACATATTGTAACAATGCAACTGAAGCTGTATTTACATTCACACCAACTTGGTTAACCGCTGTCTCTACCACAAATGTTAACGATTCATTTAATCTCTTTTGAGTTACATCATGTTGATATTGCCCCACCCCTACCGATTTAGGGTCAATTTTCACGAGCTCAGCAAGTGGATCTTGCAGGCGTCTTCCAATTGAAACCGCGCTTCTTTCTTCAACTTGGAAATCAGGGAATTCCTCACGAGCTAAATCGGAAGCCGAATACACACTTGCCCCTGCTTCATTTACAATAATATAAAAAACATCCTGTTTCACACTTTGTAATACATCTACTATAAACTCTTCCGTTTCTCTAGAAGCTGTGCCGTTCCCAATTGCAATCATTTCAACTTGATATTTATCTATAATAGAAAGAACTTTCTTTTTTGCATCATCATATTTACGAACAGGTGGATGCGGATAAATAACATCGATATATAGAACTTTCCCCGTATCATCTACTACAGCTAATTTACAACCAGTTCTATATGCAGGGTCTACGGCTAGCACAACCTTCCCTTTCATTGGAGGTTGTAATAATAAATTACGTAAGTTCTCAGAGAAAATATGTATCGCTTGTTCTTCAGCTGTTTCTGTTAATTCTTTTCGAATTTCTCTTTCAATCGAAGATTGAATTAATCGTTTATAACCATCCTCAATCGCTAATTGTACATAATGCGCACTTTTTGAATTGTTATCACGGATTACTTTCTTATATAAGAAAGTTATTATCTCATCTACTGGTGGAACAACAGAAACTCTCAATATATCTTCTTTCTCACCGCGATTCATCGCTAATACACGATGCGGTACTACTTTTTGCAACGGTTCTTCATAACTGTAATACATTTCATATATATTCTTTTCATCTTTTTCTTCGTCTTTTACAACCGAAGACATAACACCTTTTCTAAAAGTAACATTCCGAATCCAACTACGATACGCAGCTTCATCTGAAACGATTTCTGCAATAATGTCTTGCGCACCTTGCAACGCCTCTTCTGCAGATTCCACTTCTTTTTCTGCATTAACAAATTCCATAGCCTTTTTAGCCGGATCTTCTTTTTTATATAACAATAACCATTCAGCTAGCGGTTCTAATCCTTTTTCTTTTGCAATCGTCGCTTTCGTTCTTCTTTTCTCTTTATAAGGACGATATAAATCTTCTACTTCCTGTAGTTTCGTTGCGGCAACAATATGACGGCGCAACTCTTCGGTTAGCTTACCCTTTTCACCAATAAGACGAAGAACCTCTTCTTTCCTATCTTCAAGCTGCATCATATATTGCCATCTCTCTAAGATTGCACGAATTTGCACCTCATCTAAAGAGCCTGTCCATTCTTTTCGGTAACGAGCAATAAATGGAACTGTGTTACCTTCTTCTGTTAATTGAATAACATGACGAACTTGCTTTTCGGTAAAGCCTAATTCTTTCACTAACATTTTCATTAACGCTTGTCGATTATCTACCATTTCCATATATAACCGTAACCTCCTCTATAATAAAAAAAAGTTGCCCTTCAAAGAGAGCAACTTAAACTGCCGATTTAAAAATCTATTAGTCCTAAACTAATTTGTAACGCTTCATCTACACGAATCATCATCACTTCATCCAAATGAGTGATTTTGTCCGTTAAGCGTTGCTTATCGATTGTTCGAATCTGCTCAAGTAAAATAACAGAATCTCTCTCAAATCCATACTTTTTCGCATCAATTTCCACATGAGTGGGTAATTTCGCTTTTTGAATCTGTGCAGTAATAGCCGCTACAATCACCGTTGGACTAAAACGATTTCCGATGTCATTTTGAATGACAAGAACCGGACGAACGCCTCCTTGCTCAGAACCAACAACTGGGGAAAGGTCTGCAAAATACACGTCGCCGCGTTTTACAATCAAAATATTACCCCCCGCTAACTAAGCGTTCTACCGTATGAGCTGCTTCATACTCTGCTAAGAAAGCTTCAGATGCAATACCAAGATTAATTTTTCCCATTTCAATGTACCCACGTCGCATTGATTCATGTTGGTAGCGTTTCTTCGTCTTATGTTGACGCAATAACAGTTGTGTTGCCTGGCAAATTAGTTCATGGCGATTCTTATTCTCTTGTTTTCCAATTCCGTCCAATTCCGTTACCATTTGCTTTGGCAACCGAACCACGATTTCAGTAGTTACACTTGATTCGGACACAAAAATACACCTCCACCGTCAACTACACACCCAAATATATATATGACACCTATTGTAATAATACCATTGTATGGAGCCTGTTGCAAAGACTTCCTTATTCCTTGCTTATGTTTTCCAATTCACAGGAAAAACATTCATCTTCTATTATTTTTCATCTTATTTTAAACAAGGAACAAAAGAATTCCTCTGCAAAACTTATATTAAAAGTGATTATAAGTAAAAGCTTCTCATCAAAAAAGAGCATATTCTCCATCAATAAAAAGCTCACTTAAATGACAAGAAGCAAATTAGATGATCTTCTATATATTATTCAAATAATTGATGATTTCTACAACTTTACCATGTCGTATAAATATTCTCGGCACACGGAAACTAATCGTTGCAATAATTTCATAATTAATAGTCCCGGAATATTCAGCAACCTCTGTAGCGCTAATATATTCATCACCTTGTCGTCCAATGAGTGTAACTTTCGTACCAAGCGGGACTTCACAAGGAAGATGAATCATGAATTGATCCATTGTTACTCTCCCTACAATCGGTACTCTTTTACCATCCACAAGCACTTCAAATCCTTGTAATCTTCTAAGCCAGCCATCTGCATATCCAATCGCAACAGTTGCAATCCATTCTTCAGTTTTTGTTCGGTAAGTGACGTTATAACTAATTCCATCCCCTTTAATCACCTGTTTAATATGAGCAACTTTCGTATGCAATGATAACGCCGGTTCTAATTTAAATGGTAAAAAAGGACGTATTTCTACAGATGGGGATAATCCATACATCGCAATACCAATTCGTAATGCATTAAATGTAATTCCTTGAAAACGTAAAGTTGCAGCACTATTAGCTGTATGGACAAATTTAGGATCCACTCCGAATTCCTTCAACCAACTTAACTGCTGCAAGAACGTGTTATATTGCTTATCAAAATACGAAGTCTCAACCTCATCTGCTGTTGCAAAATGCGTATATACCCCTTCTAACTCTAAAAATGGTGCACCTTCTAAACTCTTTAAGAATTCTTTTAATTCTTTGCGTTCGCGTATTCCAATTCTCCCCATACCACTATCAAAATTAATATGGAATTTCATTATAGATGAACCATCCCATAGTTTGATGGCTTCTTCCACCCATTCTTTTTGAAAAACAGTTAATGCTACATCATTTTCAGCAGCTACATTTATATCTCGAGGCGGGGAAGGACCTAGCACTAAAATTGGTACGGTAATACCAGCCCTTCTAAGAACTAAGGCTTCATCTAAAAAAGCAACTGCTAATCTTGTTGCACCTGCTTCTAATGCCGTTTTAGCCACCGGTACATAATCGTGCCCATATGCATTCGCTTTAACTACAGCAAAAATCTCAACATTACTCGGAATGAACTCTTTAATATGCGTAATATTGTTATAAATCGCATCTAAATCCACTTCCACCCAAGTATCACGGTAAAATGACGCTTCTTCCATAAATACACTTCCTTATACACGATATGCGAAGCTTATTCTTTTATATGCTTCTTTTATGAAATCTACCTTCAAACTAAGAAAAGACGTGGTGCACATATATCACCACGTCTAAGAAGTTTACTTCACCTGCTTCGCTGTAACTGAACGAGCTACCATTAACAACTCATTCGGCTCTAAACCTTTAGACACGAGCATATATTCTACTCCGTTATGTGACCACGTTACAGATTCTTTCGTCAATGCACCAATCGTAAACCCAAGATCAACCGGCTCTCCACTTACACTTACCGCTGACGAAGCCTCTGCAACTTTTGCCTTTTCTTGTATTAAGGTAAAGGATTTCTTATTTCCAGTGTATGTGAGTATCGCACGCTTGCCACTGTCTGTCTTCAACTCTTTTTCGTCTTTCAGAGTCATACCTTGCGGCGTATCACGCGGATACAAAATAGCAAATGGTTTGTCTTCTTTCGCTGTTGTTTGAACATCTACTTGCGCTCTAGACATATTTTGTTTCGCATCAAATGCACCTTTATCAAATTTCGCATCGAATTTCACTTTAGAGAAATCTACTTTCACAAGAACATTTTGATCATTATCCATTAATTTCACCGAAACTGGTGTTAAATCGCTTTTCTTCAATGCAATCTCTTGTTTCGGTAACATATTTTGATGTTGATAGTTTGTTTTTGTTTTGAAAATATAATATTTATCTGTTTTCTCGAAAGTAAGGTTTTTCTTATCCTGCAAAATATCTCTTACAAGTGATTCATATAAATAGGCCTGGCTACTATTTTGCGGCCAATCACTTTGAAAACGGAAACTCTTATTAAGCGCTGGCGTTAATACAAATACCCCTTCTTCATTTCTTAAAATAATTTGGCTCTGATCTTTTTTTGCATTCTGTAAATTCACACGATAAAAAGAAGGTTCTTTATGCCAAATTTCCACGTTATACTCCTGAGGCTCATTCCCTGTTTTAATAGTTAATTTCGCTTCAGCTTGATAACTTTTCATCCCTTTCACTTTCGCTTCTAAATCTCTCACGACATCATCTTGTTTCTTTTCCATACAGCCCGCCAACACAAAAACGGTCAATAAACCGACAAGAACTAAAAACAGACGCCTTTTCATAACTTCAGCCCCTTTGCCCCTATAAATGAATGGAAGGTGTACCTTCCTTATCGCTACCTCAAATATATGAGACAAGGATATGAAATATGCAGACTAGCGTGACGAGCTTTCTAAAACAACTTGTGCAACAGCAAATTCCTTACTATGACTAATTGATAAATGAACAATATGCTCTGTATTTGCAATAAGAAGCGGCTTACCTCTATCATCATTTTTCACTTCAATATCTAAAAAACTCACTTCTTTCCCGATACCAGTGCCTACCGCTTTTGAATACGCCTCTTTCGCTGCAAATCTTCCCGCTACAAACTCTATAAGGCGACTCCCTTTCAGTTCCATAGCAACATTACGTTCACTTTCAGTTAAAATACGTTCCATAAATTTAAGCTTTCCATCTAGCATTTTTTCAATTCGATTCAATTCAATAATATCTATTCCAATCCCTACAATCATTTCGAAATCCCCTTCTTCTATTTAGCTTTCTTCTTTCATATTGTAAGAATAACAGAGAATCATTCTGATGCAAAAGGAGTGATACTACCAGCATGCTAATACGACCCACTCGCATTTCCTTAAATCCAATCATCCTCTCTTTACTTCTTATTCAACTATTCATGATGATGTTAGGCGACTTCTTTCTCTTTCCAATGGCAGCTAACAATGAATATATCACTAAAGGAGAATGGTGGCGTGTCATAACTTCTCTGCTCGTACACGTGGACTTACAACATTTTCTTTCTAATAGTATTTGCTTATTTATTTTTGGCTCTTCTATCGAAAAACAACTCGGACACATTTCTTTTATCATTCTATTTTTTCTTCCCGGTATTTCCGGAAATATCGCTTCTTATATTATTATGCCTCCTGAATACATTCATACGGGAGCATCTGGTGGGATTTTCGGGTTACTAGGCGCCCAACTATTTTTATTGTACAATCGATACCGCCCTTCACACTCAAAAGAAATTGCTATTTTCTCAATCATGATACTTATATTACTATTATTTACTTTCTTTAATCCTTTCGCCAATCCTATAAGCCATTTAGCAGGATTAATAACCGGTGGTATTTTAACTCCTTTTTTAACAAAAAAATTCGATGGTGCTGAGCTTATTTAATGTAAAAGCTCGCACCATCGATAATTTCCACATCTATTTGTTTACTTAAGTCTCTCATGAGTTGAAATAAAGACTCATCCTTCTGCTTCGCCTCAATCATACAATCAATTTGCCCAACACTTCCCTTAATCCTTCTTAAAAAAGATAAGAATGCATCAACATCAATAAAATCAGCGTGTGCCCTCGGGTCTTTCTCATCTCTAGGACTGGAGATATGCATTTTAACTGGTAACAAAGATGTTTCCCACGTATGAACAACACGCGCCCAATCTTCATGCCAATCTTCTCGTTCATTGTTCATCGTATGATGATGCAAATCAAACACGACCGGAATGTCTAATTTTTCTCCTAAATACAATGTTTCCGCTAGCGTGAAGGTTGTATCATCATTTTCTAACATGATCATTTCTTGAATCCCCCTTGGAACGTTAGACCAATTTTCTATAAAGCGTTCTAATGCGAGCTCTTTATCTTTATAACCTCCTCCAACATGTAATACACATCGTTGCTTATGTGCAATCCCCATACCTTTTAACATTTTTTTGTGCATCTGCAAAGTTTTTACTGACTGTTTAAAAATACTTTCCTCCGGTGAATTTAGTACAACAAAGTGATCCGGATGGAAATCAATACGCATATTCATACGAATTGCGTATTCACCTAGCACTTTTAAACTTTCTTTTAATGGACGAATATAGTTCCACTCTAACAACTCCTCATGATTCGCTAAAGGAATAAGCTTAGAACTAAGTCGAAAGAAAGATATATCATGCCCCTTATTATGCTTTAATAACCGCAAGCAATTTTCCAAATTCGAATTAGCGATTCTTTCAAGTTTACGAATCGCAGCCTCTCGATCATCAATCCGTTGAAACTGTGCATATGTCATCGTTTGAGATGGAGATGCGTTCTTCAAATGCACACTCATCGCAACATACCCAAGCCTTACAAGCATATCGTACCTCTTTTCTACATGAGTTATTATGTAGTATGTACAATTTTAGAAATAAAAAAAGAGAATGCCAACAAAGGGCATTCTCTTTTTTTATTAAGCTTGTGGACGGCTATGATGTTTTCTTTCGCCGCGTCCATTTGAAGAAGATCCAGGGCGACCTTGACCTTCACCTCTACGACCACGGTTACCATCACGGCCACCATCACGATTGCGATCACGGTTACGACCATCGCCACTGCGTCCGTCACGGTTACGGTCACGGTTACGACCATCGCCACTGCGTCCATCACGACTACGATTACGGTTACCATCACGGTATCCGCCTCCGTTACCACCGCGTTTTTTAGAACCGCCACCTCTTGAAACAACTGGTGGTTCTGATGTTAAAGCGATTGGTGTTGTATCTGGCTCTTTTGTCATCATTTTTAAAGCAGCAGCTACTACTGTTACAGAGTCGTTCTCTTCTAACATTTCTTCTGCAATACGCTTGTAGTATGATAAGTTATCATTTTCAATTGTGCTTTGAAGTTTTTCAGCGATTAAACGTTGTTGACCTTCTAGTGCCTCGTCAAGTGTCGGTGCTTCCATACGGTCAACCTTACGTTTTGTTGTACGCTCGATATTTTTTAATTGTCCTGATTCACGTGGTGTTACAAATAACATTGCAATACCTTTTTTACCTGCACGGCCAGTACGACCGATACGGTGAACGTATGATTCTGGATCTTGTGGGATATCGAAGTTGTATACGTGTGTTACGCCTGAAATATCAAGACCACGCGCAGCAACATCTGTTGCAACAAGAACTTCAATAGCACCTTCTTTAAATTTACGTAATACAGACATACGTTTCGCTTGTGTTAAGTCACCATGAATACCTTCTGCTGCATAACCACGTAAGTTTAATGCTTCTGATAATTCATCAACACGACGCTTTGTACGACCGAATACGATCGCAAGCTCTGGAGATTGAATATCTAGTAAGCGCGTTAATACGTCAAACTTTTTCTTTTCTTGCACTTCTAAATAGAACTGCTGAATGTTTGGCATTGTTACTTCTTTTGCTTTTACTTTAATGTGTTGAGGCTCAGTCATGAAACGCTCAGCAATACGACGGATTGGATCTGGCATCGTCGCTGAGAATAATAATGTTTGATGTGTTTCTGGCACATCTGTTAAAATTGCTTCAATATCTTCAATGAAGCCCATGTTTAACATTTCATCCGCTTCATCAAGAACAACAGTCTCAACGTTTTGTAGGCGAAGTGTTTTACGGTTAATATGATCTAAAATACGACCCGGCGTACCAACAATAATGTGTGGGTGTTTTTTTAGAGCACGAATTTGGCGGTTAATATCTTGACCACCATAAATTGGTAAAATACGAACGCGTTTATGTTTACCAATTTTGTATAGCTCTTCTCCAACTTGAATTGCTAATTCACGCGTTGGCGCGATAACAATACCTTGAACTGCTTCTTTACGAGTATCTACTTTATCTAATAGCGGTAATCCAAATGCTGCTGTTTTCCCTGTACCTGTCTGCGCTTGCCCAATAATATCTTTACCTTGCAATGCATGTGGGATTGTTTCAGCTTGAATCGGCGTAGCCTCTTCAAAGCCCATACTTTCAACAGATTGCAATAAAGATTCACTTAATCCTAATTCTCGAAATGTTGTCAATGTTACTTCTCCTTTTCTATCCTATACTTATCATTTAAAAAAAGGCATTTTCCGAATTGGCGGAAAAGCCCTTTTCCTGAATGCTCACGTATATAAACGGGCGTATTTCTACACGAAAATACTTCTAAACGTTATTACACTTTATCAATTATAAGTTTTGTATGTGCAAAAAGCAAACCCAACTGTTACCTTATTTTCATATTCAGGACTTTTTTTCTTCACTTTTATTTTTTAACATCCTCTGTAAGCGCTTATTATAAGTTTCTTCTATTTTCGTGACTATCATCCCTATTTATATTCACCAATTATTTCAACATCGTAATAACTTCTTCTAATTTCATACCACGAGATGCTTTAACTAATACAACATCGTTATTACCAACTACCGCCTGTAAATCTTTTACAAGCTCTTCTTTATTATGATAGGCCTTTACACGTTCACCAGGGAAATTAATTTCCGCTCCCTCAGCAATTTGAGCCCCTAATCTACCATATGTGAATACATATGAGATTTTTGCTGGGTCAATTAATTTACCTACTTCATAATGAAATTGAACCTCTTGGTCTCCAAGCTCTAACATATCACCAAGCACGACGATTTTTTGAGAAAAACCATCTAAACCATTCATTAAATGGAATGCTGCTTCCATAGCTGTCGGACTTGCATTGTAAGCATCATTGATAATTGTTAACCCACTATCCTTTTTTACAATTTCCATGCGCATACCTGTCATTTGAAGTGTTACTAAACCTTGTTTCATTTCTTCCCATGTCACACCAAAATGTTTCGCAATCGCCATGGAAGCAAGTGTATTATACACATTATGTTTCCCTAACACTGGTATATAGAATGAAATGTTTTCTTCTCTATTCATTTTAAAATGTGTGCCAGTTGCCTGTAATGTTACAGTCGTTGGATAGTAATCGTTTGCTCTCGCATCACCAAATGTTACTGTTTCCGTCGCTAAATTCATTTCAGGAACACGATTTGTTAATAATGGCTCATCTCCGTTATATACGAACACTCCGCCTTCTTGTAATCCTGCCACAATTTCTAATTTCGCTTCTGCAATTGCCTCACGAGAGCCTAAATCCATTAAATGCGCCTCACCAATGTTCGTAATGATAGCTGCATTAGGACGAGCTAACTTAGATAAGAATTCAATTTCTCCTCGGCTTGACATACCCATTTCTAATACAGCAACTTCCGTATTTTCTTCTAGGTTTAAAATAGTAAGAGGTAAACCGATATGGTTATTGAAATTACCTTCTGTTTTTTGAACTTTGAATTTAGTCGCAAGAAGGCTTGTTACAATATCTTTCGTAGATGTTTTACCGTTACTACCTGTCACACCAATAACTTTAACATCCAATTGATCGCGATAGTTTTTCGCTAACATTTGTAATGCCAATAGTGTGTCTTCTACAAAAATAACTGGAAGATTCTCAGGCGGATTTGCTACATCTTTCATCCATAATGTAGCAACAGCTCCATTTTCAACAGCTTTATCTACAAAAGCATGTCCATCGAAACGTTCACCTTGAATCGGAACATATAAATTTCCTTTTTCGATTTTTCTCGTATCAATAGACACTCCCTGTATAGTAATTCCCTCATACTGCTCTGCTAATCCCGTACCATTTATCATCTGTTCTACTTGTTTTAACGTTCGATTAATCATGAAAACACTCCTTACATAGAGGAAGCACTATTCCTTCGAATAGTGCCTCCTCCTTTTTTGTTATATTGTATATTTAATTTTTTGTTTTTCTTCGTGACGTTCAATCGCTAAACGAATTAGCTCTTCGATTAATTCTGGATATGGTAATCCAGTATGTTGCCATAATAGAGGGAACATACTAAACGGCGTAAATCCTGGCATTGTGTTTACTTCGTTAATATATACTTCTCCGTCTTTCGTTAAGAAGAAATCAGCTCGTGTTAAGCCTGCACCATCTAAAGATTGGAATGCAACAATTGCATCTCGCTTAATTACATTAGACTCTTCTTCTGTCATTTCAGCTGGAATAATTAACGCTGTATCACCATCGATGTACTTCGACTTATAATCATAAAAGTCCTTTTTCGGTACGATTTCACCTACAACTGAACATTTCGGTTCGTCGTTACCTAGTACACCAACTTCTACTTCACGACCTACGATATTTTCTTCTACAATAATTTTGCGGTCGAATTGGAATGCCTCTTCAAATGCACTCTCAAGTTCTTCACGATTTTTACATTTATTAATACCAACACTTGAACCAAGGTTTGCTGGTTTTACGAAGCAAGGATACCCTAACTTCTCTTCTACTTTGTCATAAGCTTCTTCGCGATTTTTTTCCCATGCACTACGAATGAAAGATGCATATTTCGCTTGTTTCAAACCAGCTTCTGCAAAGATATTTTTCATAACAACTTTATCCATACCGGCAGATGATGCTAGAACACCATTTCCTACATAAGGAATGTTCATTAATTCTAATAACCCTTGAACCGTTCCATCTTCACCATTTGGTCCATGTAGTAATGGAAAAATAACGTCGATAGCATCTTCCTCAGAAGTTGCAGATGGAATAATTTCCGTGCTTAATGATAACGGAGAAATCGAATTTTCTGCACCGCTCATTTTTAAAGCTTCAACATCCGTTACTTCACCTTCAATACGCTCACCGCGTACCCATTGACCTTGCTCTGTAATATAAATCGGATGAATCTCGAATTTATCTTGATTTAACGCTTTAATAGCAGCAAGAGCCGTCTGTAACGAAACTTGATGCTCAGCTGATTTTCCACCATATAATAAACCTAATTTAATTTTCGTCAATTAAATCACCCTAACCAATTGTTTTCATTTTTCTATTTTAGCACTTTTTATAAAAATAGGTAGTTCCTATTTGAAATAAAATGTAACTTCCACAAATAATTAAATGACACCACTTATTGGATTTCTACACTTTGCTATTTCATTTTCTTCACAACTACACAAAATGAAATGGCAACCTAATCTAGTTATGTACCTAAAATATGTAGAAATCCCCTTTTTGTGTATGTCACCTATTTTATTAAGAAGATTGTTTGGTTAGTGTGTCCTTTTGCCTTTGTTCCACGAGGCGATCTAAAGAAACATATACAATACCTGCAACTAAACATCCTACACCTAAAATTGTAAATAAGAAATGTCCGAGTAATCTATCTAATAAAAAACCTCCAAGAAGTGGACCAAATGCACTTCCCGTAATCCACTGCAAACTCGCTGCTCCCATATAAGTTCCTCTCAAATGCTCAGGGGCCAAATTCGCTACAAACGTCATCTGTACAGGCGACATAATCATCTCGCCTAACGTATATACGGCATACACGAACATTAACGTCACTAAAATAATTGTAGCATTTGTATTAAATTCTCCAAACCACTTCGGTAACCACCCTATAAAAAACAAACCAATTCCAAACAAACACGCCCCGTATAACATCGTCTTTCCGACAGGTTTATCTGTCGCCCATTTTGAAATTTGAAACTGGAACAACACAACTAATAGTCCATTTAGCGCCATTAAATACGGGTATGGATTGTTAACTCCAAAAATATCCTTCATTTCATTATCAAAGTGAAGTGGTAACATGCCTTCTGTTTGAGAAAATCCCATAGAAATAATGATACCTGCTAACAAATAAATCATTAACGCCCTATCTCTCATTAAAACTTTCCAAACTGCACCTGATTCCTTCTCTGCACTCTCTTCTTTTTTATCTGCTGCTTTTGGCATTGTCTCCTGGATAAGAATTAGTACAAGTAATGCATAAAATAGCATCGTAGAAGAGGCAATAATAAACACAAGATTCTTTGACAACACCACTACTGATGCACCCATTATTGGACCGATTGCAGCACCTATATTGTGTCCCATTCGCAATAAACCATATGCTTCGGTTCTTTTTTCTGGCGCGGTCACATCTGCAACCATCGCTGATGCAGCTGGATGAAATAAAGAATTACTTAATCCTAAAAAAACAGATAAAATTGCATATGAAATAAACCCTTCTATAAATAAAAAACCGAGCATTAATAATGCATTACTTGCCATTGAAAATATCATAATCGGCTTTCTTCCATATATATCAGCAATTCTTCCACCTATAAGCGATCCAAAGCTTGCAGCAATTGGAGAAAGCGCCATAATAACTCCAACCTGTAATAAAGAATCTACCTTATCTTTTAAATATAATGCGAAAAAAGGCATTAACATCATCATCGCAATTCCATTCAATGTCTCACCGATAAATCGAATCCATACGTTACGATCCATTTCCCTTAGCTCACGCCATGTATTTTTCATATTTTCACCCCTTTAGTTGACCAACAATTATCTTATAATAGATTCAGAAAAATGTAAATTTTCAAATAAAAAAATCCATTCTAACAGAATTAGAATGGATTTTTCCACTTATAAATTCGCTACATCATCTTCTTTTTTACTATTATTTAAAACACTATGTTTTCGACTATATAAGAAGTAAACCGCTATACCGATAACCATCCATACTCCAAAACTAATCCACGCTGTCCCTGATAATTGAAGCATTAAGTATAAACAGAAAATTACTGTTAACGCTGGTAAAAATGGTACGAGTGGCGCCTTAAATGCTCTTGGTAAATCCGGATGAGTCTTTCTCATCACAATAACCGCAACAGCTACGAGTGCAAAGGCTGACAATGTCCCCATGTTTACAAGGTGTGCCAATACATTTAAATCTATTAATCCTGAAATCAATGCTGCAATAATACCCGTTGTCCATGTATTTAAAAACGGTGTTTTAAATTTCGGGTGAACCTTAGCCAGACGCTTCGGCAATAACCCATCACGGCTCATCGCATATGAAACACGAACTTGCCCATACATCATCACTAGCATTACAGTTGTAATCCCTGTGATTGCCCCTACTGAAATTACCCCCGCTAAACCATCTTGTCCAATAAATTGAAGTGCAAAAGCAACTGGATCTGATATATTCAGCTGTCCGTATGGAACAATTCCTGTCAGAATAAGTGAAACAACGATATAAAGAACTGTACATATTAATAACGATGCAATAATGCCGATTGGTAAATCACGTTGTGGACGTTTCACTTCTTCCGCAGCTGTTGAAACTGCATCGAATCCTATAAATGCGAAGAATACTGTAGCAGCCCCAGCCATTACACCATCTAAACCAAATGGCATAAAAGGCGTCCAGTTTTCAGGCTTCACATAATTAAAACCAGCAAAGATAAAAATAAGAACAACTGCTATTTTAATAAATACCATAATATTATTTACACGTGCACTCTCTCGAACACCCCTAGATAAAAGAGCTGTCATCACTAAAATAATTAAGACTGCAGGCAAATCAATTATTCCACCTTTTCCTGTGCCTGGGGCCGAAGAAAGAATGGTCGGAATATGAATCCCAAATCCCTTTAGTAAAGACTGAAAATAAGCGGACCATCCATTTGCTACAGCAGATGTAGCAAGTAAATATTCAAGCATTAAATCCCAACCAATTAAAAACGCGAATACTTCTCCCATCGTCGCGTACGTATATGTATATACGCTACCCGAGACAGGAACTGAAGAAGCAAATTCAGCATAACAAAATGCAGCAAAGGCACAGGCTAATGCGGCTATCGCGAATGATAATATAATAGCTGGTCCAGAATGTTTTGCTGCCACTACGCCTGTAAGAACGAAAATACCAGTTCCAACAATCGCTCCGATTCCAAGCATAGTTAAATCCAGTGCGCCCAATGTTCTCGCTAACGTTTTTTGCTTACTTTCTTGCATTAACTTTGCAATAGGCTTCTTTTGAAAAATTTGCTTCATCGTCCACTCCTCCAAGTTTTAAATTTTCTGAAAATTTTTAATTCGCTTTTTTATTTTACTCATAACACTTTTTCTCGTCAATACTTTTGTCGAAATAAGTAGAAATCTTTCGGAATATACAATATCCTTATTATTCTTTCTGAGAATCTTTCTATCACCTTATTTTGGTGTCATTATACATATTAAAGAGGCGTGCTCCTTTATTGAGCACGCCTCTTTTTGCTTATTTCACAGTATATGAACCATCTTCAATCCAGCTATACATATACTTTTCATCTTCCGTTTCATGTGCTTGTTTTACAATACGAAGCGGACGGAATGTATCTATCATAACGGCTAATTCAAGCGTCTCTTTTTTTCCGATACTTGCCTCTGTTTTCCCAGGATGCGGCCCATGAGGAATTCCGCTCGGATGAAGTGTAATAGACCCTTCTTCCACACCTTTTCGGCTCATAAAGTTTCCTTCTACATAGTACAGTACTTCATCACTATTCACGTTACTATGATAATACGGTGCCGGGATAGATTCTGGATGATAATCGTATAAACGCGGGACGAAAGAGCAAATGACGAAATTGTGCCCTTCGAATGTTTGATGTACTGGTGGTGGCTGATGAATACGGCCTGTAATTGGTTCAAAATCCTCCACATTAAAGACCCACGGATATAAATAACCATCCCACCCAACAACATCTAGCGGATGATGCCCTAAAACATACTTATGCATATATCCTCTCGACTTTGTCATTACGACAAACTCACCTTTCTCATCATATGTCTCTAATTTTTCCGGGCCACGAATATCTCTCTCACAAAACGGGCTATGTTCTAACAATTGCCCATATTCATTGCGATAGCGACGTGGTGTTGTAATTTGGCTATTCGCCTCTACAACAAGAAACTTAGTCTCTCCTTCATCTGGAATAACACGATAAATCGTTCCAATTGGGATCGTTACATAATCACCTTTTCTATAGTGAATCGTTCCGAACATTGTTTCGATTTTTCCTGTTCCATAATGAACAAATAACATTTCATCGCCATCGCCATTACGATAGAAATAGTCCATTTTTTCTGTCGGAGTCACTACTCCAATTAATAAATCCTCATTCCCAAGCATAAAATTTCTTCCGCTTACTGCATCGCCCGTTTTTTTATTTTCTTTCGTGCGAAAATGACGATGTGCAAGAGCTACATCTTCTTCATACTGCAACTGACAAGAATGAGATACTGCCGCATGACCTACTTCCGTTGGCATATAATGATGGTACAAAATAGACTGCGTACCAGAAAAACCTTTCGTTCCCATTACCTGTTCACGATAAAGCGCTCCATCTTTTTTACGAAATTGTACATGTCGTTTATGAGGTAGCTCCCCCATGTGACGATAAAACATGCCCATCACCTGCTTTCATGTCTTTTTTGACCGTATTACGTAACGTACCTAAACCAGTAATCGACAGCTCTACAACATCTCCATCTTTTAGCCACTCTTCTGTACCAAGTTCTAAAATACATCCTGTTCCTACTGTTCCAGAACCGATCACATCTCCCGGATATAAGGTCACGTCTTGTGAAGCACGTTCAATCATTTCAGCAAACGTATAGTAAATATCTTGGAAATTTCCCTTTGATAATAGTTTCCCATTCACGTGAGCAGTCATCTCTAAATCATATCGATTACCATTACGATAAATGTCTAATTCCTCTTTCGTAACGAGATACGCTCCTAATGAAGTTGCAAAGTCTTTTCCTTTTGCTGGTCCAAGCCCTACCTTCATTTCTGTTGCTTGTAAGTCCCTTGCACTCCAGTCGTTCATAATACAATAACCAAAAATATATTCCTCTGCTTGCTCACGAGAAATATTTCTTCCTTCTTTTCCGATTACACAAGCAATCTCTAATTCATAATCAAGCTTTTTAGACTTCTTCGGACCAATTACAAAATCATCTGGACCAATAACAGCACGATGGTTAGTAAAATAAAAAACCGGGACATCATACCATTCAGGTACAACATCTAGTCCTCTTCGTCCGCGAGCTGTTTTTACATGCTGTTCAAATGCATAAAAATCTCGAATGCTACCCGGATTAGGAATAACAGCTGTCAATTGTACTTCTTCTAAGGAATATATACCCTTGTTTGGATTCTTACTATTACGCAGCAGCTCTACATACTCATCCGCTTTCTCTAAAAAGGCGAGCATAGAGGAAGGGACTTTTCCGTCACTAGCAAGATTCATATCGATTACTTTGTCACCTTCAAGCCACCCAGCTCGCATTTCTTTCGAAGGGAGACGAAATGTAACAAATTTCATCATAATTCCTCCCTATGAAAATGAAATTTCCACCAGCAAAAGAATTCTTGCTGGTGGATACAAATCTTATAAATTTCCGCGACGCTCTTGTTCTCTTTCAATTGATTCGAATAATGCTTTAAAGTTCCCTTCACCAAATCCACGAGAACCTTTACGTTGAATGATTTCAATAAATAAAGTTGGACGGTCTACAATTGGTTTCGTAAAGATTTGCAGTAAATAGCCCTCATCATCACGGTCTACTAAAATCTTTAATTCTTTTAACTTATCAATTTCCTCATCGATTTTTCCAACTCGCGCAGTTAACTCATCGTAATACGTATCTGGTGTATCTAAAAACTCCACACCATTTGCACGAAGCGCTTCAACTGTTTTAACAATATCACTCGTTAATAAGGCAAGATGTTGTACACCTGCTCCATTATAGAATTCAAGATATTCTTGAATTTGCGATTTTCTCTTTCCATCTGCTGGTTCGTTAATAGGGAACTTAATACGACTTCCATTCGTCATAACTTTTGACATTAATGCCGAATACTCTGTACTAATATCATCATCGTCGAAATGGATCATTTGTTTAAAGCCCATAACATTCTCGTAATAACTAACCCACTCTTCCATTTTCTCAACGTTACCAACTACATGATCTACAGCAATTAAACCAGATTCTTCAAATGGAATATTAAACTCAACCTTTTGGAATCCTGGCATAAATGTTCCTTTATAATTTTTACGCTCTACAAGCGTGTGAATTGTATCACCATACGTACCAATAACTGCTTTTTTCAATGTACCATCCTCATCTGTTAACTCCTCAGGTGGAGCAATTGCGACGGCACCACGTTTCACCGCTTCCGAGTAAGCCTTATCAACGTCATCGACAAGTAATGCAACGTCTTTTACACCATCACCATGAGTTTTTACAAACTCTGCGATACGATTATCGCTACCTAGGGCCCCGGACACAACAAAACGCATATTTTTTTGCACAAGAACATAAGATACCTTTTCACGGTTTCCTGTTTCTAATCCAGAGTAAGCCACAATTTTGAATCCGAACGCTCTCGCAAGGTAATAACTCGATTGTTTTGCATTCCCTACGTAAAACTCCAAATGATCTACATCACGTACCGGAAAAAAGTCCTCCATTTGTGCAGCTAGCGTATCCATAGATTTTTGTTTCATAATATCTTCATCCCCCTGTAAATAGATTAAATGGTCCATACTTAAAACCAACCGAAAACGCTTCCAACATCAATTTATAGAAATTAGTTAGCAGGCTAACAATTTCTGACCTTTAAAATTTTCTATCTTTTCTGTCAAATTCCTCTTTTTTTCTTACATATAAAATTCGACTTTTTTCTCTTTAAAGTAAGGGGAAAATATTCATAATTGAAGGTATATATGTGGGGAAAACAAAAAAGACTCCAACATATTAACTACTTACTAATACGTTAGAGTCTTTATTTTTTTTGAATGATTGTATTTATATTTCTCATACTAATATATTTGCAAGGAATAGAATAAATGATGTTAATATTACTGCTCCGCCTAATGATCCTAATAAATCTGTTTTTGTTACTTGTAGCACTTGTTCACTGTTCATATTCCTCATTCTCCTTTCATTTTGTACAATTTAAAACTTTTATTATACTAATACGCTTGATAGAAATACGATTAATGCTGTTAATACTACCGCTCCACTTGCTGATCCTACGAAGTCACCTTTTGTTACTTGTAATACTTGCTCTTTCATATCTTTCATTCTCCCTTCATTTATCTTTTGTTACAAAACTTCTATTATACTAATACGCTTGATAGAAATACGATTAATGCTGTTAATACTACCGCTCCACTTGCTGATCCTACGAAGTC
>NZ_JAAMNK010000037.1:0-20078 GCF_011066025.1 Bacillus sp. EKM202B | reverse complement strand
CACCTTTTGTTACTTGTAATACTTGCTCTTTCATATCATTTATCCTCCCTTTGAATAAGTTTTCTATATGTAATTTCTAAGAAATGTTTTTTTCATAGTTTTTATGTTATCGTTACATTGAATTCGATAACGTAACGTTTGTAACATTAATGTAACATAACTATTATTACGTTGCAATATGATTACGTAAATTTTATTACATTTTTTTATGTTTTTTTATAAACACCCTTAAAAACCCTGTTTTAATGCATTTTCCACTACATTCACGTTTGTAACATTCGTGTAACATTACAGTCATAAACCTAAATATAACTATATTCTTCTCTACTTTTGTTACAAATCAAGGTGAATCTTTAATAAGTAAGGTTGAATCTACTAGGTTTTCACTGGATGGTACACTATAGGACAAAATACTATCTTTCCAAGATAAGTTTATATGTTTCCTCTATATAACTATGTATAATAAAAACAAAGAGGTGGTCATTTTGAAATTAATCGCATTAGATATGGATGGTACACTACTATCATCTAATCTTGAAATCTCCAAAGAGAACTTACAAGCAATCCAAACTGCACAAGAAGCTGGACATATTGTAATGATTTGTTCTGGCCGCGCAAAAGAGGATGCTTTAAAACTATTGGAAGAATACCAATTATCTCTTCCAGTTGGAGCAAGCAATGGGGCAATTGTTTACGTGGATGGAAAAGTAATTAACTCGCGTTGTTTACAAAACGATAAAGTATACAAACTTGCAAAATTACTAGAAGCTGAAGGTTTTCCATATAAGCTATATACAAATAAAGGGGTTTACTCTCCTTCTACATGGCAAGATCAAGTGATGCAGGCATTCGAAGAAAACAAGCATGCGCTAGATGTTACATTAGAAGAACTCGAAAGAATTACAGAAAAACAAAAGAAATCAAACCTAATTACTGATTTCCAAAAAATCGAAGATGTTGTAAACAATCAAGAAATCGAAATATCTAAATTCTTCATTTTAACGTTCAATGCAGGTCATCGCGCCCAGTTATTAAGTATGTTACAAGAAGACACTGCTATTATGGTTACAGCATCTGCTCCTACTAATTTAGAAATTATGGATAAGAATGGCCATAAAGGAAATGGGCTACAGCAGATGGCAGCTCATTTTAATATACCAATTGAAGATACAATTGCTATTGGTGATAATTTTAATGATGTACCAATGTTAGAAGTTGCTGGTTTATCTGTTGCAATGGGAAATGCTGAAGAAGATGTAAAAAAATTATGTGACGTTGTAACATTAACAAACAATGAACATGGTGTTGCCCATGCAATCGAGCAATTTGTTTTAAAACAAACTTTATCTAGTAAATAAAAAAAAGACCCTTTCAACTTCTGAAAGGGTCCTTCTCTTTTATACATGATGACAAGCAACAAAATGATCTTCACCAACATTACGAAACTCTGGTACCGTTTGTGTACAAACATCTGTTGCAAACGGGCAGCGTGTATGAAAACGACAACCTGAAGGTGGATTTGCTGGACTGGGAATATCCCCCTCTAGTATAATTCGCTCCCGCTTCACTGTTGGATCTGGTATTGGCACAGCTGATAACAATGCTTTTGTATACGGATGAAGTGGATTCGTAAATAACTCATCACGCGGTGCCGTTTCTACAATCGTTCCTAAATACATAATTCCTATTTTTGTACATAAATGTTCCACAACACTTAAATCATGTGAAATGAATAAATAAGATAATCCCTTTTTCTCCTGTAACTCACTAAATAAATTAATGATTTGTGCTTGAATAGATACATCTAGTGCTGCCACAGGTTCGTCAGCTACAATGAATTCTGGATTTAATACCATAGCTCTTGCGATAACGATACGCTGACGTTGCCCACCAGAAAACTCATGAGGATACCGGTCAATATGATACGGAGCTAAACCACATAACTCCAATACTTCTATCACCTTTGCACGAACATTTTCTTTCGTCGCTAGTCCGTGAGCCAACATCGGCTCACCAAGTGCTTCTCCAATTCTCATTCTTGGGTTTAATGAACTAAATGGATCTTGAAAAACAAGCTGCATATTAGGGCGATGTTTTCTCAATTCCTCCTTGGATAAGGAATAAACATCGTGCCCTTTAAACTTTACTTCTCCCTCCGTTTTTTGGACGAGACGTAAAATTGTTTTTCCTATCGTTGTTTTTCCACTTCCTGATTCTCCAACTAGGCCAAACACTTCACCTTTATTAATAGTAAAACTTACTCCATCAACTGCCTTTACATGTCCAATCGTTCTACTAAATATGCCGCCCTTAATTGGAAAATACGTCTTTAAGTTTTTCACTTCTAATAATGGTTCACTCATTGTTCCGCACGCTCCTCATATAACCAGCAAGCTACTTTATGGTTCTCATCGTGCACATTCAAATTTGGTGCCTCTTCTTTACATATTTCCATACAATGCTCACAACGACCACTAAAATAGCAAAATTCACCTAAGCCAACTAAATTCGGAACTTGCCCTGGAATAGAATATAGTTTATCTATTCGTTTTCCCATTACCTGTTTTGATTTCAACAAACCTTTCGTATACGGATGTTTCGGATTTTGGAATATCTCTAGTACTGGAGCTTCCTCAATAACTTTTCCGCCATACATAACGACAACGTAATCAGCCATTTCTGCTACAACGCCTAAATCATGTGTAATTAATAAAATCGATGTTTTAAATTCCTCTTTTATCTGTCTTAGTAAGTCTAATATTTGAGCTTGAATCGTAACATCAAGAGCAGTTGTCGGTTCATCTGCAATTAATAACTTAGGATTACAACTAAGCGCAACAGCAATCATAATGCGTTGTAACATGCCTCCACTTAGTTCATGTGGATACGAATGGACAATTTCATCCGCACGAGCTATACCAACTTTACGAATTAATTCGATTGCCTTTTTATACGCCTCATTTTTACTAAGTAATTCATGCTCTCTTAACGTTTCTACAATTTGTTCTCCTACAGTGAAGACGGGATTCAGCGATGTCATCGGCTCTTGGAATATCATCGCAATATCATTTCCTCGTAAACTACGAAGCTCTTTCTCTTTCATACCTAAAAGACTTTTTCCTTCATATAAAATGTCTCCACCTACTACACTTCCTGATTCAGCAATAAGTCCCATAATCGATAGCGCCGTTACACTCTTTCCGCAACCCGATTCACCTACAACACAAACTGTTTCACCTTCTCGAACTGCAAAGCTAACATGATTAACAGCCTTTACCGTTCCTTCTTCTGTCTGAAAATGTGTTTGCAAATCTTTCAGCTCTACTACCGCTTTACTCATATTCCCTCACCTACCGTCTCATCTTTGGGTCTAACGCATCACGAAGTGCATCACCAAGTAAATTAATTGATACAACTGTTATAAAAATTGCAAAACCGGGCGGAATCCATAACCACGGACGCTTTTGGAAATCGATTAATGAGTTAGCTGCACTAATCATATTTCCCCATGATGGTGTAGGCGGGACGACTCCGAGACCTAAGTAGCTTAGTGCGGATTCCCCTAAAATAGAGCCTGCAACACCTAATGTGGATACAACAATTAAGATCGGTAAAACATTAGGGATTAAATGATATATAATTTTCCGGTAATCTTTTATTCCTAACACATCAGCAGCTTGCATAAATGCTTGCTCCCTGAGTGATAAAATTTGACCTCTTACAAGACGTGCAAGTCCTGGCCAACCTACTAAACTTAAAATAATCATAATGACATAAAGACGATAATCAGATGGTACTTTCCATTCTGATAAAATAGCTCCCATTATAATAAGCAACGGCAATCCCGGCATCGACATTAAAATATCTGCAAGACGCATAATAATATTGTCGACAATCCCGCGATAAAAACCTGCAATAGCTCCTAATAAAGCTCCAAGTATAACCGATAAGACCATTGAAGCTAATCCAATTGTTAATGAAATGCGTCCTGCTTGCATAAGTCTCGTTAAAATATCTCTTCCCAATTGATCTGTACCGAGCCAATGTGAAAAACTAGGTGGTTTGTTAATTAAAGCGACTTGTATTTTCCCTGATGCATATGGCGAAAAGAGCGGACCGACAAAACAAAATAAAAACATAAACATTAGTGCATAAAACCCCACGAGTGCCATCTTATTTCTCTTTATTTTTTTAAGAGCCTGTCGCCATGGTGATGATTCATTTCTTCTCTTTTTTTCTTTTTTCTCTGTAATTGCTGTAACAGTTTCCATCTAATCCCCCCTTACTTCAACCGAATACGTGGATCAACAACTGCATATACGATATCAGCGAAAAAGTTTGAAACAATTGTTAAACAAGAAAGAAACATCGTAAATGCCATTAATACTGTATAATCACGAAAATTTAGTGCTTCTAATTGAATATTACCAATCCCTGGCCAGTTAAAAATTTGTTCAATAATAATTGCTCCCGAAAATAAACCTGGTAATTCAAATGCTAATAACGTAATCGCCGGTAATATTGCATTTTTTAACGCATGCTTATAAATAACAGTCTTCTCCTTTAAACCTTTCGCCCGTGCTGTTCGTATGTAATCTTGCCTTACAACCTCTAACATGCTTGTTCTAAAGTAACGAGTTAATGAACCCACACCAAGAAGAGTCAAAATAAATACTGGTAAAACCATATGCTTGGCAACTTCTATTACGTAAGCTAATCCAGTCGAATTACTCCCGACATCAATCATTCCGCCTATCGGTAATAACTTAAAGTCCACCGCGAACACCTTAATTAAAAACAAACCGATAAAGAATGAAGGAAATGACATTGCTGCAAAGACACCAATTGTTACAAGTTTATCGAATAAAGAATGTTGCTTCATCGCTGAGAATACGCCGATAATAAGTGCAATTAGCCAAATAAAAAACAATGCAATAACAGCTACACTGAAAGAATTCCAAATAAATTTATTTAATAATGACGTTACAGGTTCCTGATATTGAAGCGAAAAACCAAAATCCCCTTGCAATGCATTACCTAACCAATGAAAATAACGCTCAACAATTGGCTTATTTAATCCATATAATTCCCTAAGTTCAGCTGCCCTTTCAGGTGTAATCTTTGGATTTGAATCAATATAGTCTCCTGGAAGAAGCGCAAACAGGAAGAAAATAATAATTGATGTTCCGAACAGTGTAGGAATCATTTGTAATAACCTACGAACGATATATGTTTTCACCCTTTTTCTCTCCAATCTTATGCCTAAAATAGAAGAACATTTTTTCAAAGCGGTACATTACTAACCGAATGAAAAAATGTCTTCTATTTATACATCCTTATCGTTATTTTTCAAATGATAAAACAGGTAAGTTTGCGCTAATACTATTGTATTTTTCAGAGTCAACTCCTTTTATATTCCCGTTATAACCAGTAATTGTTCTACGGTAGTTTAATAGAATTACTGGTGGGTCATCACTTAACTCTTTATACAATTCTTTATAAATAGGTTTACGTTTTTCAATATCAACTGTCTCAATACCTTTTTTAATTAACTCATCTACTTTCGCATTTTTATAACCAAGACTCTTATCATTGACACCAGACAAATATTCACCAGCTGTTTCACTCGGATCACTTGTAATCGGTGTCGAAACAGAAGCTAAATCATAGTCACCTTTATTTACCTTCGAAAGCATAGTATTAAAGTCCATAAATTCCGGATTAAATTCTACACCTATTTCTTTATAATTCTCTTTTGCAATTGGAATTAATAAATCACTATCTTTAGCCGAACTTGGGCCGAAATAAGAAAGCTTTAATTTTTGACCATCTTTTTCACGAACTCCATCCGAACCAACTTTCCATCCTGCTTCATCTAATAATTTTTTCGCTTTTTCTTTGTTGTATTCATATTTATTAACTCCTTCTTCTGTATAAGCCCAAGAAGTTGGATGAATTGGTACATTAGCTACCGTACCGTATCCTTTCAATGCTGTATCAACATATTTTTTACGATCTAATCCGTAAATAAGTGCTTGGCGAACCTTTTTATCCTTTAAGTACGGCTTATTATTATTCATATAAATATAACTAAATGACGCTGCTGTTTCGATTTGGATATTCGCAAATTCTAAACCCTTAGCCTGTTCAAGAATTTCATCACCAGTACCTAGGCCAGTGTAGTCAACCTCACCTGTTTGGAATAATTGAAGCTTCGTATCGCCAGAAGTAATTTTATAAATGAAGTTTGGAATTTTGGGTTTGCCCGCATAATAATTTTCATTTGCTACAAATCGAACTTCTTGCCCCGGGATATACTTTTCAAATTTATATGGACCCGCAGCTATCGGTTTTCCATATAACTCTTTTAAGTAATCTAAACTTGTATTTTGTTTGTAATCTTTTCCATAATAAGCTTTTGATAATACTGTACCGCCTAAAACAAATATAGCTTGTGAATTAACTTTTTCAGTGGTAATTTTAATTGTTTGTGGATCAACAACTTGAATACCTTCAATAGAAGTTGCCTTTCCTTCTTTATATTCTTTACCACCTTTAACCGCATATTGAGAGATATCTATTTCACCTTCATATGCCTTATCATGTAAAAGCGTCAATGTGAACGCTACATCATCTGCTGTTAATGGCGATCCATCGCTAAATTTTAAGTCTTTACGTAAATGGAATGTATATGTTAACTGATCAGAAGAAACGTCCCACTTCTCCGCTAATTCCGGAATTGGTTTCCCTTGTTTATCCGTTGATACAAGAGATGCAAAAATCACTGAAGTCACGTTTCCATCCCAACCATTTTGTTGGAAATATGGTAAAAATACGCCGCCAGGTTTACTAATACCAACTACTAGCGTATCTTTTCTATTCTTCGCTTTATCTGGTACTTTCGTTTTATCTGTCGCAGCGATCTTTTCAATTTTTATATTTTTTAAATCTTGTTGTTTAACCGGTTCTGTAGAAGCCGTATCTTCCTGTCCCCCACAAGCAGATAACACAAGCGAACTACTCATTAATACCGAAAATACACCAGCCCATTTTTTCGTCTTTTTCTTCATTGTCCCCACCCTAACTTTTTTTAATAATTACACCTTATGAACTGCTTGCCTTATGTATGCCTCCCACAGCAACATTTATAGCCAATCGGAAAAGTCGGTTTTAATCGTAAAAAAATAGATGTTTTTGAGGGGTAACAATCTTATTCCGACTTTTCCGGTAGACTTTATGGTTAATAGCTTATAACTTTCAATATATTTTGTCAATTCCTTCTAAATAAATATTTTTATGGTTTTTTTCAAAAATATTGTTTATTTAATTTAGGAAACTACATATCGTTATAGTTATCTTCACTCAACCCCTACTATAGCTTTTTTTATAAGTCCCTTTTCGTTTTCAATATGTATCGTTTCTAATGTTTTTTAGTTTATGCATCCACATTTTATATTAAAAAAACATAAAAACGACTTCTATTCCTTCAACATGAAACATAGAATACTAATAATCAATTACCAAAAAGGGGGCGAAAACATGGACAACCTATTCCAATATGTCCTGCACTACGTATTATTAACAATTATGATAGTCGGGGCGCTATTACTATTCCCTTTCTTCCCAAAATTCGTCCTCTTTTTAGCTTTTTTTATTATGCTCGGGATCGCTATTATCATTTCAACAAAAGAAGATACCACACAAAAAGAAAGCAGAGTTCAGCGCGTAAAGCTGTGACTCTGCTTTCTTTTTTATTTTCAATCTCAGATTTCCATCATACATACTTATGTCTCGGGAAATAATTAGCCTTTACTTTCGTAATTAATCCTATCGAAAATCTACTAATAACATATATATTTTGCCTCACCATTGCATATGTTTCACAACCTATGCAAGATGCGTAACAAAGATTTACCCAAGTTACTGTTTCACGTGAAACACACTTTTTCATTTATCTCTTACAGTAAAATATAGTTATAAAAAAAAGAAAGCTAATTCCCTTCAGCAAAACTGAAAGGAATTAGCTTTCTACTCTTTACCCCACAATATTATCTAACTCATTATATAACTCCGCTCGTAACAACTCTTTTTTCGTTTTTTCTTCATACAATTGTTCAAGCATTTCAACATCAGCTACATGTTCCATTTTACATTCAAGTGCATATATATCTTCTTCTACACGCATTAACTCGGTTTCAATCCCCTCAATATTCCTAGCTTCTTTCTTTTTTACAGGGACTGTTTCAATACTTTTTCTCCCTTGAGGTTTCTGCTTTATTACTTGCTTCTCAATCCTTTCCTCCCACTTTTGAAGAGCCCATGCATAGTTCCCTGCAAACTCAAATAATTTGCGTTCATCAATCCAATACGTCTTTTCAAATAACTTATTTAAAAAATAACGATCATGTGAAACAGCTAAAATCGTTCCATTATATTGCTCAAGAGCTTCCTCTAAAACTTCCCTTGATTCAATATCAAGATGGTTTGTCGGCTCATCTAAAATTAAAAAATTGATGTCTTGATACATAAGTTGCGCCAGTCTTAGCCTCATTTTTTCTCCACCGCTCAGTTGCGTTACATTCTTAAACACAGCTGGACCATAAAATAAAAACTTAGCTAATATATGTCTTGCTTCTCCCTCTGTTACAGCTACATACTCTCTGAAAGCTTCCAATACATTACTCTTCATATTTCCGTACGCATGCTGCGATAAATAACCAATTTTGACACTACTACCCATCCGAATTTCACCAGCATCTGGCTCTATTTCTTCTAATAGTAATTTTAGTAGCGTAGTCTTCCCTGTGCCATTACGACCAACGATAGCCGCACGCTCCTGAAAACGAACATGTAAATTCGCTTGTTCAAATAAAGGTTTGTCAGAAAAACCTTTACTCACTTCTTTCATTACAACAACATCTTTCCCGCTTCTCTCTTGCCCTTCAAACTGAAGTCCCATCTGTTTTCGTTCTAAAATCGGTCTCTTTAACTTCTCCATACGTTCTAACGCACGTTCCATATTTCTCGCTCTCTTATGGAGTCCTTCATTCGGCGGATTCGCTTGATTTGCCCATTCACGTAGACGCTTAATTGCTTCTTTCATTTTCTTTATTTTCTTTTGCTGTTCTTGATAAGCCTGAAACTCATGAAGCAACCTTTCTTCCTTCTCCTCAACAAACTGAGAATAATTCGTATGATACACGTGAATTTCTCCATCTTCTAAATCAAAAACTTTCGTTACAACTTCATCAAGGAAATAGCGATCATGTGAAATAACCATAACTGTTCCGGTGTATTCTTTTAAAAATTGCTCTAACCATTCGACTGCAAATAAATCCAAATGATTTGTCGGTTCATCTAATAGAAGTAAATCTGGTTTCTGCAATAGCATATACGCAAGGCTTACCTTCGTCTGTTCTCCTCCGCTTAATTCTAGAAATGATCGGAGGAATAGTTCCGTCACTTGTAGACCATTTGCTACCTTCATAATATTTGCCTCTATTTCATAACCACCAAGAAACGTAAATTTTTCTTGAATTACACCGTACCTCTCCATCAGTTTTTGCAAAGCAGACGCTTCCCGTTCCTCCGTCATATTTTTTTCTAAAACACGCATTTCTTTTTCTAATTCCTTTTCTACTTTAAAGGCGGAACCCAATACATCGTATACAGTCATGCCCTCATCAAACTTTGGAATTTGTGCGACATGACCAATACGTGTACCTTTCTTCATATGAACGGCTCCTGCATCCACATTCTCCATTCCTGTTAGAAGACCAAAGATTGTTGTCTTCCCACTACCGTTACGGCCAACTAAACCAACACGTTCACCATTCTTTATTTCAAGCGATATATTTTCAAATATGATGTTTCCACCAAAAGATTTCGTTACATTATTTACACTACAAATTGTCATTTTCCGTACTCCTTTCAATATAAAAAAACCATAGGAAAGAAACATTCCCCATGATTTTCGACATAGAAAAAGGAAGCCAAATAGCTCCCTTTTCACACGTTTATTAAAAATGGGTGAAGAGATTTCTATCGTTCAATAGCTACCTATGCAATTGTTAAAAAAGGGCAGACGTATCCCGTTAACAATTACATCATGAAAAATCGCACGACAAAAATAGATAAAATCTAAAAATTTGGCACGCGCAGCTAAAGAACGTTTCATCTCATTCACCCCTTTCGTACGGAATTTAATACTTACTTCTTTATTATACTTCCCTATTTTATGTTTGAATAGTCATTTTTCTGAAAATAATGAAGATAGACTAAACATTTCAATAAGTGACATCAAATCTTACAAAACTGTTATGTTCACGTAATGGAAAGCGATAGTACGAAAAGATGCCTCCCTATACAATAAAGATGTAAACAAGAGAGACAAACAAAAGGAGGAAACAATCATGATGAAAGAAATCGTAAAAGCAATCTTTGAGGTATTAGTGAACGGACAAGCAGTTGTAAAAGAACTAAATGAACTATAAAAAGGAGTGAAGAAATATGATGAACATGGTGAAAATGATTTTACACGCTTTAGTCGATGCAAAGGCAGTTAGCCAAGAATTAAACCAACAATAAAAAGGGGTATATGAATATGAAGAAAGCCATTATTATAATCACAAGTACAGCAATCGCCTTATACACAATAAAAAATAGAAAAACGAAACATAGTGAAAATACTCTATATTATCCATACACATTATTAAAGAAAAAATAAAAGACAAGATACCCTATCGTAATGAGGATATCTTGTCTTTTATTTTTCCCTATTCACTTTAAAGGATTTCCTTCTCCTTTCCCCGAATGTATTAAGCGGGATTTTTACACATATTTTAAAGGGGTATATACAAATGGATACACAACAACTATATTTTTTAAACGATATCGGTAAACAAAAACCAGAAAGCATTCGGAACAGAAGCGCTGCATGTCCATTTTGCGATAGAGAAAATTTAACGGATATTTTAGAAACTGAGGGCTCAATTATTTGGTTGAAAAATAAATTCCCTACATTAAAAGATACATTTCAAACCGTGTTAATCGAAACGGATAATTGTGAAGATCATATCGCAACATATACAGAAGAGCATATGCGAAAACTAATTCATTTCTCTATTCAACATTGGTTAAAGTTACAGGAAAACGAAGACTTTTCATCTGTAATTTTATACAAAAATCATGGTCCATTTTCAGGCGGAAGTTTGCATCATGCACACATGCAAATTATCGGAATGAAACATGTAGACTATCTCGAGAATATTGAAGAGGAAAATTTCCAAGGGATAATTGTTCAAAAAAATGAACGTATTGAACTCAATATTTCAGAGCGTCCTATTATCGGTTTTACTGAATTCAATATAATCATTGATGATATTGCATGTATAGATGAAATGGCAAATTACATTCAGCAAACTGTACGTTACATACTGACAGATTTCCATAAAGGGTGTAGCAGTTATAACTTATTCTTCTATCACTTAAACGGAAAAATTATTTGTAAAGTTGTTCCTAGGTTTGTCGTTTCACCGTTGTATGTAGGATATAAAATACCACAAGTTTCTACAAAACTAGAAGAAGTGAACATACAACTAGCGCAGTACTTCACAAGGCAGGAAGACAAAAATATCCATAAAAAAATAGAGTAGGTATCGAAAACCTACTCTTTTAGTACACCTTTATTTCGATAGTATACGTTCTCTAATCCAACGTTATACTTCATATTATTATCCGTCCACTCTGGCCCTAAATTCCCTGGCCATCCCGATGTATTCGCTACATATTTCAATAATGCAAAATCAGTCAAACCTCTTTGCACCCCGCGCTTATATCCCTTCACCAAATGCGGCATTGCAATTTGTGCATTTGTACGTGGGTCTTTCAACTCTTCATCAGTTAAATGATCTGGCGCAAGTCCACCACCACGGTGCAATTGAAACAATCCGAATGAAGTTCCGTTGTCTCCAATACTTCTTGGATTCAATCGACTTTCATGTTCGGCAATTGTAAGAGGTATCCATTCTGGAAGATTTACTTTCTTTGCTTCCTCTATAATAATTTGTTTCATCTGTTTTGCTTCTTCTGAATCAACATAGCTTGTCTCTTTCACTAGCTTATCCATTCCTTCAGACTTTCCTTGGAAATATAAATACACCCCAAGAACGACTAAAAATCCTACAAAGAATTTCTTCACTACCTCTACCTCTTTCTCCGCTGAAATTTGTCCCCTTTCAGCCTTCCCTTTACAATTACCTATGTTCTATCATTCTCTTACTCTTTTATCATAGCAAATAACTATACATATTATCATCATGCTTTAGGCCTATTTTGTGAAAAAACATTTGGTAAATACGTGCAAAAATGTAACTTTCATAGACTATAACTTATTTTTTGTATATAATTGTAAATTGAATTCTAAATATAAACTAGGAGAATAATAATATGAAAAAATGGCTATTACTCTTATTCAGTTTACTACTATTAATCCCTGTCCCTATTTCCGCACAAAAAACCGAAAAGTCGAAAGTCCTTATTTTATACAGTTCAAATGATGATCAAATTACAAGTGATATCCAAATACTTAATACACAAGTAGGACATTTCACTAATGATATAACAATTAAAAATATAAAACAGTTATCTGAAGTAACTGATAAATCTTCGTATACACACGTTATTTACATGGGTGAAAAACAAGAAGAACTTTCTACTGAAGCAAAAGAATTTCTAGAAAGCTTCCCCGGACCACTACTAGTTTTAGGTCAAAACATAGAACAGTTATCTAATCGTTTTTCGTTCATCACACTTAAAAACGAAGATATAAACTCTGATAAAATTGAATATCCAACACGTAAGCTAAAGAATACATTAGAGGAAGAGAGATCAATTAAACAACTTGATACAAATGGAACAATTCTTGCCCATGCCTTAAGAGACAATAATACTTATCCATTAATTGTACAGCAAAACAATTCGTATTACGTTGCAACTTCCAACCTCTTTGATTGGATATCTTATTATATTGGCGAAAGCTTATTTTCTTATTTCCAACAAAAACCTGAAACTAATAAAAAATTAGCCTATTTACGCCTTGAAGATGTTCACCCAGCTACAGATATAAATCAATTACAGGATATTGCCGAATTATTAAAGAATAAAAAGATTCCTTATATGATAACTGTTATTCCTGTATATACAGATACAGAGACAGGTAAAACACTACATTTAAAAGATAAACCCAAACTAGTCGATCTTTTACGCTCTATGCAAGATGATGGTGCAGCAATTATTATGCATGGCTATACTCACCAATTTTATGACAGTGAAACTGGTGAAGGGTTTGAATTTTGGGACGTAAAAACTGATCAACCCATTCGTCAACCGAAGCATGAAAAGCCAAAAACAAAAGATAATTTCCCAAATATAGAGGCATATAACCAATATGTAAAAAAAGGTGAAGCATTTGAAGAAAAATATACGACAGATCATATTGAAAAAGGTATCCAAGAACTTGTAGATGCTAAACTATATCCTGTCGCATTTGAAGCACCTCATTACACAATGTCTCAAAAAGGATATGAAATCTTATCAAAGTACTTTTCAACTTATGTAGGTCAACTGCAGTTAAGTGATACAACTTGGAAATCCATGCACTCTCCAGCGTATAGAAGTACACCATCATTTCTACATGGAATGAAATTAATGCCTGAAACAGTTGGATTTATTGAAGAAGATAAACCACGAGCTATTGCCCAAATGAAAGAGCGTGCTTTATCTGTTGCTAAATTATCCGATGGAGTTATTGGTGCATTCTATCATCCTTACTTAGGTGTGAAACCATTAAAAGAAGTATTAAAAGATCTAGAGAGTATTCCAAACATAGAGTGGATTGATTTACAAAAAGAAACGAATGAAGTAAAAATGAAAGATATTCATATTACTACTAATAAAGACGGTATCCACGTTGAAAAACCAACTAGTGCAAGTGACGTAATTGATTATATAAAACAATATGGATTCTTCCTTATACTTGGGTTCGTTATCATTGTCTTTCTATTATTATTAAGACGTGCGAAAAAATTAGAATCCTAATAAAAAACACCAAGCGAGCTGCTTGGTGTTTTTTAGGATTCAATCAATCGATAAAAGCGAACTGTATTCTTATATATTTGTTCTGCAACTTTCTCTACTGGAATTTTTTTTATTACACTAACTTCTTCTAATACATCTTTAATCATACAAGGGTGTGTTATAGTATTCTCTTGAAATTCCCACGGTCCATCCGTCCCATTGTCGCTTCATTTCCTTTAAACCAATGGAAGTGTGCACGTGAAATTTTATATTCTTCAAGTAAATCACATACAATATCGGCATCTTCATAAACTGCGTGTAATACAATGGGCAAATCATATTCACTAGCTAGTTCTATAAATCGTCTCAATATCGCCACGTATGAATCTATAGTAACCCCTTCATCTTCTTTCGTTAAATAATACGGCAAGCCCACTTCACCAATCGCAATGATTTCCTCAGCATGAGCTTCAATTAATTTGAATATGCGCTCACATTCTTCTTTATGAATCGGTTGCTCCGGATGAAATCCTATTGCTGGGTGTATGAAAGGGAATTTCTTTCCTAAAGATAAAGTTTCCTTACATGATTGATAATTCATAGATACCGCAATAAGCCCCTTTACCTCTTTACTATTTTCCAAATCTTTAAGTAATCTACTTTTCTCTTCATCCTTATATTGATCAACATGTATATGGCTATCAATCCACTTCATCTTTATTCCTCCATAAAAAAAACAAGAAAGGAACCCCCTTCTTGTTTTATCATCTATATTATTTAACAATTAAGTTTGTTATGATATCAAATAATCCAATACATACTACGGCAACAGTAAAGTAGCTACAGAAATCTTTAATTGGAAACCTCACTACTTCTTCTTTACGCATCCCATTTTTCTCCCTTCTTACTAAATCCCTAATTATTTTCATCTATTTGTATCTATTATGCAAAAAATATGACAAATTTACTATCGAATTAACTTACGTAAACCTTACAATGTTGTAAGGTTTATAAAAAGAGCCCCATCTACATACAGATGAGGGTTATTAAAAAGTAGTTGGTTTTTCATTCTTCCTTACATTACAAACAGAAAGTAATACATTAGACTTTCTATTTATACTATATTAAATTTACTATCTTTTAACTATCGAATTACATTACAGAAGGCTTACATGTTTGTAAGCTATGCGTAATGTAATTCGATAGTTTTCCATATCTATATTTCGTACAATACAGTTAGAAAGTAAGCCAAATAAGAAGAACGCTCACATAACCAAATTACATTGCTAGTAGCTACTCTTCTTATACCTTTCACTCATGCTACTACAATGTACCCCCTTCCCCTTTATATAATAAAAAAAGCCTTAGCCCATATGGACTAAGGCTTTTTTACGAACCTCGAAATACCCATACCTAGTATTTTGATTTTCGACAAAAATAGGCAGGGGTATATTTCGCTATCTCATCGCTAAAAGTTTACTCTTCGCATTAATAGGAATATTTACAGCTTCAATTTCTTCAATTGACTCGCCGTATCGTCCTTTTGCGTACACTTTTAATGCTTCATCTCTCTTTAACATATGCTTAACAGTCTTCTTTATTTTTTGTTCTCTTCCACGTTCGTCAAATGCAATAAATTCATATTCATACCACTCATCACCAACATGCTGACCAATTGTATTCACAACCGTATAGTATTCTTTCGTCTTATAAAGCGGATTATATTTATCAATAACTGGTCCAAGTTTCGTAGGCAGTAACATTACTACTATCACTAGCATCGCTATTATAGTAGTGATCATTTTTTTCTTCATAATAAACATTCCTCCTCTGCAGGATATATATACATCCATTTTAAGAAGAAGCAATAAAATCTACTATTGAATCTCATTACATTACACTTACATTTTTGTAAGAATAAAAAAAGGTGAACGATTTTACTCGTTCACCTTTTAGCTCGCTTTAAAGCCCCCACCAAGCACATCACGCACATCATGAATAACAACGAAAGCATCTTCATCTACTCGGCTAATAACTTGCTTTAACTTAACAAGCTCTTGTTTATTAATAACAACATATAAAACTTCTTTATTTTTTCCAGTATATCCGCCGCGTCCTTCTAATACAGTGACACCGCGTGTCATGTTTTTCGTAATAGCCTCACGTATTAAATCTGGTTGATTTGAAATGATTGTAACAGCCGTTTTTGTATCCATTCCTTCTACAATGAAATCAATCACTTTCGCACCGATGAATACTGCAACAAGTGTGTACATCGCTTTTTCTTGTCCTATTATAAATACAGAACCAGCAATTACAACGATATCAATAATAAGTACGCCTTTACCAACGCTCCACCCTAAATATTGATTTGCTAACTGCGCTAAAATTGCCGATCCTCCTGATGTACCTCCAGCTTTGAACATACAGCCTAATCCGATACCTACAAACAAACCAGCAAATAAAGCTGCTAATAGCGTATCACTATTTACATGATACTCAATATGTTCTGTAACATATAAAAACAAGGATGTTTCTACAATCCCTAAAATCGTATAAACCATCGTTTTTTTATCAAAAAACTTATAACCAATAGCTAGTAAAACTGCATTTATAGCAAAGTTCACAATCCCTGGTGACCAATCAAATAAGTAGTACGTAACAACCGTTAAACCAATAATTCCACCTTCCGATAAACGGTTTGGAATTGCAAAGTAATTAATACCAATTGCGAATACTAATGAACCAATTGTAATTAGTGTTATTTCCTTTATACGTTGATTAACCATAATTCATACCCTCCCCCATTTGACATTGTATCACTATCTCCTAGAGGTTTAGAAGTGGTTTTTATTCCGCATTTTACCTCTTAAAGATCGAGATATTATGTTTAAACAAAGGGTTGATTAATTATTCATATTTTCTCTAACTGCACGAACAAATCGCTCCACATTCCCTTTCTGAATATACCTAGCTCTAACCCTTTCATGATTACAAGTAAATTCAAAATATGGACAGAGATCTATGTCATCTATATGCAAATACGGATACTCTTCAAATATTGCAGGGTAGCCCGAAAATTTCCCGTAAAAAAGGAGACGTCTAGTAGTAGCAGCGAAAATCCCATGCCGGTAAGCTACAGTAAAATCATCCTTCTCAAATATCCCTACCACAACAGCTAAAATCTTTTCGTCATCCTCTACATATTTTTTCATACTCGATAAAAGTTCATTCATGCATATTCCTCCAAATTCTATTCATTGTTTTAACACTTGAAAAGAATCCATGGATTATTACAGACCGGTTTAACTCTTTTATAAAGTATGAAACGCGTTTCCTGTCAAAGACATTTCAAAAAATAATCCGTTATGCGATTATACACATAACGGATTAAGACTAAACTGTAGAGCGTTCCACAAGTTCATACGGAATCTCCACCTTTTCTTGTTTATAACTCTCGTTGCTCACTTGCCTATAAAACATTTCAAAAGCGTTTTTGCCTATCTCCTTTAAATTTTGATCAATCGTTGTCAACTGTAACACTTGTGAAATAGGTTGATTATCAAAACCAATAATCGCCAAATCCTCAGGAACTTGAATACCTAACTTTTCAACTTCTGTCATAATCCCAATCGCAACTTCATCTCCTGCTACTATTAACGCTTCTGGGAGGACCTGCATCTCCTTTAACTTATGAGCCGCTCTCACACCATCTTCTAATGTAAAACATTCTGTAAAAATCCACTCTTCATTAACCTCTTCATCTATGGATTGTAATTGATGTTTATAAACATCAAAACGTTTTTGACTACTTGGCCCTAACTTCCTTCCCGTACAATAACCAATTTTTTTATAACCTTTTTCAATAAGATAATTCATTCCTAACTGAAAGGCTGCCGAATGATTTGTATATACACTTGAGATATTTGAAATATCATTATCTTCACAAGCAATTATTGTGCCGTAAGAAACATACGGTTCTATCGTTTCCCAATCATTCGCACGCGAGCAAATAATAAGGCCGTCCAATTGTTTTGTTTTTAGCATATGTAAACTTTTCATTTCTTCTTTTTTATTGTAATTCGTTTGGCAAAGTAACACCCTGTAATTATGAGCTAACGCCACCTCCATCATTCCACCTACCATCGCATCAAAACACGGATGATTAATGTAAGGTAAAATTACACCAACAATATTCGTCTTCCCTTTGGATAAATGAACAGCGTTTGCGTTTTGTGAGTAATTCAACTTCTCAACTATCTCAATAACCGCTTTCCTTTTTTCTTCACTTACATATGGGTGATCATTTAGCACCCTCGAAACGGTCGTAACTGAAACTCCGGCCATCTTTGCGATATCTTTAATATTAGCCATACACTCACCTCTCCTTTTAACTTAATGAATTCCATGAACATATGTCAAATCTTCTCATCATTACACCTTCATTCGTTTTTCTTACAAAAGTGTAATTTTCCTGTAAGCTAATTCGATAGTGACTCTTCCCAATATCTTATACAATTAAGTCAGAAACAGGGCAACAACTATTCGAAAAGGAGCGGATCAATATGATGAACAAAATGAAGAACAACAAATTTACGAATACAATGGGCATGGTATTGTCCGCTCTTATCGATGCAAAATCTGTTGCTTCTACATTAAACAAGTAAGGAGAATATATTATGCAAAACATCACCTTTAACAAATTAGATTTTTTAGGACTAGCTAGCGGCTCTCTTCTTCTTACTGCTTTTATTTACGCTGCTACGCTTATATAAACTTTGTGTCCCCTTTCCCCTTTATATATAGAAAAAGACGACCGTCTATGCCCGGTCGTCTTTTTTACTTTTGTTTTGATTGCAAAGTTTCCTTTAGTTCTTCAAATTTTTCGTTTAATTGATCTGTCATCATTTTCATAGCCGTTTTTCGATCTATTTGTTCTCCGGCATCAATTTGAATCGGATCTCCAAAAACTAATTGCGCTTTTTTTCCTTTTATTAATTCTTTTACACTTGATGGACCAATATAAGCTGCCGGCACTAATGGAACGTTAGAACGCAGTGCAATCGTAACAGCCCCCGCTTTTAATGAAACGTCTTCTGTTGATCTCGTTCCACTTGGGAAAATCCCTACTACTTTTCCCTCTTTTAATAAACGCGATGGAATTTTTAATGTGCTCGGCCCTGGATTCGCACGATCTACCGGAAATGCATTTACATTTTTAAAGAACCAGTTTTTGAATTTCCCTTCAAATAATTCTTTTTTGGCCATGTAATGAATTTGGGTTGGATACATCCCAGTTGCTAACATTAAAACGTCCATAAAACTCGTATGTGTACACGCAACAACGTAAGGGCCGCCTTCTGGTAATTTCTCTCTCCCTTGTACTTCTACTTTCCCAGCCATTTTAAATATATATTTCAACGAAAATGTAATTGGTTTATACATTTGTTTCGTTCCTTTCTAAATATCCGAAGTATAATCATTTTCTTACAATGATTATAACACTAAGTTTTAGGAGTTGGTAATAAAAATAAGTATTTATTGTTAAATTTCAATTCTTACAAAAGTGTAATTTTCTTGTAAGCTAATTCGATAGTGACTCTCCCCAATATCTTATACAATTAAGTCAGAAACAGGGCAACCATTTGAAAAGGAGCGGATCGATATGATGAACAAAATGAAGAACAACAAATTTACGAATACAATGGGCATGGTATTGTCCGCTCTTATCGATGCAAAATCTGTTGCTTCTACATTAAACAAGTAAGGAGAATATATTATGCAAAATATCACCTTTAACAAATTAGATTTTTTAGGACTAGCTAGCGGCTCTCTTCTTCTTACTGCTTTTATTTACGCTGCTACGCTTATATAAACTTTGTGTCCCCTTTCCCCTTTATATATAGAAAAAGACGACCGTCTATGTGGTCTTATCCCTGTCAAGTAGACAGTATTAAAAAGACTAAGCAGCCATCGAGATTCGATATTCTATCGGAGCTCGA